>JANTHP010000071.1 GCA_024762395.1 Anaerolineae bacterium | reverse complement strand
ATGGGGCGGCTGGCGTCGGAGATGTCGGATTCACCGGCGACGCAAAAGCGTTCAAAGCCGGCGCCGGAGCCGATGCTGTCAATGGTGATGTTGCCGGAGAAGCCTTCGTCCTGGAACCGTTCAGCCATCCGTTCGGCCAGGGGGAAGACGGTGGAGCTGCCGGCGGCGGCAATGTCGCCGCTGACGGACAGGGGATCAACCGCTGGTAAAGCGACGACCTCAACGGTCTCAACGACGGTTTCGGTGACGGTCTCGGTAACGGTTTCGGTTTGGGTTTCGGTGACGACACGAGTCACTTCTACGGGTACTTCAACGCGATCAGTGACGGTTTGCGGTTCGGCTGTGCCGCCGCCGCAAGCGACGAGCAGCAGGGCCAGAATTGCCAATAAAATAAGTGATTTGTTACGCATTTATTCTCTCCTCTTTTGAAAATTGATTGTTTTGGCGCACATCTTGCTTTCTGACAAGTCAACAGCGCGGAAAACCCGCGCTGTTAACCTTTTGGAGAAGAAGAAAGAGATATGAACCCTCTGTTACAAGGAGAATCTTAACAGGGAGCCGTTAACAATCATTCAAAATTGAGTTAATGTCAGGCTAAGGTTTTGTTAACGGCCGTTTAACGGCTAATGGGGAGAGTGAAGTAGAAAGCGCTGCCCTGGCCTTCGTTGCTTTTGACCCAGATACGGCCGTTATGCGCTTCCACAATATGCCGGGCAATGGCCAAACCCAGTCCGGTTCCGCCCTCGCTGCGCGTCCGCGCCCGGTCAGATTTGTAAAAGCGTTCAAAAATGCGGGGCAGGTCGGCGGCGGGGATGCCGGGGCCGGTGTCTTTAACGGAGATGACGACGGCCGTTTCCTTCTTGTTGAGCCGGGCGTGAACTGTTATCTTGCCGCCGGGCGGGGTGAATTTGACGGCGTTGTGCAGCAGATTGGTTGCCACCCGCTGCATTCGTTCGGCGTCGGCAAAGACCGGCGGCAGATGGGCGGGCAGGTCGAGGATGAGTTCGACTTCGTTGCGCTTGGCCTGGGGGCGCAGCCGTTCTAATGGCGTGAGGAGGAGGTCGGAAACGGCCGTTTCTTCCAACTTCAACGGAACCAGCCCCGACTCGATCCGCGACAGTTCCAACAGCTCCTCCACCATTTGCGTTAGCGTATCAATCTCATGTTCGGCGCGGCCGAGAAAGCGTTCTGCCGCCGGCGGATCGTCCAATGCGCCGTCTTGCAGCGTTTCCACCACCGCCCGCAGCGAAGCCAGCGGCGTCCGTAGTTCGTGGGAGATGTTGCTGATGAAGTCGCGGCGGATGGTTTGGAGGGTGCGAATTGGGGTTAAGTCCTGGAGCATGACCAGGTAGCCGCGCGTATCTTTTTCTGTGTAAGGCGTGATGACGGCTTGGAGAAATAGATCGCGGCCGATTTCTACTGCGGCTACTTGCTCGCGGTTTTCTTTTTGGCAGCGCTGCCATAGGTCAATTAGTTGGTGATGGCGGATGACTTCGGCCAACGAATGATTGAGGGCTTGTTTTTTCTTGATTTTGAGAAGGCGGGCGGCGGCGGGGTTGATAAGACAAACTTTTCCCGTTTCATCGGCAATGAGCATGCCGTCGGCCATGAATTTCATGCCGGCGGCAAGCTGTCTTTTTTCTTCGGTTAAGTCGGTAATACGGCCGTTAAGCGTGTCGGTTAGGAAGTTGAAAGATTTGATGAGATCGCCGGCGTCGTTTTGTTTTTGGGCCAGGAGACGGCCGTTCTTCTTCCCCGCAGCCATTTGACGGGCTAATTCAGCTAACTGGCGCAATAAACGCGATCCTTGTTCAGCCTGGACCCAAGCTAGCGCGATTATCCCGACCGCCAATAATCCAGCCGCCGTCCAAACGGCGCGCTGGATACAAGCCAGATTAGCTGTACAGGCGGGGCGTCCGATAAACGCCGCCAAGCCGCCCATGACGAACAAAACTAAAATGATAAAGGGAAGGGCGACACGCCAGCGGAGTTTGGAGAACATGTTGGTTGTTGGTGGTTGGTTGTTGGTTATTGGTTATTGGTTGCTGGTAGTCTATCCATCAAATCGGTAGCCGACGCCGCGCACGGTGACGATGCGGGTGGCCTTGCTGGGTTCGGGTTCGATTTTCTCGCGCAGCCAGCGGACGTGAACGTCAACGGTGCGGCTGTTGCCATCGTATGACCAGCCCCAGACGCGCTCCAAAATCAAATCGCGGGAGAGGGCGATGCCTTGATGGCGGGCCAGAAATTGGAGTAAATCGAATTCTTTGGGTTTCATGCGGATGGGTTTGTCATTCAAACGCACTTCTCGCCGGCCGTCGTCAATGGCCAGGTTGCCAAAGGTGAGTACGGCCGTTTGGGGTTTGGGTGGTTGGTCTGTTTGGGCGGCGGTTGTCTCTTCGCGGGTGAGTTCCACGCGGCGCAGCAGCGCTTTGGCGCGGGCCATCAGTTCGCGCATACTGAACGGTTTGGTCAAATAATCATCGGCTCCGACTTCCAGCCCGACGATTTTGTCAATCTCCTCGGCGCGGGCGGTGAGCATGAGGACGGGCATGCTCATTTCCTGGCGTAAAATGCGGCATACTTCAAAGCCGTCCAGGCCGGGCAGCATCACATCCAGGATGATGAGGTCGGGTTTTTCTTTGCGGGCCAGGGTGAGGGCGGTACGGCCGTTGCCGGTTTTCACCACATCATACTCCTGGCGCGCTAAATTATAAGCGAGTGTTTCTTGTAAGGTTACGTCGTCTTCGACGACTAATACTTTGTAAGCCATTCTCTTATTGTGACGGGGATTGAAACGGCCGTCAATCGGTTGGTGTTATGGTTTTGTTAACAATTTTGTTAGATGAACATACCCGGTAGCGTGTAAGATGATAGAATAATAGTGAATGATTGCTATGAAGCGTTAGATTTTCAAAAAGAGAGGGCGATTTGTTTTCCGTGAATGAACTTGCAGAGAGGGTTACGGCCGTTTCCCAGCGCATTGCTCAGGCGGCCGAACGCGCCGGACGCGATCCCGATACGATTACCCTGGTTGCCGTCACCAAAACATGGCCGGCTGAAGTCGTTTTGGCTGCTTATGAGGCTGGGATGTGTCAGTTTGGTGAAAATAGGGCGGAGGAATTAGCAGAAAAGCGAACGGCCGTCGAATTGGCCCTGGGAAAAGACAACGGCGTCGTTTGGCACCAAATCGGTACGCTGCAAAGCCGTAAAACAGCGCTGGCGGCCGATCATGCCGATGTTTTCCATGCTTTAGATCGTCTCAAAATAGCCCGCCGCTTGTCAGAGCGGCGGGTAGAAACGCAAAAAACGCCCCTGCCCGTCTTTCTGGAAGTCAACATTTCCGGCGAAGCGTCCAAATCTGGGTGGGATATGAGAGAATGGGAGACAAACGCAACACAGCGGGATAATCTCCGTATAGCCGCTGAAACGGTTGCCGAACTGCCCGGCTTAAAATTGCACGGGTTGATGACGATGGCGCCCTGGACAGCGGCTGAAACGGAGATTCGAACTGTTTTTCGTCGAACGCGCGCGTTAGGATTGTGGCTGGAACCAATAGTTGGGCAGTCGCTTTCGTTCTCCATGGGCATGACCGACGATTTTGAAATTGCCGTTGAAGAAGGCGCGACCCATGTACGGGTTGGACGCGCCATTTTCGGCTCAAGAAGGAAATTATGATTGCAGTTGCCAACACAATAAATATGTTATTTCGTATATTCAGTTTTATCGTATTAGCGCGGGTGATTTTGTCCTGGGTGAGGGTTAGCCCCTGGCATCCAACCTGGGGGCCAATCATCCGATTTATTTACCAGGCGACAGATCCGATTATGGAGCCTGTCCGTCGTCTCATTCCGCCAATGGGCGGTTTGGATTTTAGCCCCATTATCGTGCTGATTGGATTGGATTTGATACGGGGCGTTGTTGTCAGCGCTTTGCTCAGCGCGGCATATTAGATTGAGGTTTTGCAACTATACAGCGACCAGAGGTGACAGTCACTTGCTAACCATCGTGGTTTTGGCAAATACCTCTGAAAAAGTGACTGTCACCTGGATAGTTACGAGGTTTTTTTTGATGAGAGCGATGCAGTTAAGCAGTCCCCGGCCTGTTGCTGAAAACCCGTTGGCGCTGGTGGAAACGGCCGTTCCCGACCCCGGCTCCGGTCAAATACGCATCAAAATAAACGTGTGCGGCGTTTGCCACACCGACTTACAAACCGTAGAAGGCGATTTAACGCTGCCTCGCCTGCCCATCATCCCCGGCCATCAAATCGTCGGCATTGTTGATGAGTTGGGGGCGGGCGTTACCCGCTTTCAGCCAGGCGACCGCGTTGGCGTCGCCTGGATCAACTGGGCTTGCGGTCAATGCGATTACTGCCGGCGCGGCCTGGAAAACTTATGTCCTCAGGCAAAATACACCGGTCTCCACGCCAATGGCGGCTACGCCGAATACACAGTCGTTGACGCGCGCTACGCCTATCCGCTGCCAGCCTCCTTTAGCGACGCTCAGGCCGCGCCGTTGTTGTGCGCTGGCGTCATTGGCTATCGTTCCTTGCGTTTGAGTGGTATTCGGCCGGGGCAAAAGCTGGGGTTATACGGGTTTGGGGCCAGCGCCCACATTGTCATTCAAGTTGCGCGTTATTGGGATTGTGAAGTCTACGTTTTTACGCGCAGCGCTGAGCATCAGCGGCACGCTTTGGCGTTGGGGGCTGCCTGGGCGGGGCAGGCGCAAGATACGCCGCCGGCTGCGTTGGATGCCAGCATTACCTTTGCTCCGGCGGGCTGGATTATTCCGTTGGCGCTGGGGCATTTGCGACCCGGCGGCACAATCGCCATCAACTCCATCCACATGAGTCCCATCCCCGAACTGCCGTACAATTTGCTGTGGGGTGAGCGCATTTTACGCAGCGTTGCCAATGTGACCCGCCAGGACGCGGAAGAATTTTTGCCGCTAGCCGCCCAGATTCCCATCAAAACCGATGTGGAACTGTATCCGTTAGCTGAAGCCAATGCCGTTTTGCAGCGGTTGAAAGCCAGCCAGGTGCAGGGAGCCGCAGCGCTTATAATCTAAAGACCACCCGACTACCAGACTACCAGACTACTCGACTACAAGACTAAACAACATGGAAAAAAACGACACATTGCGCGAAATTCAAGATGTTTTGAAGACCCAGGCGACGATTTTGGGCGGGTTTGTGCTTTTTTTGTGGGTTTTGGAGGCGGTGGATTGGCTGGTTTTTGGCGGGGCGTTGGATAGATTGGGAGTTTGGCCGCGAACGGCCGTTGGCCTGTGGGGCATTTTGTTGGCGCCATTACTCCATGCCGGGTTCGCTCATCTGGCGGCCAACACGGTTCCGTTTTTGGTATTGGGCTGGTTTGTGATGATGCGCGGGCTGCGCGATTTTTTTATAGTCAGCATTATTGTTACCCTGGTCAGCGGGTTGGGTATCTGGCTGGTTGCGCCAGCGAACACGGTTCATTTGGGGGCCAGCGGCCTGATTTTTGGTTACTTTGGCTTTTTGCTGCTGCGCGGTTATTTTGAGCGCAGTTTTTCGTCCATTGCCTGGTCAATTTTGGTGTTGTTTTTGTATGGGGGGATGATTTGGGGTGTGCTGCCGCAGCAGGTTGGTGTTTCCTGGCAGTCGCATTTGTTTGGGTTTATTGGCGGGGGATTGGCGGCGTATTGGTTGGTAAACGGCCGTATTTAGGCAATCTATAATTTTACGCCGCTTTTGCTACTCAATCGCCATAGATTTATCAAATTGACGCTGGCCTATGTGGGCCGTGCCAATGCTCATGCCGTACAAAATGACGAGCGGAGCCATTGTCAGCAGCATCGTAATCGGGTCAATCGAAGGCGTAATGGCGGCGGCGATGACGGAGATGGCGACGATGGCAGCGCGCCACTGTTCGCGTAATGCTTTAGCTGTTACCAGCCCTGTCCGGGCGATAAAGTAGACGATGACCGGCATTTCAAAACTAACCCCAATCCAGAAAAGCATGGTTGTGAGGAAACTGATGTATTCTTGACCTGTCCAGTCCGGCTTGAATATGTCGGGTAGAAAACCGGCCAGAAACTGCACAGATGCGGGGACGAGGATAAACCAGGCAAATGCGATACCCAATCCAAATAAAAGGAGGGCGCTGGGCAGGAAGATGTAGACATAACGCCGCTCTTTTTTGGTCAGGCCGGGAGAGATGAACAGCCAGAGTTGGTACAGCGTAAAGGGCATGGAAAGAATCCCGCCTGCCATGAGAGCGACTTTAAAGAAGGTTTCGATGCCTTCAGTAGGGCGCAGGGTTTGTAATTCGGCTCCTAAGGGGGAACTGGCGGCATACGGCCGTAATAAAAAATTCAGCAGCGGTTCAGCAAAGACAAAACTGAGGATTGTCATAACCGCCAAACCGCCAACGACCCATGTGAGCCGCTTTCGCAGTTCGTTTAGATGATCCAGAATTGTGGCTTCTGTTTGATCGGTGTTAGCTTTGGTCTTGTTGCGCATCATTCAGGGTCATCGGGAACGTCAACCAGGTTGGGTAATTGTTGGGACAGTGCGGGCGGCGCGATACGGTTCTCTTTGTTGGAGGGTGGCGCAAGGGGCGGGGAAGGAAGGACGATGGATTCGCTCTCCTTTAACACCGCTTTGCCTTCTTGCAGTGCTGCTTTTCCTTCTTGCAATGGTTTCATGGCTGAAGAGGCTAACTCCTGCCGCAAATCATTGACCTGTCGGCGTAACGCCTGGATGTCGTCCATTGCCCCTTTGAGATCACCGTTTTCATCGGCCGAAGCCAATTCGGCGTTAAGCTGGCGCATAAAACGGCGGGAAATAGATTGTAACTGCGCCGTTGTTTTTCCCAGCCAGCGGGCGGCCTGTCCAATGCGCTGCGGCCCCATCACAAGCCCTGCTAGAAGCAAGATGAGTATGAGTTCGGGCGCGCCTATGCCAAAAAAACTGTCCATGCCTGATTTGTAATTATTGAGTCTTCAGAAAAAATAGCAAATTTTGCCGATGACGCAGATTCTTCTCTCTGGGAATCAGCGTTAACCGTGTCTTTTTTCCGTAAAGTCATTATGGGTCTCCAGGATTTCACGGGGTTGGCATGAGTAGCGGGCGGCGGGTAGCGAGTATGTTCTCTGGACGCGCCACCCGCTACTTGCCACTCGCAACCAAAAAACCCGCGAATTCCCAAAGAGCCGTCATTATTTGACGGTCGTTGTGGGTATGTCGTTGTCTTGCTCTTCATCTTCCTGGCCTTCTTTCAGGCCTTTGCGGAAGGCGCTGACCCCTTTGCCTAGTTCGCTGCCTAATTTACCGATACGGCCGACGCCAAAAACGAGAATGACGACGACTAAGATGATGAGTAGTTCGGGTGTGCCTAAGCTTCCCATGTTGTTTTCTCCAGTTTAATCTATGGGTTCAGTCGTAAAATAACCTCGGTGTTTTGGGAATTGCAATTCTCGAAACATGCTGTCCGAGCTGGACGGTTGAAAACGAGCGAACCTTATGTAATCTATGAAATGCTGCGGATTATTTTTTCTTGAGTCGGCTTTAGCTGCCGGACGCTGCTCTTAATTATACCAAAATATCTGTGATGAGTCGTTTAGACGGCGGTAAAACGTACAAGAGATTGGAGACTGGAGATTAGAGATTGTCCAGTCTCTAGTCTCTAATCTCCAGTCTCAGTTCCGTTTTTTAAGGTTGTTGAGTCGGACATTCAATTGTTACATCCTGAAAGAGGAGGAACCAGGTGGCAAATGTCTGAAACCGGTCGCGGGGATGGACAATTAGCCCGATTTCGGCGTTGTGAACATCGCGGCTCAGGGCGTAGGTGTAGGTGTGTTGGTACAAGGTGATGGCCGGTAAATCGTTGTCATACTGGCGGAGGAAGGTGTTGTAGAACGGCCGTCTTTCTTCAATGGGCCATATGTTACGGCCGTTTTCCAAAGCCTCGCTCGCCCGCCGATTATTCCATCCGCCATAATTTTGTCCCCGCACAATCGCTTCCTGACTCCAAAAATCATACAAATCCGGATCGCCAGTGGGCGCTATGTCAACAAGCGCCACATCAAATTCACGTGCGGCCAGCATATCGCGTAGTTCTTGCGGCGACTCTGCCAGCGAAATGTCTACGGCCGCATTAACGGCCGCCCACTGTTTTTTAATCCCGGCGGCCAATTCCTTTTGCGGTGATGCGTCCAATGTGACCAGGCGCAGGTTCAGCGGTGCGTCTTCCTTGTAGCGAATCGTTGCGCCGTCGGGAATGGTCCAGCCCGCCTGGTCAAGGATCGCGGTGGCTGAGATAACTTGATGGGCGTAAACGGTTATCAGTGCGGGATTGCTGGCCCAATTTGAGGGCAGGTAGGGGCCGTCTTGCAGCAATCCTTGCCCGTTTAGTTCTTCATCAATCAACATTTCCCGGTCAAGGGCATAAGCCAGGGCGCGGCGCACATCCGTTTCTTGCAGCGCGGCCGCGCCGGAATCGGTCAGGTTGAAGAGCAGTTCTGTATAGCGCGGTTCGGCCGTTGTGAACAGCCGCGTTCCCGGTTGGGCCGCGACTCGGGGCAGCAGGGTTTGTGAAACCTGGTTGATGGCCTGGATGTTGCCGGCGGCGTAGGCATCAAACATGGCTGTTTCGTTGGGGTAGAACCGGAATTCAAGGGCGGTGATTTGGGTTCCGCCGCGCCAATATGCGGGATTGGGGGTGAGATTTAATTGATGCGTGCGTTCCCAATCTTGATTCGGGGCAATGATGAAGGGGCCGGTTCCGGTGGGGTTGCGGTTGAAGGGATGCGCGGGCAGGGAAACGGCCGTTACCCCTTCCAACAAATGTTTTGGCAAAATCCCCCGCGTCGTTGCATCCAAAAACGGCGCATACGGTGCGGGCAGGTCTATCTGAATGCTGTAAGGGCCGGTTTTGCTGACAACAACCGACTGCCACAACCGTTTTAAGTCCGCCGCGCCAGTGAACGTGTCATCTTGCAGCAAATGATAGGTAAACAGCACATCATCGGCTGAAAACGGTTCCCCATCATGCCAGGTGACATCTTGCCGTAGTTGAAATTCAACCGTCAGCCCATCTTCGCTGACTGTCCAGCCTTCGGCAAGATTGGGTTCGAGTATCCCCGATTCGTCATAGCGGGTTAAACCGTCAAAAATAAGACTGGACACCGCTTCGTCAACCGGAAACCCGTCGCTCAACAGTGGGTTCAAGAACTGCGGCGCGCCGACGATTCCTTCTATGAACGTTCCGCCGACTGCCGGAACCCGCGTTGTACACGGATTTATTATCGGCGCGACACTTGCCGGCTGCGGTTGTCGGGAGAACAGCAATGCCAAAGCCAAAGCAAACCCAACGGCCGCAATCAGCAGTTGCCAACGAAGATTGATTTTCATGTCATGTAATACGGGATTGCATTCCCCTCATGACAAAGTTGTCTAAGAAGCGGAAATTTAAGCCAGACGACGAAGTCGTTTCCTTACCGCTTCTTCAAACTGGCGCTGCAAATCCGTATTTTATTTCATCGCCAGTCTTAAACCGCTTGTCCCCAAGCCAGGAAGGAAAACAAAGTGACGATAAAGAAGACGATGGATATGTAAATTGTTACGCGATGCAATGTTTGCTCAATGCCGCGCCGGGTGCGGAAGCCGCCGCCAAAATCGCCGCCGCCGCCGCCCATAAAACCGCCTAAGTCAGAACCTTTGGTCTGCATAAGAACTAAAACGACCATCGTTATTGACAAGATAATTTCTGCTACGCCCAAATATGGCGCCCAGGGTTGAAAGTCCATTTAATTTAACACCTCATTTTTGTTGCTGATGTGGCTGCAAATCTATGATTCGACAACCAAGCCGCCATTATAACAGTCCGTTGTCTGAACGTCGAATCGCTGTGGATTTTATCAGCAATTCCAATTCTAAGGGAAGGTTCGTTTTTAACTTCCTTATTTAGGGCAGCATGTTTCGGGAATTGCAATTCCCGAAACACCAAAGTTATTTACGAGCCTTCCCTAAACGATGTCTGGTAGGGGCGGGATGGCGCGGTATGGACTTAGGCCAACAAAACAACGTTATTCCGCGCCATCTCGCCCCGTATACGGCCAAAATCGGGGCGGGATGGAAGGCCGTCTGTTTAGCCGCGATCATGGCCCGCCCATCCCATCCCTATGCCAGAATTGGAATTGCTGAGATTTTACGTTTTGTGGTTTACGTTTTACACTATGGATATGGAACCCATAACCTTGCTCAAAAATAAACGAATTTTGTTGGGTGTGACCGGCTCGATAGCCTGTTACAAGGCAGTTGACCTGGCCTCAAAGCTGACGCAGGCGGGGGCGTTGGTGGATGTGATTGTGACATCGGCGGCGGCGAAGTTTGTTTCGCCATTGACGTTTCGCTCGGTTACCGGCCGGCCGGTTTTTGATGATATGTGGCGTTTGGACGGCCATGTGCGGCATGTGGGGCTGGGGGAAACGGCCGATTTACTCCTCATCGCCCCGGCAACGGCCCACACTATTGCCAAATTGGCGCTGGGATTGGCCGATAATTTGCTGACAACGACGGCGTTAGCGGCGCGCTGCCCTGTGATGGCGGCTCCCGCAATGGATGGCGGTATGTACCAACATCCGGCAACGCAGGCCAATGTCGCCACGCTGCGCCAGCGAGGCGTTTTGTTAGCGGGGCCGGTTGAAGGACGAATGGCTTCTGGTTTGAGCGGGTTGGGGCGTATGATGGAGCCGTCGGATTTGTTTGGTCATGTCCGGTTGGCGCTGGCGCGGACGGGGGTTTTGAACGGCCGTCACGTTGTTGTTACTGCCGGCCCTACGCGGGAAGCGTTGGACCCGGTACGGTTTATTTCCAATCGTTCTACCGGCAGGCAGGGGCTGGCTGTGGCCCAGGCGGCTTTGGATGCCGGGGCGCGGGTGACGCTGATTGCCGGCCCTGTGCATCAACCCATCCCCATTGGCGCGGAACATATTGCGGTAACGACCACGCAGGAAATGGCCGATGCTGTTTGTGAGGCGGTTGTTGACGCTGATGCGCTGTTTATGGTGGCGGCAGTGGCCGATTTCCGCCCCGAAACGCGCGCTGACCAAAAAATCAAGAAAACGGATCAGGCGTGGGGGTTGGCGATTGGGTTGGAAAAAACGTTGGATATTTTGAGCGCGGTGAAGGAACAGCGGGAAAAAACGGGTTTCCCGCGGGTGACGCTGGGTTTCGCGGCTGAGACTCAGGATGCGTTTGAATACGGCCGTCACAAACTCCTGCGTAAAGGGTTAAATTACATTGCCGTGAATGATGTCACGGCCGCAGGCGCCGGGTTTGGGGTGGATACGAACCGAATCGCCTTGCTCAGTTCCGCCGGGTTGGTGGAGGAGATGCCTTTGCAGAGCAAAACGGCCGTTGCCGAGCGGTTGGTGCATTATGTGGCAAAGACGCTGAACAGCCGATAACCGTTCAATCCCAGAGGTGGCAGTCACTTATAAATATCGCAGCTTTGACCAACACCTTTGGAGGAAGTGACTGTCACCTGAACAGTTATAATTTTTTTTGAGATTGGAGAACGAAATGGAACGAATTTTTGTATTGATGGGAGCCGCGTTGATGTTTTTAGGCATATCATTGGGCGCGTTTGGGGCGCATGGATTAAGCGATTACCTGGCTCGCCATGATTTAGCTGAGATATTTGAAACGGCCGTGCGCTACCATGTTTACCACGCTCTGGGACTGTTATTCGTCGCCTGGGCCGCCGGAAAATGGCCCGGAACCTTAACCAATTGGGCCGGATACCTGCTCTTTACTGGCGTTATACTTTTTTCCGGCAGCCTGTACTTGCTTGTGGCTACGCGGGCGCGCTGGCTGGGCGCTGTCACCCCGCTAGGCGGTGTCGCTTTTGTCGTTGGCTGGGCGCTGTTATTCCTCGCTGCCTGGCGGAGTTAGTCGGGTAGTTTGGTAGTCGGATAGTCTGGTAGTCGGGTAGTCGGGTAGTCGGATAGTCGGGTAGTCTGGTAGTCTGGTAGTCGGGTAGTCGGATAGTCTGGTAGTTGGATAGTCAAAGCGACGAAACTTGCCCGACTACCGACCACTCGACTACTCGACCACCCGACCACTTGACTATAAGACCACCCGACCACTTGACTATAAGACCACCCGACTACTCGACTACAAGACTACCCGACTACTGGACTACAAGACTACCCGACTACTCGACTACAAGACTACCCGACAATCTGCTACAATCAGGCTTGGAGGATTGAAATTATGAGCTTAAAAGAACAATTACGCGACGATATGGCCGCTGCCATGCGCGCAGGCGATTCAGAAACCCGTAATACGCTGCGCATGTTGTTGGCCGCCATCAAACAAATTGAAGTGGATGACCGAACCGAATTAGATGGCGCCGGCGTCCAATCCGTTTTAACCAAACAGGCCAAGCAGCGGCGCGAGAGTATTGCCGATTATGAAAAGGCGAACCGGTCGGAAATGGCCGCCAACGAGAAAATGGAACTAGCCATTATCGAACGCTATTTGCCGCAAATGATGGGAGCCGATGAGATTAAAGCGCTGGCCGCGCCCATTGTCGCCGAATTCGGCGCAGCCGGTATGAAGGCGATGGGGCAGGTGATGGGAAAATTGATGCCGCAAGTAAAGGGGAAGGCAGACGGCCGTTTAGTCAACCAGGTCGTGCGGGAATTGTTACAAAACGGTTAGCCGTTCTTTATGAGTACGCTGGACGAAACAAAGCCGACGACAAAGCAGTGGTGGCAGCAAGTTGCGCAGGGGTCATTCCTGTGGTTGTATGCCATTTTGCTGACTTTGGGTATGACGCTTGTCCTTTCCTTTAATCTGGTGTCCCCGTCTGTTGTCAATGTGACGGCGGGACAGCCGGCCGCCAACGAGATTTTGGCGCCCCGCTCGTTAACTTACACCAGCGAATTGTTGACAACTCAGGCCAAAGAACAAGCCAGCGCCAGTGTACCCACAACATACACATCGCTCGATCTCGATATTGGCCGCGCTCAATTAGCGCAGGCCCGCGCCGTCTTTGCCTTCATCGAAACAGTACGCGCCGATACGCAGGCGACAACTGAAACCAAACTCAGATATTTACAGGCCATTAAGGAGTTGAACATTGAAGAGCAGGTCGCCCTGGACTTGCTGGAGATGAATCAAGCGGATTTTGAAGCGGCTAAAGTAGATATTTTGAGTATTATTGATTTGTTGATGCGTCAGGACATTCGGGAAGACCAGTTGAGCGCAGTTCAACGGTCGGCGCGGCGGCAGGCCAGCCTGGATTTAACGCCCACCCAGGAAAATGTTGTTACTAACCTTGCGCCGCAGTTTATTGTACCTACCGTGTTCCCCGATGAAGCGGAAACGGCCGCTGCCCGTGCGGAAGCCGTAGCCGCTGTCGAACCCATTGTCCGCAGCGTGACTAAAGACCAACGCATTATCGGTACTGGCGACATTGTTACCGAGGCCGATGTGGAAATGCTTACCGAATTGGGGTTGATGCAGCGGGAACTGGATTGGCGCAGCGTGGGCAGCTTATTTATCGCTTCGTTGCTCCTGGTGACGGTAATTATATTGTACTGGCAGCAATATCACAGCCGGCTGCGGGCAAACGGCCGTTACCTCATCGCCCTGGCCCTGTTACTTTTGTTATTCGCCTTTGGCGCCCGCATGATGACAGCCGGAGCCGGGTTTTTGGTTTACTGGTTCCCCATTGGGGCCATGTCCATGCTGTTAGCCGTCATATTTGACACCCGCCTATCCATGATGGCGACAGTTGCTATGTCTGCGTTGGTCGGTTACTTGGGGCGAAATTCATTGGAAGCGGCCGTTTACATGGGAGCCGGCGGGATGTTGGCCTTGCTGACCTTGCACGACGCCTACGCGCAGCGGATCAACGCTTTCTTTCGGGCCGGATTATTGGCTGCGTTAGGGCACATTGTCGCTATTCTCATTTTTCGATTGCCGCAAAACTTAGATATTGTCGAAATGTTGCAGCTCATGTTGTACGGTTTGGGGAATGGTGTGTTATCGGCAGCGCTGACCCTGGTTGGGTTTTTCATCATGGGCAGCCTGTTTGGGGTGACAACTTCATTGCAGTTACAGGATTTGTCTCGATTAGACCACCCGCTGCTGCAGGAACTGCTGCGAAAAGCGCCCGGAACCTATCATCACAGCATTATGGTGGCGAATTTGGCTGAGCAAGCGGCCGAAAAAATCAAAGCCAACAGCACTCTGATTCGAGTGGGGGCGTTTTATCATGACATCGGCAAGATGAAACGCCCGCCTTTCTTTACTGAAAATCAGGAAGGCGTCAGCCCGCATGAATCGTTAGATCCGGCCAGCAGCGCCCGCATCATCATCAGCCACGTGGCCGACGGCTTGGAAATGGCGCGGAAGCACCGCCTGCCGGATCGTATTCGAGATTTTATTGCCGAGCATCATGGCGACCGCATTGTCAAGAGTTTTTACATGAAAGCGCAGGGGCAAGCGGAAGACCCCGACAGTGTGGACATTAAACAGTTTCAGTATACGGGGCCGCGCCCTCGCTCACGCGAGACGGGTATTGTGATGCTGGCCGATGCGATTGACGCAACGTCAAATGCGCTCCGGCCAAATTCTGAGAAAGCGATTGAAAAACTGGTGAGTTCGATTGTGAGCGAGCATTTGTCGGAAGGGCAGTTGGATGATTCCGGGCTGACTTTGGGCGATGTGAAAATGATTCAAGATTCGTTTGTTAAAACGTTGAAGGGGCGTTTTCACGTCCGAGTGAAGTATCCTGGAAATGATGCGTTGGCGGTGAATGAGGGGCAGGAAACGGCCGTTTCAACTGCTGAAACAGCGGCGCAGCCTGAGATTGAGACGCTGCCGGACACGGCCCCATTGAGTCCGCCTCAGAAAAAACCGGCGTTTTCACGCGATGTGCAGGCATGATGATGGCTGATTATGAGATTGAACTCGTCTTGGATGAAGCGGCGGGGTTGGGTGAGTGGGATGAAGGGCAAGTGGCGGTGTTGCAAACGGCCGTTTCTGCCACCCTCCACCATCAACAAGCCCCCCAGCCAGCCGGATTGACATTGGTGTTGACCGACGACGTCTACATTCACCGGCTGAACCGCGACTATTTGGGCGTGGATAAACCGACCGATGTGCTCAGCTTCCCGGCCGGCGATCCCATGCCGGGGATGGCGTCGCAGTCTGCCTATTTGGGCGACATCATCATTTCTGTGCCTTACGCCGATCGCCAGGCCCAGGCCGCCGGACACAACCTCATGGCTGAATTGCAGTTGTTGGCGGTTCACGGCGTCCTGCATTTGCTAGGCCACGACCATGCAGAGCCGGATGAGAAAGCGGCAATGTGGGCAGCGCAAACGGCCGTTCTCAACCAACTTGGGCTGCATAACATCACACCGACCGGGGCGTAACCATGCCGGAAAAGAGCCAAACCGAGTTATACAGCCGCATCAAGAGCTTTCAATACGCCTTTGAAGGCTGGTGGTACGTTCTCCGCACGCAGCATAATGCCTGGATTCATGGCGTTATCAGCATCGGGGTTTTGGCGATGGGGATGTGGTTGTGGCTGCCCGCCCGCGATTGGGCGGCGCTCATTTTAGCCATGATGGCGGTGTGGATGGCGGAATTCATGAACACAGCGTTAGAAGCGCTGGTGGATATGGTGACGCCGGAATTCCATCCGTTGGCAAAAATTGCTAAAGATGTGGCCGCAGCGGCCGTTTTGGTTGGGGCTTTGGGGGCGGTTTTGGTGGGGGCGCTGATTTTAGGCCCGCCATTGTGGCAAAAATTGACCGGATAAGCATTAAAAATCGTCGTAATTATTCAGGTATCTCTCGATTGCCATACCCCTATCTTTATGAGGACAGGCTTTGTGCAGGCGGGGGGATGACTTGTACAATTAGTTACAAATCGTCATCAAGGTCGGGGAAGAAACGGCCGTTTACCTCATCAACCAACCCCCTTGCTTCATCTTCCGTCAGAGCATCCCCAAAATAAATATGTTGATGTCCATAATCAAAAACCGGACTGCTGCGTTTGTCGCTCACATAAAAAGGGCTGACATGCTGCATATCATAGGCGTTCGTAATACCCAGAACAGAAACAGGCCGCCGGATGATCAACCGTTCTTCATCAATGAACAAAATCTCCCGATTTGCCGCGTAAAACTGCCACCGCTTCCATAAAAACCGGCCAAATTGAACCCAAATCAGAAGCCAAAGCAGCAGCATCGCCGACAATAAAAAGCTGTACCGTTCCCCGGCCAACATAACATCGCTTATCAAATAGCCAGCCATCACAGTGAGCATAACGAGCCAAATGCTTAATGCCAGACTGAATAAACCTAGCAAAAACCAGTTGTGGGGCGATGGCCACATAATTTTCAGGCGTTCTTCATCTTCTTCAACTTGGAAATTTTTGAATTCAAATAACATGTTAACCATAATTTTAACCCAAAATTGCATATGCGCCTTTAGCCGCTATACTCACCCGTTATGTTTCGATATCGTTTAATCCGTTTTGCTTTGAACATCGCCCGGCTGTTTTTGCTTGCCCGGTTTAGCGTAGTGGGCAAAGAAAATATCCCGGCGCATGGCCCTTACATTGTCGTCTTAAACCATACCAGCGTTGTTGACACACCGGTTTTGCTGCTGAACTTCCCTTTACAAAAATGGCGTTTTTTTGCCGTTGAAAAATGGAGATCGCATTTCATTTATGGCCCGATTATGTCATGGTTGGGGGCCATTTACATCAAAAAAGATATGGTTGACAGGCAGCAGTTGCGAGAAGCGATGACGGCCGTTCAATCCGGCACAGTTTTCGGTCTCGCCCCAGAAGGGACGCGCAGTTTTAACGGCCAAATGATGGCAGCCAAAGACGGAGCCGCCTATTTAGCCAGCCGCGCCCAGGTCCCCATCTTACCGGTTGGATTGGTGAACAATGATGTATTGTTTGCTAACGTGAAAAAACTACGCCCAACGACCATCGAAGTGCGAATTGGCAAACCATTCATGCTGCCGGACATCGGCCGGCGCGTAAAGAGCCGTGATTTACCGGCGTTTACCCATTTCATCATGGCCCACATTGCTGCCCAGTTGCCAGAGCGGTATCATGGTTATTACGCCGACAGCCCGGTATTGGCTGCGCTGCTGGACAGCCAAGATGCATGGGCTGCGGCGCAGCTAAA
>JANTHP010000070.1 GCA_024762395.1 Anaerolineae bacterium | reverse complement strand
TCCTCGCAGTGGCCGTAGCCCAACGCCTGCGTCATGCCGCCTTCAACCTGCCCGCTGGCGGTGATGGGATTGATGGGCACGCCCGCGTCCACCGCCATGACCAGCTTCGTCACCGTCACCTGCCCCGTCTCAGTGTCTACTTCCACTTCGGCAAACTGCCCGGCAAAGGGGGGTGGCGAATCCATGCTGACATAGCTGGCGGAAGCCATGAGTTGGCGCTGCTCTTCCTGGTGCAGGCTGTGCAGCGCTACTTCGGCCAGGGTGACGCTGCGTCCATCCGGCGCAATCGCCTGTTTGTTTTCCAATCGAATCTCATTGGGGCTGACGGCCAGCATCATCCCGGCCCGTTCCTTGATTTGTTGGGCTATCTTTTCAGAGGCCTTTTTAACGGCCGTGCCCGAAATATACGTCGTGCTGCTGGCATATGCGCCCGTATCAAACGGCGTAAAATCCGTATCGCTGGAATAAATCACAATCTCATCCAGCGTCACCCCCAGCACCTCCGCCGCCATCTGCGCCAACACCGTGTCCGACCCCGTGCCCAAATCCGTCGCCCCCACCATCAGATTAAACGAGCCGTCGTCGTTGATTTTAATCATCGCCGCGCCCATGTCCAGGCCGGGAATGGCCGTGCCGTGCATACACATCGCTGCCCCCAGCCCGCGCCGGATGTGCGGTTTGCCGGGAACTTCGCGCCAGCCCGGTTCAAATTTGCGATTCCACTCGATGGCCGCCATCCCCTGCTCAAAACATTCATTCAGACCGCACGATTCGATGACCGGCTCAACCGTAATCGTCTCCTTCTCCCCTTCGCCCAGCAGCGGTGGGATGGGCATGGCGTCGCCCGCCTGCACCCAATTTTTGCGCCGGAATTCAATCGAATCCATCCCCAGCGCGTTGGCAATTTCCTCCATGTGGCTTTCCAGGCCGAAATTAGCCTGTGGCCCGCCGTAGCCGCGATACGCGCCGGGTACAGGCAGATTCGTATAGGCAACAATGCAGTCGAATTCGCGATTAGGGCAGTTATAGCTGCTGAGGCCGCGCAGCCCCGTCACCGTCTGTACCGTCAGGCCGTGCGTGCCATAGGCGCCGGTGTTGGCGACAACCTTGAACTGTTGGCTGTGCAGCGTTCCGTCGGCCATCACGCCCGTTTTCCAGGTGATGGTTTGGGGGTGGCGGGTGCGGCTGCTGCGGAACTCTTCGCTGCGATTTAGCTCCAGGCGCACCGGACGGCCGGTTTTAATCGTCAAATGGCCCACAATATCTTCCAGCAGCATCTCCTGCTTTACGCCAAAGCCGCCGCCGATGCGCGGTTTGATGATGCGAATGCGGCTGACAGGCAGTCCCAGCAGCGGGGCAACCATGCGGCGGGCGTGGAAGGGAACCTGGGTGCTGGTGCGGATGACCAGCCGCTCGTCGCTGTCCCACCAGCTAATGGCGATGTGCGGTTCGATGGGTGTGGCGTGGACTTGATGAACGTAGTAATGATGTTCAAAGACGTAATCCGCTTCGGCGAATCCTTTTTCCACGTCGCCGACTTCCGCTTCGATGCGGGCGGCGATGTTGCGGCTGGCATCGTAGATGTCGTCGCGGTCGTCTTCGTCGTGGATGACGGGCGCACCCGGTTTGATGGCTTCGTTTTCGTCGAAGACGGCCGTCAAAACGTCGTAATCTACTTTGATGAGCTTAATCGCTTCCTCGGCAATTTCCGGCGTGTCGGCGGCGACGGCCGCTACCCGATCCCCCACATAACGCACTTTGTTGTCAAAACTGACCTGATCCAGCGGCGGCGGGTTGGGGTAGCTTTGCCCGCCGGAGGCGTATTTGACGCGCTCGACGTTTTTGTAATGGATGACGGCGTGGACGCCGGGCAAAGCTAACGCTTCGCTGTCGTCAATATCTAAAATGTTGGCGTGGGCGTGGGGGCTGGTGAGTAGTTTGGCGTACAACATGCCGCGCATTTCGATGTCATCCACGAAGGCGGGGTTGCCTTTGGCGAGCTTTACGGCGTCTACTTTGGGTTCCGGCTTGCCGACAACGGCCGTTTCCGGCACGCCGGAGGAGACCATGATGTCGGTTTGCGGTTTGGTGTTAGTGGCGAGTGGCGAGTGGCGAGTGGTGAGTGGTTCGGGGCCGTCCAGATCGTCGTCGGCGGGCATTTTGTCTACAAAGTAAGTGGCGTCTACGATTTGTGGTCCATCGTAGGGGGGGACGTCTTCGCCGCGCAGGACGGCGGCGGCGCGCAGGACGGCTTCAATTGGTTTCACGTAGCCCGTTTCGCGGCACAGCACGCCGGACAGCGCTTCGCGGGCGTCGGCTTCGGTGGGGTCGGGGTTGGCGGCGAGCAGCGCTTTGGTCGCCAAAATCATCGCTGGCGTGGAGTAGCCGGACTGGATGGCGCCGGTTTCGATGAACGCTTGCTGGATGGGATGAATGTCGCCGACGCCGCCGGACAGCCCTTCGACGGTTTCGATTTGGTGGCCGACGGCCTGCCCGACAAGCATGACGTCGCTGTTGACCAGTTTGCCGTCCAGCAAGATGGCTGCCGCGCCGGTGACGCCGTCGCCGCTGCCGTAGCGGACGCTGTAGTAACCGGC
Source organism: Anaerolineae bacterium (assembly GCA_024762395.1). Taxonomy (GTDB): domain Bacteria; phylum Chloroflexota; class Anaerolineae; order Promineifilales; family Promineifilaceae; genus JACKCC01. Next base: position 14,892 of record JANTHP010000070.1, on the reverse strand, counting down.
GTTACGGAGCGCTTTCATGAGGGTGTCGGTGGGGGCGGCGTGGATGGGTTGGGAACGGCCGTTGATGTTCAGTGAGATTTCCATTTGTTTTCTCCTAGGGTTGCAAGTGTTTATTTTGCAAAGGATAATGGGACATTTAGGAATGAGAATTGAATAATGTACAAGGGACTGGAGGCTGGAGATCAGAGATTCGTCCAGTCTCCAGTCTCTAATCTCCAGTCTCAGTTCCGTAGGTTATTTAATTTCCATTCATCAGTAAAGATTCTAATAGAAGAATCAGGGCGCGTCAAAGCCCATTTATTGTGCGAGGACACGCCTTATGATCGCCAAACTACGCAGCGTTTACCATGAATTTCCCGGCACATTTTGGACATTGATGGGGGCCAGTTTCATTGATCGGTTGGGGGGCGCGCTGCTGTTTCCCTTTTTCACTTTGTACGTTACCGAACACTTTAGCGTGGGCATGACCGAGGCCGGGATATTGTTTGCTGTTTTTTCCATCAGCAGTGTGGTTGGCAGCATTTTGGGCGGGGCGATGACTGATCGGTTCGGCCGTCGCGGTATGATGATTTTTGGCTTGATAACCAGCGCCTTGAGCAGTCTGGCGATGGGGTTTGTCAATGATTTGTACTTTTTTTATGCCATTGCCGCCTTTGTAGGGCTGCTTTCGAATGCCGGCGGCCCGGCGCAGCAGGCGATGGTGGCCGATTTGCTGCCGGAAGAGAAACTCTCACAAGGCTATGGCATTTGGCGGGTGCTGGCTAATCTGGCGGTGACGATTGGCCCGGCGCTTGGCGGATTTTTGGCGTCGCGTTCCTATTTTATCTTGTTTGTCAGTGATGCGGTTGGCAGCGTTATCACGGCCGTTATTGTGTTTGCCGTTTTGCCGGAGACGAAGCCGGAGAAAGCTGTGGGCCAGCCTGAGGAGAGTATCGGACAGACGTTTATGGGGTATACGGCCGTATTGCGCGACGCTGTTTTCATGGCCTTCATCCTTATATCCATCCTGACAACCCTCGTTTACGTGCAGATGAACAGCGCCCTGGCCGTTTACTTGCGCGATGTTCACGCCGTTTCGACGCAGCGATTCGGGTATATTCTTAGCTTGAACGCGGCGATGGTTGTTTTATTCCAGTTTTGGATAACCAGGCGGGCGTCTAAACGGCCGCCGCTGCTAGTTATCGCGGTTGGGACGGCGTTGTATGCGGTCGGGTTTGCTATGTATGGTTTCGTTGCCAGTTACGCTTTGTTTTTGTTGGCGATGGTGGTGATTACGGTGGGGGAGATGCTGGTTTCACCGACATCGCAGGCGTTGGCGGCTCAATTTGCGCCGGGGGAGATGCGCGGTCGTTACATGGCGATGTATGGCTTTAGTTGGGCGATCCCGTTTGCAGCCGGGCCGCTGTTGGCCGGCTTGATTATGGATAATGCCAATCCGGATTGGGTGTGGTATGCGTCGGGTATTGTCGGTCTGACGGCCGTTGGCGGGTATGTCATACTGCACAGGGCGGTCGGGGGGGAGATTGCGGTCGGGCGGAGGGGAACGGCCGTTTAGGTGTCAGCCAACGATATAACACCTAAATGCCGACGAACGGCCGTTCCTGGTTTACGCATCATTGTCCCTGGGCTATAATCAATGCAGATTCAAACCGCGCGTTTCGCGTAGGCAAATTTCAGCAACTAAGGAAGGAAAATTATGCCCAAAGCTCTAATTACCGGTGTTACCGGACAAGACGGTTCATACCTGGCCGAGTTTTTACTATCAAAAGGATACGACGTTATCGGCATGGTGCGCCGTACCAGCACCATCAACTTTCACCGCATTGCCCACATTCAAGAAAAAATTGAAATTGTCCCTGGCGATTTGCTGGATCAAATATCCATGATCCGCATCCTGGAGGAGCACCGTCCCGATGAAGTTTACAATCTAGCCGCCCAATCATTCGTCCAAACATCGTGGAACCAACCCGTTTTCACCGGCGAAGTGACAGCTTTGGGCGTTACCCGAATGTTGGACGCCATTCGCACCATCGATCCCAAAATCCGCTTTTACCAGGCCAGTTCCAGCGAGATGTTCGGCAAAGTGGTCGAAGTCCCGCAGCGGGAAACGACGCCGCTTTACCCGCGCAGCCCCTATGGCGTCGCGAAAGTGTACGGCCATTGGATAACCATCAACTACCGCGAGAGTTACAATATGCACGCCACCTCCGGCATTTTGTTCAATCACGAATCGCCGCGTCGCGGGATGGAATTTGTCACCCGCAAAATTACCCACCACGCCGCCAAAATCAAGCTGGGCTTGACCAATGAACTGCGTCTGGGTAACCTGGATTCGCGCCGCGACTGGGGTTTTGCTGGAGATTATGTCAAGGCAATGTGGCTCATGCTCCAACAAGACAAGCCGGAGGATTTTGTGATTTCTACCGGTGAAACCTACTCTGTTGAGCAATTTTTGACGGAAGCGTTTGGTTGTTTGGATTTGGATTGGCATGATTACGTGGTGCAAGACCCTCGTTTCATGCGTCCGGCGGAGGTTGACCTCCTCGTGGGCGACCCGTCAAAAGCGGGCCGGGTACTAGGTTGGGAACCGACTGTCACTTTCCCGGAACTGGTGAAGATGATGGTGGACGCTGATTTGAAACTGCTCGAAGCGGGCGAGAAGCCGTTGTAAGAAGATCTGCCATTCGCACATTTCTTGGAGAAAGCATGACAACAATTAAATTCGGTACTGATGGCTGGCGGGCGCGTATTGCCGGCGATTATACGTTTGACAATGTGCGCCGGGTGGCGCAGGGATTTGCCGCTTACATGCAGCGGGAAGGGCTGGCTGAAAAGGGGGTGGTGATTGGACACGACAGACGGTTCCAGGCGGAAGATTTTGCCGCCGCCGCCGCCGAGGTGTTGGCCGCCAATGGGATTCATGTCTGGTTGACGAATGGCCCGACGCCGACGCCGGCCGTTTCTTATTCTGTCATAGACCGGAAGGCGGGAGGCGGGATTAACATCACGGCCAGCCACAACCCGCCGACGGATTGTGGCTTCAAGGTGCGCGATCCGAATGGGGGGGCTATCGCTCCGGCTGGTTTGAAGCAGATTGAGGCGGAGATTCCGGAGGGAACGGCCGTATCCATCCTGCCCCTCGACGACGCCATGAGCGACGGCCTCATCACCAAATTCGACCCGGCCCCTGCCTACACCGCCCTCATCAATCGGCTGATTGACCTGGAACCCATCAAGCAAGCCGGTTTCAACGTTTTAGTAGACCCCATGTGGGGCAACGGAGCCGGTTGGTTTAATAAATTACTTGTCGGCGGCAAAACCACAATCCACGAAGTTCACAGCCAACGCAATCCCATCTTCCCCCACATGAGCCGCCCTGAACCCATCCCGCCCAATGTGGATCACGGCCTCAGTTTTGTGACCAAACTGGGCGCTGATGTTGCCATCATCAACGACGGTGATGCGGATAGATTGGGCGTAGGGGATGAAAACGGCCGTTTCATAGATCAACTGCGTGTTTACGGCCTGCTCGGCTACCATTTCCTGGAAATTCTGGGACGACGCGGCCCCATCGTCAAAACCATCTCCACCACCAAAATGCTCAACAAATTGGGCCGGTTGTACAACGTCCCCATTTACGAAACCGGCGTCGGCTTCAAATACATCGCTCCCAAGATGATGGAAGTAGACGCCATGATCGGCGGCGAGGAGAGCGGCGGCTACGCCTTCAAAGGGCACGCCCCGGAGCGCGACGGCATTTTGGCCGGGCTGTTTTTGTTGGATATGATGGTCAAAACCGGTAAAAAACCCTCTCATCTGATTGATTTGCTGTTCGAGAAAGTCGGCCCGCATTATTACGACCGGATTGATTCTCACTTTGAACATGCGCGCAAACCGGAGATTTTGGCGAATGTGGACGCCGCCCGTCCTGCAACCATTGGCGGCCTCAAAGTTACCGACATCGTAACGGTTGACGGGCATCAATTCATCATGGAAGACGGCGGCTGGCTGCTGGTGCGCTTCAGCGGCACGGAACCCATCATCCGCGTTTACTGCGAAACGACACACGAAGACAAAATTCCTGCTATTTTGGATGATGGTATGAAAATTGCCGGTTTACGGTAGCCTGTTCTGAGAAGAAACATCACGAAAGAGACATCACGGGCGATTGCCCGCCACGAATGGATGAAAACCGTAGGTCGGATTGCCAATCCGACCTACATTTACATAGGAGACACCACGCGCCTTCAGAGCGCCACGAATGAATGAAAATAGCATGTTGTCGTAGGTCAAGTTTGCAAACTTGACCTACATTTACAGAGGAGATTCATGAAGGCATTTCAAGATTATTACCCGGATGATGTGGCCCATTGTTATGGCTGCGGCCGTTTGAATGAGCATGGACATCAGATAAAAAGCTATTGGGACGGGGACGAAACCGTCGCCACGTTTACGCCGGAACCGTACCATACGGCTATCCCTGGCTACGTGTACGGCGGTTTAATCGCCTCTTTGATTGATTGCCACAGCACAGGTACGGCCGCTGCTGCTGCTTACCGCGCCGAGGGCCGGGCGATGGACACAATGCCGCCGCTGCGATTCCTCACCGCATCCCTGCATGTGGACTACCTGAAACCGACGCCGCTGGGCGGCCCGCTGGAAATTCGCGGCCAAATCAAGGAAATCAAAGGGCGCAAAGTGGTTGTTACCAGCACAGTTTCGGCCAACGGTGTTGTGTGCGCCAAAGGCGAAGTGGTAGCGGTGCAAGTGCCGGAAAAGTATATGATGGAACTGCGCCTGAAGCGGGATGAATGAACTAAAGATTGTTGAGAAAATACGTCAATTGCCCAATTCCTTAACCTGACGTACAATTTACACACTGTAGCCCGGCCGCCACTGGTCGGGTCTTTTTTTGTACCGTAACCGAGAAAAAATAAGAGCCTTCGGAATTTCGCGGGATGCGACGTTGAAGCGTGATGCGTCATTAATCACGTTTCACGTTTCATGCTGCAAATTTCCAAAGAGCTGGAAATGGATAATTTATGCTTCAACCACGACAAGATATTCGTAATATCGCTATTATCGCCCATGTTGATCATGGCAAGACGACGCTGGTAGACGGGATGCTGCGCCAGACTAATGTTTTTCGCGCCAATCAGGAAGTTACCGAGCGTGTTTTGGATTCAAATGATTTGGAACGGGAACGGGGTATCACGATTTTGGCAAAAAATACCAGCATCGTTTACAAGGACGTCACCATCAACATTGTAGACACGCCGGGCCACGCCGATTTTGGCGGCGAGGTGGAGCGGGTTGTCAACATGGTAGACGGCGTTCTGCTGTTGGTGGATGCGGTGGAGGGGCCGATGCCGCAAACTCGTTTTGTCCTGCGCCAGGCTCTGCAAAAGGGGTGTGAGGTGGTGGTCGTGGTTAATAAGGTGGATCGCCCCGCCGCCCGGCCGGATTATGCGGTGAATGCGACGTTTGATTTGTTTGTTGACCTGGGAGCGACGGATGAACAGGCGGATTTCCCGGTGATTTTTGCTAAGGCATTGGACGGCCGTGCCGGTTTTGCGCCGGATGAGTTGGAAGGAGATTTACGGCCGTTATTCGACACCATCCTCGACCATCTACCCGCCCCCAAAGTAGACATGGACGGTTCCACCCAGATGCTTGTCACCACCCTGGAATACAGCAGCTACGTAGGCAAAATTGCCGTCGGCCGTTTAACCAGCGGAACCCTCAGAGCGGGCCAACCCATCGCCCACATCACCGCCGAGGGCGAAATCAAGCCGGGCAAAATCGCCAAACTGTACACATATCGTGATTTGCAGCGCGTTGAACAAGATGAAGTGACGGCCGGCGACATCGTTGCCGTCGCCGGCATCCCCGATGTAGGCATCGGCGATACCCTGGCCGACCCCGACGACCCGCGCCAACTCCCCCCCATCACCGTCGAAGAACCCACCGTCCGCATGACCTTCAGCGTCAACGACAGCCCCTTTGCCGGGCGCGATGGCAAATACCTCACCAGCCGCCAAATCCGCGAGCGGCTCATGCTCGAACTAGAGAGCAATGTTGCCTTGCGCGTCGAAGATGGCGAAACATCAGGCCAATTTATCGTATCTGGGCGCGGCGAGCTGCATTTGGCGATTCTGATCGAAACCATGCGCCGCGAAGGATATGAATTCGCCGTCAGCCGCCCCGAAGTCATCTTCAAAGAAGGGCCGGAAGGGCTGCTGGAGCCGGTGGAAGAGCTGTTTTTAGAAGTCGGCAACGATTATTTTGGCACAGTATCCGAGATGCTGGGCAAGCGGCGCGGGCTGCTGCACGACATCAATTACGGCGACGACGGCACAGTCTACTGCGAATATCGCGTGCCGACGCGCGGCCTGTTAGGATTTCGGCAGCAATTTTTGACGGCGACGCGCGGAACGGGCATTTACCACACGCTGTTTCATGATTATTTGCCTTACGCGGGCGAGATTGAGATGAAGGAAAACGGCTCGTTGGTGGCGAAGGAATCAGGCGATGTGGCCGCGTATGCGTTGCAGCATTTGGAGCAGCGGGGCGCATTTTTCATCATGCCCAGCGAGGCGGTGTACGCCGGGCAGGTCATCGGGCAGCATATTCGGGATGGGGAGGAATTGGTAATTAACGTTTGCAAAACCAAGACGTTGACGAAGGTTCGCACCGGCCCGACGGCGATTGTGGAGGCGTTAACGACGCCGCGCCTGATGTCGCTGGACGAATCTATCGAGTATTTGGGGCCGGATGAACTGCTGGAGATTACGCCGAATTCGCTGCGGATTCGCAAGAAGGTTTTGAACCATGCGGCGCGTCAGAAAGCGGTCAAACGGGCGAAGAAGTAGTTTTGCAAGTGACAGTCACATCCTGATCAACCCAAAGACGGGTAGGCGCGTCTTGTATTTGTAAACTCGCCTTATAATTGGTAATCGTCCATTATTTATTTCGGTGTATCGGGAATTCCAATTCCCGATACACCGTCTATAAAGGGGGGCGGATAATTAAAGACACTAACGAATGCCCGAAATACGGAAGTAAATCTTAGACGATTACTTACTCTCTCACATGCCCGTTCCCGTACCCAATCCATTTGTAGGTTGTTAGCTCTTCCAGGCCCATCGGGCCGCGTGCGTGCAGTTTTTGGGTGCTGACGGCGACTTCTGCGCCCAGACCGAACTGTCCGCCGTCGGTGAAGCGGGTGCTGGCGTTGACATAAACGGCCGCTGAGTTAATCTCGTTCACAAAGCGGGCGGCGTTGGCGTAATCGTTTGTCAGGATGCTGTCGGAATGTTCGCTGCTGTGCCGGTGGATGTGGGCGATGGCTTCGTCCAGCCCGGAAACGACTTTTACGCCCAAAATGAGAGCCAGCCACTCTTGATCGAAATCATCGGGGCCGGCGGGGACGATTTTAGCGCCCTGGCTGTCGGCTTGCAAAATGGGTAATGCCTGCCCGGCGGGACGCAGTTCGACGCCGCTTTGAGCCAGCCGCGCCGCCATTGGGGGGAGAAATTGCCGGGCAACGGCCGTATGCACCAAAACCGTGTCCAACGCATTGCAAACAGAGGGGCGCTGTACCTTCGCATTCTCCACAATGTCCACTGCCCGCGCCAAATCGGCGCTCTCATCTACAAATACATGGCAGACGCCGATGCCGCCGGTGATGACGGGGATGGAGCTTTGCTCCTTGCACAACTTGTGCAGCCCGGCCCCGCCGCGCGGGATGAGCATGTCTACGTATTTGTCCAGCCGCAGCAGTTGGGTGACGAGGGCGCGGTCGGGGTCGGCGATGTATTGCACGGCCGTTTCCACCACCCCCACCTTCTTTAACGCCGCCTGAATCACCTGTACCAGCGCCAAATTACTGCGCAGCGTCTCGCTGCCGCCGCGTAGAATCGTCGCGTTGCCCGTTTTCAGGCTTAAAGCGGCGATGTCAATCGTCACATTGGGGCGGGCTTCATAGATGACGCCCAACACGCCGATGGGAATGCGGCGGCGGCTGAGGCGCATCCCATTGGGCAGCAAGCGGCTTTCCAGTTCCACCCCTACCGGATCGGGTAAGTCGGCCACTTTGCGCGTGTCGGCAGCCAGTCCGGCTACCCGCGCTTCGGTTAGCAGCAGCCGATCGAGCAGGGCGTCGCTGAGGCCGCGAGCACGGCCGTCGGCAATATCCCGTTCATTTTCAGCCAGAATTGATGAGGCTTGCGCCTCAATCTCATCGGCAACGGCCAATAACGCATTATTTTTTTGCGTTGTCGTTAACGTCGCCAGTTGTCGGCTGGCAATTTTGGCGGCTTTCCCCATAGCGATTAGGTCGGTCATTTTGGGTCTCCTGAAGAGACCTGCGCGGGTTCCAAACCCTCGCAAGTCCGGTTTACACTAAAATCATGTCGTTACGATGCACGGCGACCGGGCCGTAATTGTAGCCCAGGCGACCGGCGATTTCGGCTGATTGGCAGCCGCAAATTTTGGTTAAATCGGCGCTGGCATAGCGGGCGATGCCGCGTGCCAGCTCGGTTCCGGCCTGGTTGAGGATGGAGATGGTGTCGCCGCGCTGGAATTGGCCTTTGATTTGGGTGATGCCGGCAGGGAGGAGGGAACGGCCGTTTCCCCTCAGCGCATCAGCCGCCCCATCATCCACAACTACCCGACCCGGCGGCTTTGGCCCGGCAAAAATCCACCGCTTGCGGCTTTCCAGCGGATGCTCCAGAGCCGGAAAGCGCGTGCCAATCTTTTCCCCGGCGACCGCCCGTAGAATCACATCAGGCGCTTGTCCGGCAGCAATCATCACATCCGTTCCCGCGCGGCGGGCGACGTCGGCGGCGTGCAGTTTAGTCGCCATCCCCCCTTTACCCAGGCCGCTGACGCTGCCTCCGGCCAATTGGCGCAGCGTTTCATCAATTGTGTGCACTTCAGGGATGAGTTGGGCATTGGGATTGGCGCGGGGATCGGCTGTGAACAGTCCCGGCTGGTCGGTGAGCAGCAATAACAAATCGGCTCCCGACAAAATCGCGGCCAGCGCCGATAGATTATCGTTATCGCCCATCTTGATTTCTTCGGTGGCTACAGCGTCATTTTCATTGATGACGGGGATGATGCGCCGCGCCAGCAGGGTTTGGATGGTATCTTGAGCGTTGAGGAAGCGGCGGCGGCTTTCCGTATCGGCGCGCGTCAGCAAAATTTGGCCGACGTGGATGCCGAAGATGGCGAAAAAGCGCTCCCACAGCAGCATCAGGCGGCTTTGCCCGACGGCCGCCAGCATTTGCTTGTTGGAAACGGTATCGGGCAGTTTGGGAAAATCGAGCCGTTCGCGCCCGGCGGCAATCGCGCCGGAGGTGCAGACGATGACATCTTTGCCCTGGCGGTACAGCGCTGCGCACTGCCGGGTTAGTTCTACCATGTGGGGCTGGTTTAATTGGGGCGTGCCGCCGGTGAGGACGCTCGTACCCAGTTTTACGACAATTCGTTGGTACATGTCATATGCTTTGTGCGTTAAAGTAAAAGAGCGGGGACTAAAGATTGCGGGGATAAAATCCCCGCATCTACGCATCCCCGCTCACAAAAGTTATAAATATGGTGTAACTATGCAGGCGACCCTTTTAGATTTGTCAAATTTGGCTTGGTAAGCGCCTGGTTATGCTAAAAATTTGACAAATCTTTTTGACAACACGGTATAGTTACAAAAATGGCAGTCGCTGAAGTTTTAGCGATGCTTACATGGATAACCATAAAGGAGTATTGGCAATAATGCAAGCTGAATTCAATTTATTTGAAACGGGTGCGTTTCATTTTTGCAGCACACTCTTTTACCGGCTGCTATTTTTACGCCGTCGCGAGAGGGCCAGCCCGGCTCCCACGCCGACAGCGACCAGCCCGCCGCCGATGGCGGCCCAGGGGGTCGAGTCTTCGTTGGCAGGCGGTTCTGTTGCGACGGGTTCGGGTAAGGCCGTTTCCGTTTCCATTTCCGTTTCTGCTGCCGCCTCTACAGTGGGATGAACGGCCGTTTCTGCCTCCATCTCTGTTCCTTCCGCACCTTCTGGCAGCACGAAGACGGCCGTTGTCCGCCCCGGCACAGTAAAACTGCCTGTTTCGGGGTTGAAAACGGCCGTTCTCACCACCGGATCATGCGACTCGGCCAAAACCGGATGCAGCTCCATCTCAAAACCGGCAAACGCCTCATCCGTAAACGTCTGCGCTTCATCATTGGCATTAAACAAAACCACAATCAATTGATAATTCGGGTCCATCCCCTGCGTCATGTGACCGATGTCCCACAACCCCATCACAATCAAGCCCGGAATCTGATCCGGCCCCGTGTTGTGGAACGTGAGACGTTCCTGAATGTCAGAAGCCAGCTCCATGCGGAACAAATATGAACTCTGCCGAATCTGGACCATCTCTTGGAAATGCGCCGCGCTGTTCAAAATATCATCCCGCGTTGGCGGCGGAAGCGTTCCCAGCAGCGGGCGCATAATCGGCCAATTCTCCCCATTCTTATCCTGCGGTGGCAGCCCTGCGCCCCAATTATTGCTCTCATACGAAAAATCCAGCCGGTTAAACCAATCGCCGGAGTTAAAACTATCCCGATCCAACGATTTTGAGCGCAGTAAATCGCTGCCCGCATGGAAAAACGGCATCCCCTGGCTCAGCGCCACCAGACTGATACCCATATTTTGCATCCGCACCCGCTCCGCCATCGTCGCCGCGAGGGGCGCTTTGTACTGGATGGCGTCAAACAGCGTCTCGTTGTCATGCGCCGAGATGTAGGCGACGCTGTCCAGCGGCGACAGCGCGTAGCCGGTGGGGCTGCCGTTGTAATCAATCTCCTTGCCCGTTACCGTGTCGCCATCCTTATTGATTAGCTCATATTCGGCCAGATTACCGGTTAAGCCGACGCGGATTTGGTCGGCAAAGAGCAGCAATTTCGCTTTTTGCTCCGCTTCCGGGCCTTGATCGGTTTCGTTGGGGTCGTAGTAGAGGCCGTTGATGAACCCTTGTTCCTGATGGCCGCCGAACGGACTGCCGCCGCGCACCGCGTCCCGCATCCGGTCGTTGAAGGTGCCGATTTCGCTGCCGGCCATATTGGTTTGGGTGGCGTTCACGCCGCGCGCGTTGTTGGCAACTTCGCCAAAGTCCCACCCTTCGCCGTAGAGGATGATTTCACGGCCGTTTACCCCATCCTTCTCCAGCGTCAACGAATCCAACACCAACCGGGCCGTGTACATGTCGTCGCGCATGTGGTGGCCCATCAAATCAAAACGGAAGCCGTCAATTTTGTAAGCCGTTGCCCAGGTCACAAGCGAATCCACCATCAACTTACGCATCATGTTGTGTTCCGTTGCTGTGTTGGCGCAGCACGTGCTGCGTTCCACCTTGCCCACATCGTTTAGACGGTGGTAGTAGCCGGGCACAATCTTGTCCAGCACCGAATTATCCCGCTGCCCGGCGGCGTTGGTATGGTTGTAGACCACATCCATCACCACCCGCAGCCCGATTTGATTGAGCGCTTTTACCATTTGCCGGTATTCGTTAATGCGGATGGGGCCGTTGGGGTCGGTGGCGTAACTGCCTTCGGGGACGGTGTAATGGAGCGGGTCGTAGCCCCAGTTGTAGCCATCTTCGCCGCTAATTGCGGTTACGCGCGCCTGCTGCTCCTCCGAATCGGGCGGGAAAGCGGCCAATTCGTCAAAATCAATCTCTGTGCGCCTGGCGGCGTCCTCCTCAATGGTGGCGATGTCGAAGGCGGGGAGGATGTGCAAGTGGGTGACGCCGCTTTGGGCGATTGCCGCCAGATGCTGCATCCCGGCCGATTCCTGCTCGGTGAAGGCCAGATATTTGCCCCGATTGGCTGCGGAGACGGTCTGGTCGTTCATGCTAAAATCGCGGATGTGCAGTTCGTACAGCACGGTGTCGGCGGGGCTTTCCTGGTACGGTTTTACCAGATCGTTCCAGCCGGGCGGCATCAAATCGGGGTCGTTTAGATTGACGATTTGGCTGCGCCGGCTGTTGGTGGACAGGCTGAAGCTGTATGGATCGGTGACGAGATTATTGACTAGCTCGCCTTCGAGGGGGGCGAATACGTCCACTTCGTACAGGTAGAATTGGCGATCCCAATCCACTTCGCCGGTAACGCTCCAGACGCCGGTTTGGGAATCAATTTTCATGGGGATGACGTTGGCGGCGGTGTCGGGGTTGGCGTCGGCGAACAGGTGCAGCTTGACGCTGCGGGCGGTGGGCGCCCAGAGGCGCAGGACGGGGACGCCGTCTTCGTAGCTGACGCCGAGCGGCCCGGTGTAGGTGAACAGGTCGTCGAGGACGCCGGGGATTTGTAATCCGGCGGCGTCTATGGGGCCTTCGATGTTGGCGGCGGAGACGGCCGTATGCCCTTTGAGGGCCAATCGCGCTCGAAAACGGTCGTCGGGGCTGATTTTGAGGGCGGCGTATCCGGCCAAATGGGGGAATTTTGCCAGGATGTCGTCGCTGAGTCCGGCTTCGTCCAGGGTGAGCGGGATGCGCTCTTCGGAGGCGATGCCTTTGTCGTCGAGACGGAGGGGCGCGCCGCTGGGGTTGTAGTGCAGGAAGAAGGTATCGGCCGTTTCGGTGTCTACGTCCCAGGCAATGGTGTCGGCCGTTACCCAGTGGGCGCGTAGTTCTTTGAGGCTGCCGATGGGGCGGATGTCGCCTAGTTTGACGGTCATATTTTTGTTCATAGCATCGAAAATGAAGGTGACGAGGGTGTTGTCTTCGGGGACGGTGAAGGGGATGCTGGCGGCGTTTTCGTCCAGGGTTTGGTTGATGGCGGCCTGGGCTTCGTACTCTCCGGCGGGGATGTTGACGGTTTGGAAGATGAAGATGCCGTCGTCGTCGGGGTCTTGCAGCCAGCCGGTCAGGCAGTCGGCGGCCCAATCGGCGGCGCAGCCGAGTTCGTCCTGGAAGCTGCCGACGACGTTGGCGATGAGGCTGTTGACGTTGTCTGTGACCCAGCCGGTTTGGTTGTCGAAGTAGAAGGTAACGGCCGTTTCCTCGCTTAACGATAAGGGGATGTTCGGCCCGTAGGATTCGGCGTTGAGGCCGAAATTAACGTCCCAACTGTCGTTGAGGGCTGCTTTGTACTCGTACTCCCCGGCGGGGATGGTGAAGGTTGCCTGCCAGAGGCGGTTTTCTTCGTTATAGGTCAGGTAGGTGGCGGCGCAGTCGGGCTGCCAGTCGCCGTCACAGCCGAGGACGCTTTGGATGGTTCCGGGGATGGTGACGGTTTCGGGCATTCGGGCGGCTGGCGGCGGCAGGGTTCCGCCGGTTCCGGCGGGGGCGGGGCCGCCGCTAATCAGCCCTTCGGCCAGGGAGACGTCGCCGAAGCTGATGTCCAGTTGGTGGCTGGCGGGGTCGTAGGTGAAGATGACGGCCGAGTTTTCGGGTACGGTGAAGGGGATGTTGGGGCCGTCGGCGGCTCCGTCGGCGCCGTAGTTGGTTTCCGAGGATTGGTTGAGGGCGACTTTGGCTTCGTATTCTCCGGCGGGGATGGCGGCGGTGAGGAATTGGTAACGGCCGTCTCCGTCCGGGTCTTGCAATAGTGAGCGCAAACAGTCGGGCTGCCAGTCGTCGGGACAGCCGATTTCGTCCTGAAAGTCGCCGGACACGTTGGCGACGAGGCTGTTGATGCTGTCGCTGACCCAGCGGGTCTTGTGGTCGTACCAGAAGGTGACGGGACCGGCTTCGGTCACTTCCAGCGGGATGTTTGGGCCGTAGTATTCGGCGTAGAGGCCGTAGTTGTCTTCCCAGGTTCCGTTGAGGGCGGCTTTGTATTCGTAGCTGCCCGCTTCTAAATCGAATACGGCCGTCCACAAATCATCATCCGGGTCATACGTCAGCATGGTTTCGGCGCAGTCGGTGTTCCAATCACCGGCGCAGCCCAGTTGGGTCTGCATTGTCCCGGCAATCGTAACCGTTTCCGGCGGCGGTAAACTTTCGGGGTCGTCTGACTGGGCGCGAATGGTTGTCGCGCCCAGCAGCGTTAAAAATAGCATGAACAGGCTTGCGATTTTTCTCATGGCGTCTTCCTTTTTATCTATACAGTCACACAGAGGTTCACAGAGAACACACGGAGTTTCACAGAGAGGAAACTGGAAGAAGTGACTGTCACTTGTATAACTGCGCCCATTTTATGTTTCAGGTTTCGCGTGGAGTTTAGCATAAACGGCCGTAATTCCAATCCCGCCCCGGCCCAATGCGTAAACCATAACGCCCCCCGATTACGCATCACGCATCACGTATCACGCATCACGTATCACGTTTCACGCTTCACGTTTCCCCCCCATTGCCATATAATTACGCCAAACATTACCCGGCCACTCGCGCCGATCAGGACAAATTGTGAAACTAATCATCGTTATCCCCACCTACAACGAAGCCGACAACCTGCCCCGAATGACCGAAGCCCTGTTTGCGCTCCCCTTCGACGATTTGCGCCTCATCATCGTCGAAGACAACTCCCCCGATGGCACAGGCCAGGTTGCCGACCAATTAGCCGCCGCCCATCCCAACCGCATGACCGTCATCCACCGTCCCGGCAAGATGGGGCTGGGAACCGCTTACGCGCAGGGGTTTCAGATTGCGCTGGAGCAGGGGGCCGACGTGGTCGTGCAGATGGACGCCGATTTTTCCCATTCGCCGGCATATATTCCGCAGATGGTCGCCAAACTGGAAGCATATGACGTCGTTGTCGGCTCGCGCTTCGTCGAGGGCGGGCAGACCGACGAGCGTTGGTCGTGGTGGCGGTTTTTGCTTTCCTGGTGGGCCAACCAGGTATACACCCGCCTCATTTTGGGCGTTCCCGCCAAAGACGCCACCGCCGGTTTCAAGGCGTGGCGG
>JANTHP010000069.1 GCA_024762395.1 Anaerolineae bacterium | reverse complement strand
AACCTTTCCCGCGATTCCTGGCTGGCTGTTGGGCTGATTGTCCTCTTTGCCGTCGTCGGCACATTGGCCGCCGTTCAGCAAACCCAGGAACAGGCTCCGCCGCCCCTTGCCAGCTTTTCCGACGCCCCCAACGGAACATTAGCGCTGTCAGAATGGCTGGATGCGCTGGATTACACCGTCGCCGATACGACGCTGGACACGTTTGCCCTGTCGCCGGATTGGGATCTGATTTTTATGCTGGAACCATACCCCGGCATCGTAGACGACCAATGGGAGGCATTGGATGACTGGATTGACGCCGGCGGGACGTTGGTTTTGGCCGGAGACAGCAGCGGGACGTTTCTGGCGGCCAATCATTTTGGTTTCACCCTGTCCTTTTTGGGCGGCCAGGCGCTGACGACGACGCTGTCATCGCCGCTGTTTTCGTCGCCGCCGCTGACCGGCCCGGTTCACATGCGCACGCGGGCTTTCTGGCAAACGGAACGGACTGATTTTGCGACGCATGTAACGGCCGTCTCCCGACCAATCGTCGTCTCCTGGGAACAGGGAAACGGCCGTGTCATCCTCAGCGCCGCACCCTTTCCCTTCACCAACGCCGGATTGAAAGAAGCAGGCAATCCGGAACTGGTTCTCAACCTGGCGGCGGCCGGCGGCGGCCGCGTCGTCTGGTTTGATGAATGGCATCATGGCGTGCGGGCCAATGCCGCTCAAGCCAGTGTGAACGGGCCGCTGAATTGGCTGCGTTACACGGCTGCCGGACGTTCTATCATGTTGGCGGCGGCTATTATTTTTATGGCATTGGTGTTAAACGGCCGTCGTTTCGGCCGTCCTCTCCCCTTACCCCAAAACAGAACGCGCCGCGCCCCCATCGAACATATCACCGCCATCGCTAATTTGAATCGGCGGGCTGGGCATCGGACGGCCGTCTTGCAAAAATACCGTCATTGGCTCAAACGCGACCTGGGCCGCCGTTACCGCCTCAATCCCATCCTGCCCGACGACGAATATGTCCGCCAAATCGCCGAATACAACCCCAATCTCGACAAAACCGCCCTGCGCCGCTTGCTGGCCGACCTCAACCAAAGCGACGTCAGCGAAAACCGCATGGTGGAACTGGCTGCCGAAGTGGCAAAATGGCTAAAGAATTAGAGAAATGAAACCCGTAGAACGATTTGCCAAATCGTTCGCCCGATTTGCCAAATCGGGCTACGGATACAAAGGAAACAACAATGAACGAATCAATCAACCGCATACAAACCCTCTATCAACATTTGCGCCAGGAAGCGGATAAAGTCCTGGTGGGGCTGGAAGAGCCTTTTGAACTGCTCGTCGTCGCTCTGCTAACTGGCGGCCACGTTTTACTGGAAGGCGTCCCCGGCACGGCCAAAACGTTGATGGCAAAAACCCTGGCCCATCTGGTACAGGCCAAATTCACGCGCATCCAATTTACGCCCGACCTGATGCCCTCCGACATCCTCGGAACCAGCGTTTTTGACATCAGCACCAGCCAGTTCCATCTGAAAAAAGGCCCCATCTTCACCCAACTGCTGCTGGCCGACGAAATCAATCGCGCCCCGGCCAAAACCCAATCGGCGCTGCTGGAAGCGATGGAAGAACGGCAAATTAACCTGGAAGGGAAGCGGCATCCGCTGGACTCGCCCTTCATGGTCATCGCCACCCAAAATCCGATTGAGTACGAAGGCACGTACCCGCTGCCGGAGGCGCAGTTGGACCGGTTTTTGTTCAAAGTGTTGGTTCCCTACGCGCCGTTGGAGGCGGAGGTGGAGGTGCTGCGCCGCTACCATAATGGATTCGACGCCCATGATTTGGCTTCTTCCGGCTTGCAAGCGTTGCTGCCGGCAAATGGCGTGGCGCAAATTCGTCAGGTCATCCAAAAAATTATTGTGGAAGATGGGATTTTGACCTATATCGCTCAAATTACGGCCGCCAGCCGCCAATCGCCCGACCTGACGTTGGGAGCCAGCGCGCGGGCGGCAACCCATGTTTTGCTCTCCGCCAAAACGTATGCGGCGCTGCAAGGGCGCGATTTTGTCACCCCGGATGATGTGAAAACGGTTGTGCCGCCGGTTTTCCGCCACCGCATTTTACTCAAACCGGAAGCGGAGATTGAAGGGTTAGATGCGGACGCGGTTATTCAACGGGTTTTGGGGCAAGTGGAGGTTCCGCGTTAGTTAAAGTGAAACGCGAACTGTGAAACGTGAGGGTTTTCACGTTTCACAGTTTGCTTATTTTAGTCGCGTAGTGCGTTTGGATGCGATTTTTGCATACTGCGCCTATTCAAATCTATAGGAGTCAAAATGATTCACCGAAAAATATCTTATGTCAGTCTACTTATTCTCATTCTAAGCTTGGTCCTCGCTTCCTGTGGCACATCCCCTGAGGAAATTGCCCAAATCGTTGACCAAACTGTTGAAGCTCGCCCTCCAGTTGTTGAGGTTATGGAAGAAACAGTTGAAGTGACTCGTATTGTGGAAGTTCCAGTTGAAATGGAAGTTACTCGATTAGTTGAGGTAGAAGCAACCGTGGAAGTTGAGGTTGAAGTGACCCGCGTTGTGGAAGTTGAGATTACTTCTACGCCAGAACCAACCCCGACTGCCACTGCAACGGCCGTTCCCCAACCAGCGGCCAATAGCAACCAAGGCAGCAGCGGAACCGGCAGCGGTGATGTTAATGCTGATGTTTTGGCTCATTTGGAATATGTCTATAGCCGATTAAATGATTATCGCGGCAATTTGAGCGGGCCGATCAATTGTCGTGTTGAGATTGAAATCGTTGATGAATTAGCGGTCATTCGTCAATTCGACCTGTCCGCCGCTACGCCAGAAACTCAAAACGCTTACAACAACTATGTCAACGGCATCACCGTTTTTCAACAAGGCGCTAGAGATTTAGACACGCACTGCCGCGACTTTTTAGCTGAAAATTCAACTAGCAGCAATCAAGTCACCAATGACAAATATGGCTTTGCCCTTAATGGTGTTGAAGACGCTAAAAACATCTTGCGAAGCGCTATTCAATCGCTTGGCGGTAATGCGGATGATTAGGAACGTTGGAAGTAACAACTTAAATTAATTATGTTACCAACGATTCGCGGCGTTTTACTTTTGTTACTTTCGGCTCCGCTGTTGGCGGCGGCGACCTGGTCGCCGCCGCTGCAATGGGCGGCGGTTGGTTACGCGCTGCTGGTTTTGGGGCTGATGGCGCTGGATTGGCGGCTGGCGGGGCCGATTGAGGGGTTTGAGTTGGAACGCCGCCATGACACGAAGTTGAGTTTGGGCGCGGAAAACCCGATTCGGCTTTTGCTGCGCCATCGTAAACGCCGCCCGGTGATGTTTTGGCTGCGGGATGAGCCGCCGGATGAATTTGGAATTGATGAACGCATGTTGACGGGGACGGCGAAGCCGCGTGTACGGTGGGAGGGGGTGTATTATGTACGGCCGTTACGCCGCGGTGACTATCAATTTGGCAGCATCAACCTGCGCTGGCGCGGGCCGTTAGGGTTTGTGATGAGACAGGGGGCGGTGGAAACGGCCGTTCCCGTCAAAGTTTACCCCAACCTGCTCAACGTGCGGCAGTACGACCTGCTTTTGCGCCGCAATCGCTTGCAAGAAATCGGCTTGCGCCACGCCCGCATGTTCGGCGAAGGCACCGAATTCGAGCGTCTGCGCGAATACCTGCCCGATGATGAGTACCGCCGCATCAATTGGAAAGCCACCGCCCGCCGTAACCGCCCCGTCACCACCGAATACCAGGCCGAACGCAGCCAAAACATCATCGCCGTGCTGGATACCGGTCGCATGATGCAGAGTCCCGTCGCCAACATCGCCAAGCTGGATTACGCCATCAACGCCGTCTTGTTTTTGGCCTACGTCGCCTCCGGCAAAGGGGACAAAGTGGGCATGATGACTTTCGCTGACGATGTGGGCCAATTCCTCAGCCCGCGCCAGGGGCGGGGCCAGTTTTACCGTATGTTGGAGATGCTTTACGCTGTTGAGGCCCAACCTGTTGAGCCGGATTACCGGCGCGGGTTAAGCTATCTGGCTCTCAAGCAGCGCAAACGCTCGCTGATCGTCATCTTCACCGATTTGAGCGGCGGGGCCAGCATGAATGCCCTGATTGGCAATGTTTCTGTGTTGGCGCGGCGCAGTTTGCCGCTGGTCGTCACCATCAGCGACCCGGACATCCACACCGCCGCCCGGCAGCAGCCGCAAAGCTCGCTCAACGTCTACCAGCGCGCCGCCGCCACCCAACTGCTGGATGAACGGCATATCGCATTGGAAAATCTCCAACGGCAGGGCGTGTTGACATTGGATGTACCGGCTAACCAACTTTCGGTTGCCGTCATTAACCGCTACCTGGAATTGAAGGGGAGAATGCAATTGTAGGTTGGGTATAGAGCCGGGGCCTGGGAGGCCCCTCTGCGATTACGAACCAGCAGAGGGGTCTCCCAGGCCCCGGTGTTCTTAGGAGAATCCGATGAGTCGAGAATTAAAGATTGTTTTGGGTGTTGTTGGCGGCTTGATTGTGGCCTGTTGTTTGATTTTTGGGGCTTTGTTCCTCATTCTGCCGCGTGTAGCGGAACGATTTGTGGAAACCGCCTTTACCGAAGACAGCGAACAGGCAGCCGAAGTCGCGCAATCTATCCTGGATTACGAATTGCCTGATGGTTATTCAGAAAAAATGGCGATGAGCTTTGCCGGAATGAAAATGGTGATGATTACTCCTGATATGGTTGCAAAGGAAAAAGAAACCGGCTTGTTTTTCATGCTCATGCAGTTTCCTTCAGGGGCACAAGTGAATGAGAAGGAAATGCAACGACGGATGGAAGAAGCTTATGCTGAGCAAACAGGGCAAAGCGATCTTCAAATGGATGTTGTAGATACAGATGAAGTTATCATCAATGGGGAAACGGTTACGCTAACCATTACAGAAGGGACAGACTCCAGTGGAGAATCAGTACGGCAGGTAACGGGTGTTTTTCCAGCCAATGATGGCTCCCCGGCTATGCTGATGATTACAGGGCTGCCAACAAAATGGGATGCAGATGCGTATGATCAGTTCTTTAATTCGCTGGAGACGGGACGGTAAGACGGCCGTTTTCCCAATACCATCACTTTACTAAGGGATGGCTCGTAAATAACTTTGGTGTTTCGGGAATTGCAATTCCCGAAACATGCCGCCCTAAACAGGGAAGTAAAAAACGAACCTTCCCTCGTTCCTCGTTCCTCGTTCTACGTTCTACGTGGAATGCCCTGCAAGAACGTTCTGCGCTCCCCTGCGGCGCAGTTTACGAAAAGGAAAACGCCCCAGTAACCATACAGCTACCAGAGGTGACAGTCACTTGCTAACCATCGTGGTTTTGGCTAATGCCTCTGGAAAAAGTGACTGTCACCTGTATAGTTACACGCCCCAATTGATTGACTGATTTTCTGCGCGTGCCAGGCGCGTTCCTCACGGGGCATAAGCGCCTTTTCCGATGGCAATGTGCGGTAAAAATGGTCGCCGTTATAGCGGGGCGTGACGTGCATGTGATAATGCCACACATCCTGGCTGCCCGCCGGTTCGTTGTGCTGGCGGGTAGAAATGCCATCACAGCCATATGTTCGCTTCATCGCCAACGCGATAATTTGCGCCATCTCGTGAATCTCCAGCGCTAAACATGGCGGCATCTCATAAATGTTTTCATAGTGCATGTTGGGGACGATGATGACATTGCCAGGATTGTTGGGCCATTGGTGCGACCCCACAAACGCTGTCGCCATATCGTTTTGGCAGATGATGTCGGTATAAATGGATTCAACGTGCCGGTTTTTTATCCCCTGAGTGAGTAAGCAAAAAGGACATTGATATTTGTCGGGTGCGTGATTGAACATCTGTATACCTCCTCCCCCAATTTAACACAAAGCGTTTCCTTAAAATCTACGGAATGGCTATGATTTACGGCCGTTTCCGGGTAGAATAGATGTTCTGCATATTCACCAAAAGAGGCTCAAATTTATGTCCCTGGACAAAATCATCGTGCGCGGCGCGCGCGAACACAACCTGAAAGATATTGACGTTGAGATTCCCCGCGACAAACTCGTCGTTCTCACCGGCATCTCCGGCTCCGGCAAATCCTCCCTCGCCTTCGATACCATCTTTGCCGAAGGCCAACGCCGTTACGTCGAATCCCTCTCCGCTTACGCCCGCCAGTTCCTGGGCCAGATGGAAAAGCCGGATGTAGACCAAATCGAAGGCTTGAGTCCGGCCGTTTCCATTGATCAAAAAGGCGTTAGCCACAATCCCCGCTCCACTGTCGGTACTGTTACCGAGATTTATGATTACCTGCGTTTATTGTTTGCCCGTGTCGGCACACCTCACTGCCCCGAATGCGGCCGTCCGGTCATGCCCCAATCGGCCGAGCAAATCGTCGAGCAAGTGTTGAAAATGCCGGCAAACAGCCGCATCCAAGTATTGGCGCCCCTCATCAAAGACCGTAAAGGCCAGCACCAGACTGTTTTTGAGGATGTGCGTAAGGCGGGGTTCGTGCGCGTCCGCGTTAATGGCGAAATGCGTTCGGTTGATGAGGAAATCGAACTGGATCGCTACAAAAACCACACCATCGAGGCTATCGTAGACCGGCTTATCATCAGCCACGCGGCCGATGACGCCAGCGAAGAAGCGCGAGCCGCCCGTACCCGCCTCACCGATTCCATCGAGACGGCGCTCAGGTTAGGCGGCGGCATTGTCATCATCAACGATGTCACCGACCGCGATAATCCAATTGACCGCCTCTATTCTGAGCATCTTTACTGTCCCTACGATGGCACCAGTATTCCTGAAATTGAACCGCGCACCTTCAGCTTTAACAGCCCGCACGGCGCTTGTCCGGCTTGCCAGGGGTTGGGGACCAAAAAGGCGATTGATCCCGACCTGGTGGTTCCCAACAAAGCGTTGTCTTTGGCAGAAGGGGCCATCACCGCCTGGCCGACTCATGACAAGGCGGGCTATTACTGGCAACTGCTCAAGGCAACGGCCGTACACTTCGACATCCCCATAAACGTCCCCGTCAGCCAATTAACCGACGCCCAAATGCACATCCTGTTCTACGGCAGCGGGCAGGAATCCGTCTCTGTCACCTACATCAACCGGGAGGGTGACAAACGGGAATACAGAACCAAATACGAAGGCGTCATCGCCAACTTGCAGCGCCGCTACCGCGAATCCACATCCGATTATGTGCGCGGGCGGCTGGAAGATTTCATGGTGCATCGGCCGTGCGACGTGTGTCACGGCACGCGGCTGCAGCCGGTTCCTCTGGCCGTCACAATTGACAATTGCAACATCAGCGAGGTAACGCAGCAGCCGGTTATCAACATTTTGCCCTGGGCGGAACGGCTGCGCGACAAAACCGCCACGCCCCTCACGGCGCGCCAGCAGATGATCGCCGCCCCCATCCTCAAAGAAATCAACGAACGTCTCCAATTTATGATGAATGTGGGGCTGGATTATTTGACGCTGGATCGGACGGCCGGATCGTTAAGCGGCGGTGAAGCGCAGCGCATCCGGCTGGCAACGCAGATTGGCAGCCAGTTGATGGGCGTCTTGTACGTGCTGGATGAGCCGAGCATCGGTTTGCACCAGCGGGACAATGCCCGTTTGATTCGCACATTGAAAGGGATGCGCGATTTGGGTAACACGGTGTTGGTGGTGGAGCATGATGAAGACACGATGCGCGAAGCGGACTGGATTGTGGACCTGGGGCCGGGCGCAGGCAAGCTGGGCGGCGAGATTGTGGCCGAAGGAACGCCGGAAGCTGTTTCGGCCAATGAAAAATCGTTGACGGGGGCTTATTTGAGCGGCCGTCAGCGCATTCCCATTCCAGCCGAGCGGCGCAAAGGCAGCGGTCAATTTTTAATCATTCATGGGGCCAACGAAAACAATTTGAAGAATGTGGACATCAAAATTCCGCTGGGCCAATTTGTCTGCATCACCGGCGTCAGCGGCAGCGGCAAAAGCTCGTTTATGATTGAGATTTTGAGTAAGCGGCTGCATCAATATTTTTACCGGTCGAAAGATTTACCGGGCAAACATCGCAGCATTGAAGGGCTGGAACATCTGGATAAGGTGATTGAGATTGACCAAAGCCCGATTGGGCGGACGCCGCGCTCGAATCCGGCCACGTATACTAATTTGTTTAACCCTATTCGGGAGTTATTCGCCAGCATGCCGGAGAGCAAAATTCGGGGGTACAAACCGGGGCGGTTTAGTTTTAATGTGAAGGGGGGCCGCTGCGAGGCGTGTCAGGGGCAGGGGCAAAATCGGATTGAGATGCAGTTTTTGCCGGATATTTATGTGCCTTGCGATATTTGCAAAGGGGCGCGGTACAACCGAGAAACGCTGCAAGTGACGTATAAGGGGCTGAATATCGCACAGGTGCTGGATTTGAGCGTGGCGGAGGCGTTGGAATTTTTTGAGAATATCCCGCGCATTAAGCGAAAATTGAAAACGTTGATGGATGTGGGGCTGGATTATATTCATCTGGGTCAGCCGGCGCCGACGTTGAGCGGCGGGGAGGCGCAGCGGGTGAAGTTGAGCCGGGAGCTGTCTAAAATTGCGACGGGACGGACGATTTATATTTTGGATGAGCCGTCGGTGGGGCTGCATTCGTTTGATGTGGCCAAGCTGATCCAGGCGCTTAACCGGTTGGCGGATAAGGGGAATACGGTGGTGATTATTGAGCATAATCTGGACATTATTAAGGTGGCGGATTATCTGATTGACCTGGGGCCGGAGGGCGGCGACCGGGGCGGCGAGATTGTGGCTGAAGGGACGCCGGAGATGGTGGCGCAGGTTGAAGCGTCGTATACGGGGCAGTTTTTGAAGGAGTATTTGAACGGCCGTTTCTAAGCCAATACTCCCTCCTCCGTCAAATCCTAAAGACCTCCGTTTTCAATGACCAGGATGCAGTTAGCCCGTTTGATGGTGGAGAGGAAAATAATGTACAATATGCTTGATTAACATACTGGAGTCTGGCGAATTTTAGACCTGCGAGGTTTTCACCTCTGGCGTCAAGCTGCAAAAACTGCTAAAAAACCTCGCAGGTCTTCTCTAGTGAAACAAAAAACGCCAGTGTCCAGTAACATATTCACTTTGAGGTAAACGTGCGTTATCAATTTGATTGGGATCCAGCGAAAGACAAACGAAATACCCGCAAGCATCGCATTTCGTTTCGCCGCGCTGCAATGGTTTTCCGCGACCCCAACCAATTGTCGTTGTTTGATAATGAACACAGCGAAACGGAAGACCACTGGGTTACAATTGGCATTGATAGCGGCGGCGTTTTGCGCGTTGTGGTTCACACATACAAACAAATTGACAACGAGACATGCGAAATTCGTATCATTTCAGCTCGTAAAGCGATAGGCGCTGAAGTCAGCCAATATCATGAAGGGATAAGCTAATGAAAAAAGAATACAATTTCTCTAAAGGGGAGCGGGGGAGATTTTATAATCCTGACGCCGTATTCCAGTTTCCGGTTTATCTAGAGCCAGATGTGGATG
This sequence comes from Anaerolineae bacterium, assembly GCA_024762395.1. Taxonomy (GTDB): domain Bacteria; phylum Chloroflexota; class Anaerolineae; order Promineifilales; family Promineifilaceae; genus JACKCC01. The sequence continues at coordinate 8,711 of JANTHP010000069.1, read as the reverse complement.
CCTTCATGAGTGAATTGGCGGAAGATAAGGGCATTGATGTACAGCAGCTAATCAATGAATGGCTGCGAACAAATATCCAGTTGGTTAAAAGCGCCTACTGAATTTATTATTCTCCAACCAATACCCCGTTCACTGGCAAATCCATCACTTGCGTTTCCCGCTCCTTGCGGAACTGCTGCGTGTAAAGACGGTAATAGTGGCCTTTGGCGCGAATGAGTTGGGCGTGGGTTCCGTTTTCGGCGATGGTCCCGTTTTTGATGACAAGAATGCGGTCGGCCTGTTTGATGGTGGAGAGGCGGTGGGCGATGATGAAGCTGGTACGGCCGTTCATCATCCGCTCCATCCCCTGCTGAATCAACGCCTCAGTTAACGTGTCCACCGAACTGGTGGCCTCGTCCATGATGAACAGCTCCGGCTGCGCCAAAATGGCCCGCGCCAGACTGATGAGCTGCTTTTGCCCTACCGAGAGCAGGCTGCCCCCCTCGCCTACGTTTTCCTCATACCCTTTCTCTAATTTGGTGATGAACTCGTCGGCTCCGGCCAGTTTGGCGGCAGCTTCGATTTCTTCGTTTGTGGCATTCAGGTTCCCATAGCGGATATTCTCGCGCACGCTGCCGGTGAAGAGGTGGGGCGTTTGCAGCACCATCCCCACTTTGGAATGGATGGCGTGAAGCGTCAGGTCGGTGTAATCCTGATTGTTGATGAGGATACGGCCGTTCGTCGGCTCATAAAAACGGCACAGCAAATTCACAATCGTAGACTTGCCGCCCCCCGTCGGCCCCACCAGCGCCACCGTTTCCCCTTGCTTGATGTGCAGATTAAAATGGCTCAAAACCGGCTTGTCTGCTTCGTAATGGAATGACACATCCTCAAAAACGATGTCGCCCTGGATGGTTCCGGGGTCGGTCGCGCCTGGCTTTTCCTGAATGTCGGGGACGGAATCGAGCAGCGAGAAGGCGCGTTCGGCGGAGGCGATGGATTGCTGCATTTGGGCGTAAACGCGGGCCATCTCCTGCACCGGCCACAGCATGAAGGTGATGTAACCGACGAACGCCTGAATGTCGCCCAGAGTCATGAAGCCCAAATCCACTTGCAGGCCGCCGTACCAGACGATGGCGGCGACGGCGAAGGCGCTGATGAGCTGTACCACCGGCAAAAACAGGGCCGATAACCACGCCGCCCGATAGGATGCCCGGTACATATCTGCCGTCAAATCCTGGAATTCAATCAAATCGCGCTCTTCACGGGCCAGCGATTTAGTCACGCGCACGCCGGTGATGTTTTCGTTGTAAGCGCCGGTGATTTTGGAGTTTATTTTGCGGACCTGGCGGAATTCGGTGAGGATGTATTTTTTGAATTCAGCTCCCACGACAACTAAAATAGGGATGGAGATGAAGACGATCCCGGCCATTTTCCAGTTGATGAGGAACATGAAGATGACGGCCGTTACAATACTCGTCAGCCCCCAGGTCACATCCAGCAACCCCCACGTCACCAATTCGGCTACCCGCTCCGTGTCCGATGTGACCCGCGAGATAATCCAGCCGATGGGAGTGCGGTCGAAGTAAGAGAAGGACAATTTTTGCAAATGGGCGAACATCGCTTTGCGCATGTCGTAGCGGATGCGCTCGCCCAAAATGCCGGTGAGGTAGATGAAGCCAAACACGCACGCCGCCATCAAGACAAAAAGCAGGCCGTACTGGGTCAAAATTTCGGTCAGCAACGCCCGGTTTTGCCCCAAAATGGCCTCGTCCACCAGCCGCTTGCCCAGGTAGGTGAGATAGGAATCAATGGCGGAAACGGCCGTAATGCAGACCAAAAACCCTGCTAACAGCGGCCAATGGGGCTTGGCTTGCGCCAGGATGCGGAGAACAGTTTTACCGTTAAACTCAGTTTCAAATTCTTCTTCTTCAAAATGAATATCAGACATAATGAAATCTCGTGAAACGTGAAGCGTGAAACGTGAAAAAACAAGCCATCACGTTTTACGCTTCACGTTTCACGCTCGCTAACTCTTCCTCCAACTCATCCTCAATCTGCGATTGCAGTTCAAAGATGCGTTTGTAGGTTCCGGGTTGGTTGATGAGTTGGTTATGATTGCCGGATTGGATGATACGGCCGTTTTCCAGCACCAAAATCAAATCCGCCTCCATCACCGTTTGGATGCGATGGGCGATGACGAAACTGGTACGCCCCGGCATCAGGTTTTCCAGCGCCTGCCGGATGGCCGCTTCCGTTTCCGTGTCTACCGACGAAGTGGCGTCATCCAAAATGAGGATGCGCGGGTCTTTGAGCAGTGTGCGGGCGATGGTCAGCCGCTGCTTTTGGCCGCCGGAAAGCGTCACGCCGCGCTCGCCCACTTTTGTGTCGTAGCCGTTGGGGAAGCCCAAAATTACATCATGGATGGCTGCTGCCCGCGCCGCTTCTTCTACTTCCGCATCCGAGACCTTCCGATCCACGCCGTAGGTGATGTTGTCGCGGATGGTGCGCGAGAAGAGGAATGGCTCTTGCTGCACGATGCCGATTTGCTGCCGCAGATAGCGGCGCGGATAACGATACAGTTCCACGCCGTCCAGTTTAATGCTGCCGCTGTCGTATTTGTAAAAACGGGGCAATAAATTGACGAGGGAGGTTTTGCCCGATCCCGCGCCGCCGACCAGAGCAACCACTTGCCCCGCCTGGATGGCAAAGGAGATGTTGTGGAGAACGGCCGTTTCCGCATCATACGTAAAGCAAACATCATCAAACACAATATCGCCGCGCAGCGGGCCATTGGGTACGGCCGTGCCCGAATCCAGCCGCTCTCGATCCTCCTTAATAATCTCCGTCACCCGCCCCAGCGAAACAATTCCCATAGACATCTGCACAATCAGACGGCCCAAATTCCGCATCGGCCAGATGATCATACCCAGCATACCCATGTAGGCGATAAACGTACCTACCGAAATTGTGCCTTCAATCGCCATCGTTGCGCCGGTGAAATAGCCAAAAATCATTTGCGCCCCGCTCAAAATATCGGTAGACGGCCAATAAAAGGCGTGCATCATCAACAAACGCCGCCCGCGCCGATAACGTTCGATATTATCCGCTTCAAACTTGTCAATCTCATACTGCTGGCGGGCAAACGCCTTTACCACCCGCACCCCGCTCAAATGCTCCTGCAGCGTTGTTGACAGCTTGCCCTCCTGTACCTGGAACGCCTCGTACCGCTTGGACACCTCTTTGAAAAAGAAAATAGAGGTGACAAAAATGATGGGCATCACCATGACCGACAGCAGAGCTAAACGCACATTCAACGTCAGCAAGGCGATAAAATTGACCAGAAATAGAAAGATGATGCGTCCCGCGCCAATCGCTTGCTCGGCAAAGAAGCGGCGCAGCGCATCCACATCAGAAGTGACGCGCTGGATGAGTTCGCCGGTGGGCGTTTTGTCGTGGTAGGCGAAGGAGAGCCGCTGGATGTGGTCGTACAAATAATCGCGCAGGCGCAGCGCAATGCCCTCGGCGCTGGCCGCCGCCCAACGGCCGCTGTAAAAAGTAAACGCACCTTGCAGCAGCGCCAGCCCGATAAAGCCCAACGCCACCCAGGGCAGGCGTTCCCGAATCGTCTCGCTGCCCAGCACATCATCGGTGAAGTAACGGAGCAGGTAAAAGAAGGCGGTACGGGAAACGGCAGCCATGCCGATACTCATCGTGGCGCCGATGAAGAGCCAGCGGTAACCGGTCAACAACCGCCATAAACCAAGATATTTATTTTTGGTGACAATCTGCTTCAAATCGAAAGCGTTTTTAGAATCGTTCATAAGGCTTGTATTATTCAATGTCGTGTCGGTCGCGTCGTGAAGACCGGAAATGTAGCATACTCGATTTTGAGCTGAACTTCAATCGGTGCTTAACCGATGGGGCGATGGCATACTCTGAGGCGCCGATGAATAGGATTCATCATCTGAGACAAAAAATGCGCTGATGGAAGTGGATTTGTCAAAGGGGGCATTTCATCTCAGTTGATGTATCGGGAATTGGGATTCCCGATATATCCCCGCAAAAAAAGGAACTTATTTGTAGACGCTTACTCGGCGTTACGGTTGAGGAGAACTGGCAGCGTATCCAATGCGGCTGGCAGATCAGCCAGGTCGTCCAGAATTATTCCCAAGTTGTGTTCCTGCACAACTTGCAGGCACCAATCGGGCGTGTAAACGGTGCGGGTAAGCAGGAAAGGAATGCCCATCATCAAAGGCAGCGCACCGGGCAAGGAGAAGGTATCCGCTACAACGACTAGCTGTGAACCGTCTGAAGCGGCATCATGCAGCGCCTGGTAATAATCCGGGCGGCGCAAATCTATTTCATGATCTTCGGCAACAGGCCAAATTGAGGATTGTCCCAATGTGGGGAAATGACAAGGGCAATCAGGGTCCATTTCGTATTGACGAGTGTCGCCCAAAATGTTTACCTTGTCAGCCAGCCCCAGCTTTTCTATATGGCGTTTCACTTTATCGCCCAGTGAATTGGTGAGAATGATAGGGCGGCGCTGGGGGTGTTCAATGAGTTCAGCCAGGACTTGTTTGGCGGTGGGGCGGAAGGTGAGGGGGAGAACGGCCGTGTGCCGGTGAAACAATTCGTTTGTGCAATCAATAACAGCGTCGTATTCGGGATGGGGGTAGGCGGCCTGTACCGCGCGCAAGTAGGTCGGGTTTTCCTTGAGCAGGGTTTGTACGGTAGTGGTGTTGAGGATGAAAGCGCCCTCATCGCAGTAGGAAGCGACGAGTCCGTTCACTTCCCACCGATATTGATGCGGGTTTTGCTCCAGTTGGGCGCGGGTGGCTTGATATTCGGCCGTTAATTTGGCTCTGGGTACGCCAAGAATGTCATCGGCCAATGAGGCCAGCATGGCTTCGGCCAGGAGGCCGGCTTGTTCTTCTTCGGCTGTCAGTGTGCCGTCAAAGTCTATGATTACTTTTATCATGGGTAACTATTCAGCTATCAGAGGTGACAGGCACTTTAGAATTGCCTTATTTTTGTTAATACAGTGGCTCAAGTGCCTGTCACCTGTAGTTACTATCATGGTTTGTTTTCAGGACGCTGCCACAGGGAAACGGTGTCAATTTGGAAGGAGTGGGGCGTCATGTCTATGGGCTGCACTTCGACTGGTTTGTAACCGGCCTGGGCCAGTTTTTTGCCGTCGCGGGCCAGGGCGGGCAAGTCGCTGCTGACGATGATGAGACGGGCTGGGTTCATGGCGGTTACGGCCTGGATGACGGCCGTTTCCATCCCCCCATCCGGATTAACGACGACAACGTCGGGCGTGACATCCAGCCAGGGCAAAATCTCTTCGGCGGCTCCTTCGTATAGACTGATGTTGTCGAAAGCGTGCAGGTTAACGGCCGTATCCGCCGCCGCATCCGGGTTTAATTCCACCGCAACAACTTGCGCCGCTTTCTCCGCCAAAAATGCCGTCAACATGCCCACGCCGCTGTACGCATCCAGAACCGTTTCAGAACCGGTCAGGTTGGCGTAATTCAAGACAGCCTCTACCAACAACTCAGCCCCTGCCAGACTGGGCTGGAAGAAACAGCCGGGCGAGACGCGGAAGTCGCGCCCTTTAACCCGCTGCATGATGTAATTGTCGCCGATGAGGGAAACGGCCGTTTTATCCGGCAAAACCAACGCCACCGATACCGGGAAATCAGCCGCTAACTCTGGCGGCTCCAAACCATCCACTTCCAAAGCTGCCAACAGCGATTCGTCATCGCCTACGCGCAGCGTTAGCTTTCGTAAACCGGGTAAATCCAAATCAAAATCTTGCCACAGCGCCAGCAGTTGCGGGTGCAGGATGGGACATGTTTCGATGGGGATGACCTGCCGTTCGCCTGGCGACCAAAATCCCAGCCCGCCGCCGGGAACAGGACTCAAACTTACATCAATTCGGTATTCCCAAGGGGACGGGTTAGCCTGAACCGGCTTCACAGCCACATCATTAAAGCCGCCAATGCGCTGCAATTGGTCGCTGACGATGATTTGTTTATGCTGAAGCTGCGCTTCGTAGCGCATGTGCTGGAAATGGCAGCCGCCGCAAACGCCAAAATGGGGGCAGCGCGGCTCTATCCGGTCGGGCGATGGGGCTAGAATTTCCAGTAATTCAGCGCGGGCAAAGTGCCGTTTTTCGGTTGTCAACCGGGCGCGCACGGTTTCGCCGGGAATGGCGTAGGGGACGAAGGTGGGACGGCCGTTCTCATCCCGTCCCATCGCTGCCCCGCCATGCGCCATAATGGTTAGTTGGAGTGTGATTTCTTTCATAGAGAGACTGGAGACTGGAGTTGGAGATTGATAGGTGTTTTAGTTTCTAATCGCCTATCTCCAATCTCATCTAAATTTTCCCACTGGCAATCAACATCGTAAATGAGGTGATAAACCAATGAATAAGCCAGGGATAGACAAATGATTGCGTTTGCCAGGCGATGAAGCCAAAGCCGATACCGCCGAAAATGGTGCTGAGGGTTTCCAGTTCCGGTTTGCCCAGGTGCATGAAGGCGAAGGGAATGGCCTGAATCATGATGGCCGGCCCCGGCCCCAAAATGCGGGCGATGCCAAAGAGCAAAAAGCCGCGCCAGATGAATTCCCAGCCAAACAAATCTATGCCGTTCAGGGTGATGAGGCGCATGATTTCTTTGGGTGCGTGGGCATTGTAGTATTTTTGCATGTCGGGGGTGCGGGCTACGTACCAGAGGATGACGGCCATGACGATTGCGGTAACGGCCGTCCACGCCAACCCTGCCTTCCAATTGCCAACCTGGAACCCATACTTCGCCGGCGGCTCGCGGAACAGCAGCACAATCAGCAGCATGGGCAAGATGAAGTAGTAAATCATCCGGTCATACGCTTTCAGATTGGTCAAACGATGTCCGTAGTAATCCAGCATGGGCACGACGGTTCCCAGGACGATGAAAAGCAGGAGTTTCAAGTCAAAGGTCACGCCGCCAACCGTTAATTGTCCCAAATTCATCGGTCGTTTCCTCATGGCGCCGGTGCAATGCCCATTAGCAGGGTTAAACGGCCGTCACCGATATTCTCCACCCCATGAATGACGCCGGCTGGCGCCCAAACGACGGCCCCAGCTCCGGCTGTAATGTATTGATCGGCTAATTGAAAACGGCCGTTACCCGCCACCACATAATAAAACTTATCCTGGTCAGCGTGGTCATGCGGCTTCTGAACCTGCCCCGGTTCCAGGCAGTTCACTCCCAGCATAAGCGCATCACTGCGAAACAACGTCGTTTTATAAAACTTCTCAGCGCGCGAGCCAACATGCTCGTCCAATTGTTTAACTAAATCCATCTTTTTCTCTCTTTGCGACTCTCATCTTTTTCGCGTCCGGCATTATCTCCGCGATTATACAAAAAAACGCGCCTAACAACGAAGTCAGGCGCGTTTATGACATGAATAGGCGCTATCAGTAAAATGAACAGCTAATCAGTTTGAGCAATCTCCACCATATTTTGCAAAACGCGCTCAATCGCTATGACATGGCTGCATACATTACGCGATCCGAAAAAATCGCAGTCGCAGCTCCAGACGCCTTCATTATATTCAACAATATGCGGCGCATCATTGTTATCCCCTTGAATACGAACCCGCAGCGATTCAAAATCAATGCGTTCGGCGCGCTCTTCAGCATACATCTTGCCCTTCTCAATTTTACTGATCATCCCGTAGTCCATAATTTGTTACGCTCCTCTTTTTGTTAATTGCCTTTCCTCTGCCGAGAAAGGCGGATGGACAATCTTTTTTTCAATTTCTTAACCAATCTGCTGATAACAAAAACGCACGCAGGGATGCGTGCGTTTTATTCAAAACAATTTGCGGACTGAATTTTTTATAATTCCGCTCATGTGTTTAGTATACTCAACATCGTTGTCGTGTCAATGCAGGGGGGGAATTTTTCATAGTGGCTTTATTTTGGAATCAAATCCGCTTGCCGGTTGTCAGGCAGCCGCATCTTCTGCCGGCTGCTGCGGCTTGCGAACGGGAACGGCCGTGCGGAAAAACTCCTCGCTAATACCTGCTTCTGCGCGCCGATCGGGTAATTTTGGCAGCCGGGGGCGTACAGGTACGCGCACATCCGTAATTTGCGCCGATTCGATACGCGCCCATCTATCCGTGCTGATTTGATATCGTTGACCGCGCACCCTGGCTTGCAGCGATTCATCCGCCTTGTCATCCGGAACCATATCTCGATAAATCCCTTCCAAATCAATCCCACCCGCATCGTTGCGTTGAATTTGCGTCCATTGGATGAGATGAATTTCATCCTCAATTTCCAATGATGTGCCAGCTTCCCAAACAGCCACCCGCGTCATATTAGCAATGCTGTGAAAGATAGGGCGCGGCAGGTGAAGACTAATCCGGCGGACATATCCATTGACCGCAATCAGCGAAAAGATCAGCGTGGCAATACTGGCAGCCAAAACATATCTGAACCAGGCGCTGAGAAAATTTCTGTCGGCCGTGAACCAGGCTGGTAAATTGTCCGCTTGTTTCCCTTCATCGCTTGCTTCACCTGTTTCGGCTGATGCGGGGGGCGTGACGGTTAAATTGGCCGTTTCCACGTATCGTTCCAGGTCGGCAATGGCGTCAACAACCGGCTGCCTGGCATCTTCCGGGCTGCTTCTGGCCAAATCATGCGCCCAGGTTAGGACGATGTCCGCTTTTTGGTC
>JANTHP010000068.1 GCA_024762395.1 Anaerolineae bacterium | reverse complement strand
CATTATTTGATAGAGGTGATGGTCGGTCATCGCACTCGTTTGGCTCAAACCCGCCGCCGCCACTGGCATCGCGGCGAAGATGATGATTTGGCGGAGTATGTGGAAGTCTTGGATGAGGTGGATCGCACGGCCATCGTGCTGGAAACGCTTATTTCGCATGGCTGGCTGGTGGTTGGTCTGGCGGGATTGGTTCCGGCGTTTGTGTCTGGCAGCGCCAGTCCGGAGGCGTTGGCTATCAGTCTAGGCGGGGTGCTCAGCGCGGAGATGGCTTTCCGCAATTTCGCCCTCGGTTTGGTCAATCAATTGTTGGCGGCGATGATTGCCTGGGAACAAATTTCGCCGCTGTTTTGGGCTGCGGCCCGGTCTGAACCGCAGGGTGCGCCGGAGATGACGGCCGTTAAGCGAGACGAGGAGAGAGAAAACGGCCGTTTGCTCGATGTTCATGACATTAGCTTCCAATACAACGAACGCAGCGAACCGGTTCTGCATCATCTGGATTTGCGCGTCCAATCCGGCGACCGGATTTTGCTGGAAGGGCCGTCGGGCGGCGGTAAATCTACATTGGCCGCCGTGTTAACCGGTCTGCGCGAAGCGGATGGCGGCCTGCTGTTATGGCGGGGCTTAGACCGGCCCACATTAGGCTATCCCGGCTGGCGCAGCCGCGTTGTTTTTGCGCCCCAATTCCACGAAAATTATGTGATGGGCAGTACATTCATGTTTAACTTGCTCATGGGCCGTCAATGGCCGCCGCGTTCGGAGGATGTGCAAGCGGCTGTTGAGTTGTGCGAGGCGTTGGGGCTGAGCGAACTGTTGTCGCGGATGCCGGCGGGGATGCTGCAAACGGTGGGCGAGACGGGCTGGCAGCTTTCGCACGGCGAGAAAAGCCGCCTCTACATGGCACGGGCGCTGCTGCAAGGCGCAGATTTTATCATCCTGGACGAAAGTTTTGCCGCGCTGGACCCCCAAAGTTTGCAAAAGGCGATGGCAACGGTTCTGGAGCGCGCGCCGACGCTGCTGGTGATTGCGCATCCATAAAAATCAGAGAGACTAAAAAATCCCCGGAAACGCAAAGTTTCCGGGGATTGAGAAAATGAAACAGCTTTTAAGCGATTGGGAAGAGGAGGTGGATCGCTTAACGGCCGTTTCTGGGTGAACTCCTCCGTCTTGGCTGGGAACAATCTTGCTGAGCCTACCCGTCCTCCAAGTAATTGTTAAACAGAGAGTGTGCTGCTTGTACGAACCGATGTAATCGCTTTGACTAAATCATCCGGAACAATGGGGCCGGTTAGCCAGGCGTTACAGGTGTTTTGTAAGCCATTGATCTGCGAATTAGATGTTTCTTGATTCTGCCCGATTGCAATCAAGGGAATGAATTGGGTCTCAGGCAGGTGTCGCAGTACTTTGGCTGTTTGATAGCTGTCTAAGCCTGGCAGTCCGCTTTCTAGCAAAATGACATCTGGCTGCATTTCATGAGCTAGATGCAGACCTTTTGGGCCGGTCTCGGCTGTAATGACGGCAATGTGCGGCCATTGCAGCGTGAGTAACTTTTGCAGTGCGGTTCGTGTTGCCGCATTATGATCTATAACTAACACGGAGTTCATGATACATTCGGTCGTGTTTAAATTAGTTTGTGGTTTGTTTTTGTAGATGCTGTACCAATTTTTCCCAGTCGGTGAAGCCGCTTCGTTGGCCGGTGCGTGTGTCTTCGGCGGTGAGCCGGACTGCATTGTCGCCTGCGGTTGGTTCTGACCAGACTCGCACCATGTAAACATGATAGTCAGCGGAAGTGAAGCCTCGACGCTGCTGTTGATTGTGGTTTATAATTGATGTGTGCATTTGATTAATTGTTCCTTTTCCTTTTGTTTAAGTGTTTAACGTTAAATGCTAAATACTTGAAGGAACTGTAACAGGCTATCGTTAATGGATCGCTAATGGGGCGGGCTATTTGTTAGCGGTTATTGGCAAAAGGGCTGTTGGCGGGAAGTAGAATATGGTGGAACTGCGGCTGGCATTGTTGGGAGCGCCACAATTGATGATGGGGGAGATGGGAGTAGACGGCCGTTTACGTTCCAAATCCCGCGCTGTTGTCTATTACCTGGCCTGTACCGGGCAAACGCACACCCGTTCCCAGATTGGGGGGCTGTTGTGGGGGGAAAAATCTGAAAATGATGCCCGGAATAACTTGCGCGGCGCGCTCACCCAAATTCGCAAACATCTCGATGAATATATTGTGGCAGACCGTCAGACTCTCGCCTTTAATCAAGCGCGCGACTATTGGCTTGACATACACGTTTTTGAGTATGACCTCAAACGCGCTCAAAAAGTAGAAGATGCAGCACGGCGGGCCATCTTGCGCGACGCCGTAGGCTTGTATCGAGGTGATTTTCTGGAGGGGTTTGATCTGGAAATTGCCGGCGAACCCTTGTATGACGAGTGGGTTTTGCCGGAGCGGGAACGGCTGCGCCAGCTTGTTTTGGCTGCATTGGATCAATTGGTTGCTATTTGCAGTGATCAAGCGGATTATGAAACGGGTATTAAATATGCACAGCAGTTGCTGCGTCTGGATGCGTGGCGAGAGGATGCCCATTTCAATCTCATGGAAATGTATGCGCTTAACGGCCAGCGTTCTTTGGCGTTGAAGCAGTACGAAATATGCCGTGATGTGTTGTTGAAGGAATTTGGCGAGGCGCCGACGCCAGCAACGACTTTGTTGTATCAACAGATTTTGGCGATGGCGGAGGGGCAGGTATCCCAACCATTGAAGCGTCTGTCGCTAAAAACGGATGAGCCGCCCTTTTTAGCGCCTAAACTTATTCCGCATTTTACGGGGCGGGTGGCAGAATTGGCCCGACTGCGTACCCAATTGCTGCAAACGGGCGGTCGCCGTGTTTATGCACTGGTTGGGATGGGGGGGATTGGCAAATCGGCGATAGCGGTTGAAACGGCCCATGCGCTGCGCGATTTATTCCCCGATGGCGTGTTGTGGACTCATGCGGCGACTGATGATCCCAAGTCTGTGGCTGAACGGTGGGCTAATGCTTTTGGTTATGATTTTAGCCATATTCCTGAATTAGCGGAACGGGCAGCAGTTCTCCGCGACATGTTGAAGGATAAGCGGGTTCTCATTGTTTTTGATGATGTGACCAGCTCGGCTTGGGTGCGCCAGTTTGTCCCGGATAGTGCATGGCGCGCTGTGCTGATGACGATGCGCGATGCGAGGGTGGCGCAGGCGCTGCGGGCGCAGGTTGTGGAGGTGGATGTGTTATCGCTGGCGGACGGCCGTTCTCTGCTGGCTGATATTTTGACGGAGGAACGGGTGGCGGCTGAAGAGGAAGCGGCCGTAAAAATTTACCGTTTGCTGCAAGGGCTGCCTCTGGCAATTTCTTTGGCTGCCCAACGGTTGGCTGCATTACCCCGGCGTAAACTGAGTTGGCTGGTTGAACGGTTGAAATTGGAAACCGGCCGTTTGGATTTGGAGGCCCGCGACAAGGCGCTGCGCGCGTCATTCGAGATTAGCTGGGAAGGATTGGATGAGACTCACCAGCGCGTTTTTGCTTATCTGGCTGTGTTTGGCGGGCGCGATTTTCATGTTAACGCCATGTCGGCTGTGGCTGAATTGGATCGTTTTCCGGCTTATGATCGGCTGGATATGTTGGTGACGCTTTCTTTGCTCAATGAGGTGGGAGACGGCCGTTTCCGCCAACATGCCCTTTTATCCCTCTTCGCCAAAGAAAAATTGGGCGGCGACGACGCTCCCTTCCGGCGCATGATTGCTTACTTTGGCGATTTTGCCCGCGTCAATCAGGAAAATTATGTTGCGCTGGAGCCGGAATGGGAAAATTTATCGGTCAGTATTGCCCGGGCGCATGAGATGGCGTTGTGGACGGTCGTGCTGCAATTAACCGAAACCTTGCAGCCTGCCTGGTTCCGACGCGGCCGTTACCACGAGGCGCGGCAAGCATTCCCCCAGGCCGTAGCCGCCGCCGAAACCCTGGACGACCAATCAGTCCTGGCCCGCTGTTTGTACAATTGGGGCTATGTTTGTTGGGAACAAAATGATTGGGATGAAGCCCGTGAAAAATTAACCGCCAGCCTAACCTTGTTTGAAAAATTAGGAGATTGGGCAGGGATAGCAAAAGCGCAGCTTCAATTGGGCATATTAGCCAGGGATCAGACTGATTTTGAAGAAGCGGAGCAGTATTTGGCTGCAAGCAGGCGGGTGAGGGAAGAATTAGGCGATCAGACAGGCATTGCCGAAACAATCCATTGGCAGGCTCAATTACAATACAGTTGTGGTAATTATCAAACTGCGAGAGAGTTATTCAAGCAATCTTTGAGCCTTCAGAAGGCTCAAAATGATAAACTAGGCGTTTTGCGAACTCTGCGGTCTTTAGCCAGAACGCTTCGTGTCTTGGGGCAGGATTTAGACCTGGCAAAAACGCATTGTGAGCGCGCCAGTCAATTGGCTGATGAACTCGGAGATCGGGTTGAGCGTGTCGTCATCATGATGGATATGGCCAGTATATTTTTGCAGCAGAATGATTACCAAAAAGCGGAAGAGTTGGCCTTGAAGAGTTTGGAAATGCGGCGCAAATTGGGTGATCGGCGCGGGCAGGCGATGGTTTGTTACGTCTTGAGTGAAATCAGCGTTCAGCGGCGGGCCTTTCAGGCGGCGCGACAGTACGGCGAACAAAGTTTGAGGATGTGTCGTACATTAAACGATCAAGCCGGGATTGCCTTTTCCCTGCGACAGTTGGGCGATGTTTGGGCGTATTCGGATCGTTATCAGGAAGCGTGTGAAGTATGGCGCGAGGGGCTAGAAACTGCGCGGCAAATTCGGCATGAAACGCTGACAGTTGATTTGCAGGAACGATTAAAAAAGTATCAAGAGCAAGAGATAGCATGTGCTGGAGCGCCGTCGTAGGTCAAATTTGCAAACTTGACCTACAACCGTCGCCCGATTTGGCAAATTGGGCGAAACGATTTGCCAAAGGGTGTGTTTCATCTCAGTTGATGTATCGGGAATTGGAATTTCCGATACTTGGCTCAACGTTTCGGGAATTCCAATTCCCGAAACACGCACTTTTCTCAACTCATTTGAAATGCACCCTTTGCCAAATCGGGCTACGTTTATAGCGCTTTGGTTTAGGGGGGCCAACCTTCACCTGGCCCGGCAATGTTCCAGCCCTCGCTGGATAAAACTGGCGCCCAGGCTTCAGGCGGTAGTTTGTAACCGGTTTGCTGTTTGAGGGTGTCAATCCAGGTTTGGGTATCTCCTTTGCGGCGTTTGTTGGTTAGTTTGTTGTTTACCATAACGCCAACTTCGTCACCCTTTTCGCCCAATGGCGGCACGGTTACTGCGGGTAAATTTTTCACCCATTTGTTGAATTGTTGGTAGAGGGTTTCCACGTTTTTCTTGGCGGGCAGTTCCTTTGACCAACAATCTTTGGCCGTGACTCCGCGTGTTTTGGTCAGGTAATTGAAGATTTGCAAGGTAAATGCTTCTAATTTCAGGCGCGCTTCGGCCAGGCTTACCGGGTTGGAACCGCCCCAGGGGATGAATGTTTTTGGGTTGTTGCGGGCGATCAACATTTTCTCCCAACGTTTGTCCAGGGCGTCAGCAGCGTTGGGGAAGCCTAGTTTGCGTAATATTTTGGTGTAAATGTAGGGGCGAATGGCTTCGATGGGATGTTCACCGTCGTCGCTCATGAATTTTTCCAGGCTGTGGTTGAACAGGATGTCTTGGAAGTCCAGCCCGATGACGGGGCCGGCGACGAGGCAGCCGTATACGTCGGCGAAGATTTCTTCTTGCCAGCGGCAGAGCCAATCGGGTTGCAGGGGCAGCAGGTCGCGCAGATCGGCTTTCAGGCCGGGGCTGTAGCGGTAGATGTGGTGGCCTATTTCGTGGGGGGTGGCGAGGAAGTCGCGGGGAACGGCCGTACTCGTGAACGGTACAGCCACTAAAGCCAGCGGCGCGTAGGGGATGGTACGAACGAGCGGCGACTTGTTGAAATAAGTGAGAACGGTGGATTCTTTAAGCAGATCGTTTTCTATGGCCAGGTTGAGAGCAAGTTGAGCCAGTTGATCGGCCGTTTTTAGCGTTGTTTTGGCGCTGCCGCTGCGCTGTTGGGCGGTTTGTTGAATGATGGCGATGTCGTAGGCGATTTGCTCCAGTGTGGTTTGTAAAACGAACTCATTTGGATAGAGGGCAGACGGCCGTAATTTACTCTCTTTGAAACCATCATAAAAGAACTGGAACTGGCTCCCGCCAAATGCGTTCAGGCAGGCGGCCAGGGTGTGCAGGCTGGGATCGGATAAATCGGTCAGCATTTGCGCCATTAGCTGCTGGAGGGCTTGCCAACGATCCGGCCATACGGGTGAAACGATTGGTTGGGACATGACGACTCCTTTTGTTATGAAGTTAGTAAGTTGCTGCGTTTTGGTTGGGGGTGACGGCCGTTTCTCTAAACCGGATGTTTTATCAACAAACGACGGCAGCAGTGCAGATAACAAAAACGCGAGACATCTATCATTTTAGATGTTTCGCGTTTTGAGTTCGTAAATTGTCAGTGAAAAGGGGATGAAATAGCGGTAAACGGAGAGGAATTGTGATTGGTCCAATACTCAAGATTGGACCAATCTAAAAAACAGGCAGTGATTAAATAACCGTGCCATCGGGGATAACAGCGTTTTTGGGGACAATGACAATGCCGTCGCGGGAGATCCAATTGTCATGGTCTTCATTTTCCCGATTAGGCTGATTGCGAATGATGACCTGTCGCCCGATACGCGCGTTTTTATCAATGATGGCTCCCTGAATGACCGTATCGTCTCCAATGCCCAGGTTGGGGTAGTCCGGCGACGGCCGTTGCTTTATCTCATCCGTCGTTTCATAGAAATCAGCGCCCATGACCAGCGTGCGTTCCAGCGTAACGCCGCGCCCGATAATGCTGCGCAATCCGATAACCGAATTGCGTATAGTCGCCTCTTGAATGCGGCAGCCATCGGCCAAAAGCACGTTGGTAAAGCTGCCGCCCTCCACTTTGGAGCCAGCTAAAAACCGGGGGCGAGTGTAGATGGGGTGTTCCGGGTCGTACAAGTTAAAAAGCGGCAAAGGAGCGGCCATGTTCAAATTGACCTCGTAAAAACGACGCACGGTTCCAATATCTTCCCAGTAGCCATTGAAAACATACCCCATGACTTTTTGGGTATTGATGGCGGCTGGAATAATATGACGGCCGAAATCAGTTCCTTCATTGTCCGCCAACATTTTGAGAAGCGTTTTTGTCTCAAAGACATAGATGCCCATTGAGGCCATGAGTGGTTTTTCCGGGTTGTCGCCGCTTTCCAGGCGGGCAATTTCTGCCGGGTCCTGGGGTTTTTCGACAAATTCCACGATTTCGCCCTTTTTGTCGAGTTTGAGGATGCCTAGTCCATGCGCTTCGTCTCGGCTGACGGGTAGAACGGCGATGCTGACATCGGCTTTGGTTTTGATGTGATGGTTTACAAACTCACGGTAATCCATGCGGTACAGATGGTCGCCAGCGAGGATGAGGGTGTATTTTGATCCGGCGGCTTCGATTTCGATGATTTGTTTGCGGATGGCGTCGGCGGTGCCCTGGTACCATTCGCCGCTTTGGTGGGTTTGTTCGGCGGCTAGAATTTGCACCCAGCCTTTGGAGAAGGCGTCGCGGGTGTAGGTGCGATGGATGTGGCGGTGGAGCGAGACAGATTTGAATTGGGTCAGGATGGCGATTTTTTCGATGCCGGCGTGGAAGCAGTTGCTCATGGGAATATCAATTAAGCGATATTTCCCGGCAAAGGGAACGGCCGGTTTGGTGCGATCGCGCGTGAGTGGATATAGTCGCGTGCCAGCGCCGCCACCGAGGATAACGGCTAAGACATCATTCATTTTCATTGGTAACTTCCTCCGTTTAGGTTGGATGCAGGTAAACGCATTGGAATGGGTGCGGATTTGGGGAAGGGTGACGTGAATTTAGAAGGGAATCCCCCAATTTCCTAATCCCTACTGTAACTATACAGCGCTGTCGAGAAGATTTGTCAAATTTTTAGCGCGACCAAGCGTTTACCGGGTCAAATTTGACAAATCTAAGGGTACACCTGAATAGTTACTCCCTACTTTTATTTATGTTTTGGTAGATGGTGGTTAGTATACCGTATTTGCGAATTTATTGGCAGATATTGGCGTTAACATTTGGATCTAAATGTTCTGAGTTTCGCGGCGGTTGGGGTGCGCTAATCCGTTTTGAGTCAGATGGCTGGTGTCATTGAGCAAGGACAGGCGTTGACCATGTTGTTGGTCAATTTCGATGATGCTGAGTCCGGCGTTGCCGCTGAGACGAAAACGGCCGTATCTATCCACCGGTATCTCCAAAACATGTGCAATTACATGGGACAATATCCCGCCATGACTGACAACGGCAACCATCTCGTTTTCATGCTGTTCTCGCACGCGCTCAAAGGCCGCGACGGCGCGCTTACGTAATGCGACGTAATCTTCGCCGTTGGGTGGGTTGAGCAGGCCGTGCTGCATTGCATCCCACACGCCGGGGTATTTTTGCCGCGCTTCACTCCCGGTTAATCCGGCAAAATCGCCTACGTTTCGTTCCCGCCAGATGGGGTCGAAGATGGGTTGTTGGTTGAGGGCGGTGGCGAGGGGAACGGCCGTCATCGCTGCCCGTTTCAAATCACTGCTGTACACCGCCTGAATGGGCCAATCGGCCAATCGCTGGGCCAGAGCAGAGGCCTGCGCCCGCCCCATTTCGTTTAGCGGGATGTCCATGTGGCCTTGCCAGCGTCCCGCTGCATTCCAATCCGTTTGTCCGTGTCTGATGAGCAGAATTGTAGTTGGGTGGTCGTGTAGTTGTGTAGTCATGTGGTCGTGTAGTCGTGTAGTCGTGTAGTCGTGTAGTCGTGTGGTCGTGTGGTCTTGTAGTTGTTGGTTTGGTATTAGATTTTGCGGCACATGAGCAGCCCTTTGCCGATGGGAACCACAACAGCATCCAGGCGGGAATCGTTTTGCGCTCGTTCCACCACAGGCTGCAAATCGGTTTTGTGGCTTAAAACATTGTCTGCGATGAGAAAGCTGCCGGTGATAAGGTTGGGAACAACCATCTCGTAACAATCGGCGTACACTTCCTTTTCCGCATCTAAAAAGCAAAAAGCAATGTCGGTGAGGCGGGGTAAATGGAGGCGGGCGTCTCCAGTGATGAGGGTGACGATGTCGGTTACGCCGGCGAGGGTGAAGGTTTCTGCTGCCAATTTTGCTTTTTCGGGCAGGAGTTCAAAGGTTGTGAGGCGGCGATTGGCGGCGCGGCAGGCTAAGGACAGCCACAAGGTTGAGTATCCGCCGCTTGTTCCGATCTCGATAAATTTGCCGCTGGGGGCCGATGCTGCCAGTAAGGCCAGGAATTTGCCTGTTTCCGGCGGAATCTGGCGCAAGCGTTTCAGTCTATCTGTGCCATCCGTTCTGTCTTTGGCGTCAGCTTCTTCTAGCCGACGCATCTGTTCGAGTATAGGTTGGGAGATGGTGTGGAACATAATAATCCTGGTAACTACTATCAGTGTTCAGTAATCTGTAAACAGTTATCAGTACGGTCTACCTCTGGAAAGCGCCTACTGAAAACTGTTTACTGACTTCTGTTTACTGGTACTACGCATTTGACTTACGGTGGAAAGAACGGCCGTTACCGTTTTCCTCTATCATCCGCAGCCAGCGCCGCGGCGATTTGGACTAACGTTTGGCCGTCAATGAGCGTCATTGGCTTGAATTTAGCCCATTCACGCGCGGCGTCGGAGATTTCGGCCGTTGTGACTAAAAAGGCGTGTGCGACTTGTTCATGAACCAGCGTGCCGTATAGTTCGCGCACAATTTTCGGCTCGATTTTGTTGTGGTATCGTTTGCACTGCACGATGGCGCGTTTGCCGCCCGGTTGGGTGAGTTCTAAGTCTACGCCCAAATCTCCTTTTTGGCCGCGCAGGGTTACGCGATACCCTTTTTGGCGGAATAGGTAGGCGGTGTATTGTTCGAATGAGGTTGGATCGAGTTCGTAGAGTTGTTCGAGGGTTAGGGTGGGTAACGGCCGTTTCCCATTTTCCTTTCTCCTTTGCCACCATAACGAAAACCATAGAAACCCCAACGTAAACGCCCCCGCCGTCTCCATCAGGCTCAACAATTCGTTCCATGCCGGCGGCAGCCCCATCAGCCACGCCGGCTGCCACAGCGAATGGAACGCCAACCAACCGGCAAACAGCGCCGTCAGACCGGCGATAATCATCCAGCCCTGCACATAAGCCTCCTTTGAGCGGCGCGATGCGCGGTTAACTTTGGTCGTCATGCCCATAATGCGCCGGGGATGACTGAATTGCCATTCAACTTGAATCATCATACATCCATGCCCTGGCAGAATTGTAAACTGTGATAGCGAAATCCCCAAATGAGGAAACGGCCGTTTGTTCTGCAAGGTTTGGTTGCATGAAACCATCTCTCCAAGCATAGGGAATGCCAAATTCCGACGTTTATGGTGGGCAATTGCCGGTGATATCTTTGTTTGGTAATGCGTTCCAGTAAAGTAGATTTCACGCAAAATGTATTTTGCGCTGTTGACAAAGCATAGCCAAACAATCATACTAAAAGCGTGTTCTGGAAATAAATTTGTAACAAAACAGGAGAATGTCTAATGTCCGAAACAGTAGTAAAGGAAATTATTGAACGAGCCATCGAAGACGAAGCGTTCCGCACACAATTATTCCAAGACCCGGATGCGGCCTTGAAAGGATACGATTTAACAGAAAAAGAGCGTGCTTTATTAGACGGTCTTACTGAAGAAAACTTCGATCAATTCGCTGGAGGATTAGGAGATCGGCAAACAAAAGGAGCCTGGCGGCCCGGTTGATATACCAAACGCATGACGTTTACTGCCCAAGTAATGCTGGAACAAGAATTACTTGGGCTTTTTTAATTAGATGCTGACGAGTAAACGTCTATAAATAAGTTCCCTTTTTGAGATTGGAGACTAGAGATTAGTCCAGTCTCAAGTCTCTAATCTCCAGTCTCGTTACCTGCCGACAACATTTTGGCCAGTTCGAGGTAACGGTGTCCCATCTCTTTCCACTGTGGAAGATCGTTTTTAGCCAGCATTTCACCAGCTTCGCGGTAACAAGTTAGACGGTCAAGGTAGCGCGCGCGTTTTTCGGCCGTTTCCAGGCATCGTTCTAAAAATGTCAATTTTTGCTGTCTGCCGGACGCCAGGCGGGCCAATTCCAGATAGGTTAGGGGCAGGTATTCGGGACGGCCGCCTTTCTCCACTGCAGATAGGGCTTTCATAAACCAATCCTTTGCAGACGCTTCATTATTTAGAGCAAGATTGGCCTGACCTTGTAAATAGGCCATTGCCGGCAGCCACCAAATCATATTTTCTTGGGCGATAATTTGTTCGGCCGTTTGTAGATGTGTTTGGGCGCTCTGGACGCTGCCTTTGGCTAATTTGATACGAGCTATTCCGATGGAAGCGCGGACTTTCTGTTCCATGTAACTAGATGGTTTTAATTCGATAATCTGTTGAGCATTGAGTAGTGCGGCTTCAGCTTTTTCCAGCTCATTCAATGGAGCGTGATATTCGTATCCCAGCAACAGGTACCCTTCTACCAGACCGAATTCATCATCCATGATGGTGAACAGGTTAATGGCTTGTTCCAAATCTTGCCGGGCTTGGGGAAACTGTCCCATGTAAGCGTAAACCTCGGCCCTGTTTACAATGGCGTAGGCCAGCAGGTTTTTACTGGTGTCGGCTGCTAATTCGGCCGTTTCATTCAAGGTTTCCAGCGCTTCATCTGCATGCCCTAAATTAAGCTGGATAAGGGCGATATTGTTGAGAATGAATCCAATTTTGGCCGGCGTGCTGAAATTACGAGACAGGGCAACGGCTCTGAGCATGGTTGTGAGCGCCGGCTCCAGGTTTTTTTGGGAGTAGTGGACAAAGGCAACAGCGCTCAATACATCGGCTAGGATTTGATTATTGTTGGTGTCCAGACAGATCGCTTCTGCTTTTTGTAAATTTGTCAGCGCCTTTGCGAAGTCGGATTGGGATGCGGCGGCCATACCCGTCCAGAGATGAGCCTTTGCTAATTCCGCCTGGGGCGTTTCATCCGTTTGTTCAGCGATTACCCGACCGGCCAGTGCGCGTGCTTCCTGGTAGTTTGATTGGTTGTATTTCAGATGCGCTAATTGATTGAGGGCTTGAGCGATTTGTGCCTGCGATTGCTTTCGTGTAGACAATAGCAGTGCGTGTTCTGCATCATCAATCGCTTTAGCGAATTCTCCTAGAAGCCTCAAGGTATCGCCTCGGTTAAGATAGATGTCAACGGCCGTTTCCCACCAATCCTCCTCACCCAATGCCAGCAAATGCTCCTCGGCCAGCGTGTATAATTCCACCGCTTCTTGATTGGCAAACAGGTCGCGCGCGCTGTCGGCGGCAGCCAGCGCAAACCGCAGCCCTTTCTCATGATTGTCAGCCTGGCTGTAATGGTAAGCCAGCATGGCATAGAGCGGTTTGAGATTGTCGCTGTAATGCTCAACCAGCCAATCGGCAACGGCCGCATGGAGTGTTTGGCGGCGGGCGAATGGCAGACTCGCATACGCCACTTCATGGGTCATCGCATGTTGGAAAAGATAAGACCATTCGGGGTCGGTCGTCATCAACTGGGTGATTTCTTCCGCCGAAAGGTCGGCGAGTAAGGCTGTGGCAACCTCGCGGGGTACATCCGGCGTGATTGAAACGAGCGGATCCAAGTTGAATTGACGACCAATGACGGATGCAACTTGCAGCAGATCGCGGCTGGCGACGGGTAAACGGTCAATGCGAGCCAGCAGCAGGCCGTGAATGGTGTCGGGAATGTGCATCTGGCTTAGTAGCGATTCGTTAATCTGGAGACGGCCGTTAACCCGCAGGACGCCCAATCCCATCATTACATTTACCGCTTCCTCCAAAAACAAGGGATTGACCGGGCTTTCCGACCCGTCCCGTCCGCGCAAACCCAGATGCTGCTCCACCGAAGGCGGTAAATCGGCTGAGCCAATCAGGTGCTGCAGCAGCTCCCGACCATATTTGGGGGGCAAATCGGACAACACGATGGGCGTGCAGATGGCGCGATTGAGCGTTTTCAGATTCAGCCGCCTCAATGGTCGGAATGAAATGCCCAGGAAGATGGCGTGTCCTTCCAGGTGCGCGCTTAAATCATCAATGAGAGCCAGAGTTGAAGGGTCGGCCCAGTGCAGCCCTTCCAAAATAATGAGCAGTGGTTGTGAGGCGGCAGATTGGAAGGCACGGCGAACCAGGGTAAAGAAGCGGGTCTGGCGCACTTCGGCCGTTAAATTTGAGAGATTTTCTGCCTGGGGGATGGGGAGTCCTAGTACATCGCCCCACAAACCCACATCATCACCGCAGTCCGGCACAAGGGTTTGGGTACGGTTGACAACGGCCGTTACCTGCTGCGTCACACTCATTTCGGGCGTTAACCCCAAAAAGCCGCGCCAAATCATGCGCCAGGGGCCAAATGGGATGTCAGAGGTATGTTGGTGGCCTTCTCCGACCAGTACCATTCCGCCGTTGTCCAGCCAATGTTTAATACCGGCAGCCAGTAGGCTGGTTTTGCCCACGCCGGTTGCGCCATACACGGCGGCCACGCCGCCCATCCCGCGTAAAGCGACATCCATGCCACCCAGCAGCAAATCCAAATCTTGCTCACGCCCCACTAACGGCCGCTGCCAATACTTAAAAAATAATTGCAACTGCGCTTGCATACCCGATTGACTTAAATCGCGGTCTCCACGCGGTTGGTAAAGCGGCACTTTGGCTTGTTTGCCCTTCAAGGAAACAGGCGGCAGGATTTCAAAATCAATCTGATCGCGCGCCCGATTGGCTGTGGCAGCGTCGGTCAAAATCTGCCCGTCATCGCAAACTTGGGTGAGGCGTGCCGACAGGTTGACCACATCACCGACCACTGTGTATTCGCGCCGCGCTGCCGCCCCGACAGGGCTGGCAAATACCTTCCCGGCCGCCAGCCCGATGCGCTGCTGTGCAACATAAGCGGGGCGTTCCCGCTGCAGCGCCAACGCGCAGCGAACAGCTTGTTCCGGCGCATCGGGCGCAACAGGTGCGCCGAATATGATGTGTAACTGATTGCCCTTGTCGCCTGTAAGAACGCGGTTGAGCCGGGCATTATGGCCGCCAAAGCGGGCGACAACCTCATTGACCCACAGAAAGTATTGTTGCAATAAGGTGGTTGGGTTTTGAGAGGCTTTGTCTTGAAAATCGAATTGGACGAATACGCTGGTGACCGGGCGGTGCTCGGCCATTTCACCGGCTCCGGACACGATCCGTTCATAGATAGGTGGGGGGATGAAAGGGGTGACGGCCGTTACCACCTGCCCGCACGCATCGCTGCTGCATTTATCCCAGGCAAGAATGGGCTGCGGCGCCGGCATCTCTAGTGGGCGGTCAAAGACGGCAAACGCATCCGGAGTGGTTAATCCGGCTTGCGACAGAACGGATTGGCTGGCAATAATCTGGCCGGCTCTGGCTTTTTTCTCGGCGGCGGCAGCTTCGTCAACGGCCGTTCCCGCCAGCACAAATTCCATAGTGGCGATGGGCTTGCCGATAACTGTTTCCCGACAGCGTCCGTATCCCACCCCAATCTTTATCGTCAGATCAAAAAATGGTTTTTTGCCTTGCGGACGGTTGGTTACCACCCGGCTGAGACTGGTTGCCATCAAACGCTGCATCATTTGCGCGCAGGCCAAAGCCCGATGCGCCGCCTGGCCGTCCTCATCAGGAAAATAGACGGACATCGCATCCCCATGAAAATGGCTGATCGCGCCACCCATTTCATGGATGACATCAATCATGCCGGTGAACGTGAGCAGCAAAACGCGGTTTAGCTCTTCTGCGCCGCGCGGCCCATCAGAAGCCAGCTCCTCTGACATGGCCGTAAAGCCTGAAATGTCAGAAAAAAGCGCGGCGGCTGTGAGGACGCGAGATTGTCCTGGTTGGGGATGCTTGCCAGCTAAAATTTGCCGCGCCAGGGTGGCGGGGATATAGGCTGCCAGATTATGAGCCAGTTCTTGCCCGGTATTCACACTTAATTCCTTAAAATTGTAAGCCGCCGAGTAACTATATAGCTGCCAGAGGTGACAGTCACTTACTAAACATCGTGGATTCGGCTAGTATCTCTGGTAAAAGTGACTGTCACCTGCATAGTTGCGCTGCCGAATGAAATTCGACGGCTGGTACAAAAAACGCGCTGATGAACCTTCGTAAAATAAATCGGTAATGGAGCCAGGGCCTGGGAGGCCCTTCTACTTCTTTTGGCCGGATGTGTAGAGAAGCCTCCCAGGCTCCGGCTTCTGCCAGTCACCGAAAATAAATCGGTAATGGAGCCAGGGCCTGGGAGGCCCTTCTACTTCTTTTTGCCAGATGTGTAGAGGAGCCTCCCAGGCTCCGGCTTCTGCCAATCGCCGATTTAATTATTATCTCCATCAAGCGCGTTCAAGGCCGCTGCTTGGTGCGCTTATGGTAAATCAACACAGTTGCCGGTTCCCAACTGGATGGAATGGTCGGGGTTGGCAACGAGGGCGCACATCTGGGTTGCGCCGCCAGGGCGGTCGCTGACCGTGTATTCGGTAAATGGACTGGGGCCGCCATATAGTTTCCAGGGGCCGCTGCCGGGCACGCCGGCGTTTTCCGGGGCAACGGTGTTGAAGAAGAAGTGAACGTGCATACCGGGTAAGGCTGGTGTGTAGCCGGTTGTTTGGAAGTTGATGAGGTAACGGCCGTTGTCCTCTGTCACGCTCGAAATAGAAACCCTGGGCGAGGAGTCGGCTGTAGGCGCGGGCGGCGCTGTGGGGGCTGCTGTTGGCGCCGCTGTGGGCGCTGGCGCGGCCACAGCTTCCGGCAAATCCACACAATTACCGCTTTCTACCTGAATGGTGTGGTTGGGATTGGCAACGAGCGCGCACAGTTGAGTAGCGCCGTCCGGCCGGTCGCTGACGGCAAAATCGGTGAACGGGCTGGCGTGGGGAACCATCTGGTACGGGCCGGAACCGGGTCGCCCGGCGTTTTCGATGGAAGTTGTGTTGAAGAAGAAGTGGATGTGCAGCCCGTCTTCCGACGGTTCGTAGCCGATGGTTTCGTATTCGGCGATGTAACGGCCGTCTGCAATCGTCACGTTTGTAATGTGAACAGAGGGCAGCGGCGTCGCTGTGGGCGGGAGCGGAGTCGGTTCGGATGTGTTTGTGGGTTTGGGAACGGCCGTGTCTTCTGCGGCTGGGGCTTCTGTTTCTGTGGGAGCAGCGGCGATGGCGGCGGGCGTTTCTGTGCCCGCTAAACTGGCCTCTTCGGCAGCCCGTGTTGCTTCTGCTGTAATTTGGTTGTCATCTGAACCGCCAATGACCGCCCAGATAATCAGCGCGATGACGGCAAGCAGCCCGACGCCGATGGGTAACCATTTGCGCAAAGGATTGCCAGGCGTTTTTAGCTTGGGAACGGCCGCTGCGGGCGATCCCATCACCATTTCCGTTTGCGAGGTTTGGCGCGGCGTTGATTGGCGGCGCGGCGTTGGGCCGGAAGGGGTGGGGACAGCGGCTGCGCCTGCGCCAACATGGCGTAATGCGGCGGCCATTTCTCCGGCTGATTGGTAACGGTTCGCCGGGTCCTTTGCCATTGCTTTTTGGATAACGGCCGTTAATGCCGGCGGCACATCGGGGCGCAGGGTACCCAGATCAGGCGCTGGCTCCTGGATGTGCATCATCATCAGCGTCATCGCCGAATCTGCTTCAAACGGCGGTCGGCCGCTAACCATTTCAAACAACATCACGCCCAGCGCGTAAATGTCGGTGCGGGCGTCAATCTTCTCGCCTTTGATTTGTTCAGGCGACATGTAGCGGGCTGTGCCTAAAACAGCCCCGGTTGCTGTCTGATGCGTGCCGCCGACAATTTTGGCGATGCCAAAATCCATCAAAATTGGTTGTTGGCGCTGGTTGATCATCACGTTGGCCGGTTTTACATCCCGGTGAATCAGCCCTTGTCCGTGCGCAAATTCCAACGCATCGGCTACACTGGCGGCGATGTTTATCGCTTCCTGGTAATCCATTTGGCGGCCATCATAATCTAACCGTTTAAGTCGGTCTTCCAGTGATTCCCCTGGAATGTGTTCAAAGACAATGAACCAGGTAGCCCCTTCATGATTGAAATCATGCACCTGGATGATGTTGGGGTGGCGTAGTTTGGCGACAGCGGCTGCTTCTTCCTCAAACCGACGCACGAACGACTGGTCGGTGGTCAAATGGGGATGAATCAATTTAATAGCGACTGTGCGGCGCAGATTGGGATCGGCTGCCTTGTAAACGGCCGACATGCCTCCTTGCCCCAGCATTTCTTCAATTTGGTATCGCCCCCCAATTGTTTTACCGATCCAGCTTGGTTCGTTCATGAATTTGCCTCCCAGATAGTTGTTATGCGTTCCCTCTAATTGCCATAAATTTCTTGGCTGTTTCGACGGCAACGGCCGCATCGCGGCAGTAGGCGTCGGCTTCGATGTCTTCGGCAAAGGCTTCGTTCAACGGCGCGCCGCCGACGAGGACAGTAATGTCCTGGCGAATGCCTTTTTCTTTGAGCGCGTCAATGACCACGCGCATGTAGGGCATGGTGGTGGTGAGCAGGGCGCTCATGCCTAAAATGTCAGCGTTGTGCTTTTCGATGGCTTCCAGGTAGGCGTCGGCGTCGTTGTTGATGCCGATATTGACGACTTCAAAGCCGGCGCCTTCCATCATCATGGAAACCAGATTTTGGCCGATGTCGTGTATATCGCCTTTGACGGTTCCGATGACCATTGTTCCCATTTTGGGCGCGCCGGTTTCGGCCAGTAACGGCCGTAAAATTCCCATCCCCTTTTTCATCGCTTTAGCCGCCATTAACACTTCAGGCACAAACAGGATGCCATCGCGGAAATCTTCGCCGACGATGTCCATTCCGGCTACCAGGCCGTCGGTGAGAATTTCGTAAGGCTGCATGTTGCGCGACAAAAGTTCATTGACTTCTTCTACGATTTCGTCAGCGTAGCCGTCGTATAAATCTTCGCCCATCAGTTCCATCAGTTCATCGTTGGGCATTTCTTTGATATTTATATCGTCGCTCATGTTGTTTTTTCCTTCGAGAATGTAGGGCGATTTTGTAAATCGCGCCTGAACGATTTGCCAAATCGTTTTACGAAATCGCTAGTATCAGTGTTCAGTAATCTGTAAACAGTTATCAGTACGGTCTACCTCTGGAAAGTGCCTACTGAAAACTGTTTACTGACTTCTGTTTACTG
>JANTHP010000067.1 GCA_024762395.1 Anaerolineae bacterium | reverse complement strand
GTTGTCCCTTCGCCGCTGCCTAAGCGCGTGGTTGAAGAACCGGCGATCAAGCAGTTAATCGGCGGGGGAACCTGTGTTATTACGGTTGGCGGTGGTGGTATCCCGGTTGTCGCCGATGAAGCGGGCCAACTGCACGGCGTGGCGGCGGTGATTGACAAGGATTATGCATCTTCGCTGCTGGGTAATGCGATTGGAGCCGAACTGTTGATCATCAGCACGGCCGTTGAAAAAGTCGCCCTCAATTTTGGTAAACCCGACGAAACCTGGCTGGATGAAATTACGCTGGCTGAGGCCAAAGCATATTTGGCGGAAGGCGTTCACTTCGCTAAAGGCAGCATGGCCCCCAAAATGCAGGCCGTCATCTGGTTCTTGGAACGAGGCGGTAAAAAAGCGATTATCACCAATCCGGAAAACATCGCCCGTGCGCTGCGCGGCGAAACGGGCACGGCTATTGTCGCTTAGTTGAAATTGAGGATTGGTGTGATGTTGGGTAACGGCCGTTTCACTTTGGAGAACCATGTTTTGGATTCGATTCAGGAATCTGAAGTCGTTAGGTTGCTCCAGGCGCTCATTCAGGCGCGGAGTGATTTCCCACCGGGTGACTGTCGTACGACCGTTGCCGTCATCGCCGACAAATTAACTGCCGCTAACATCCCATTCGACATTCTGGCCAACAACCCACACCAACCTAATTTAGTTGCCACACTGCCGGGAAACGCCCAAACTCCTACTTTACTATTTCACGCTCACATCGACACCGTTGCTCCTGGCGACCCGGCAGTGTGGCGGCATCCCCCTTTTTCCGGCGCTGTCGAGAATGGACTCGTTTACGGCCGTGGCGCAGGCGATGATAAAAGCAGTGTGACGGCCCAGATTATGGCGTTGCTGACATTGGCGCGGGCGGGGGTGAGGTTGAACGGCCGTCTCCAGGTCGCCGTCGTTGCCGATGAAGAATCGGGGGCGCACCAGGGCACCCGCTGGCTGCGCGACAACCATCATTTGCAGCCCGATTTCCTGGTTGTTGGTGAGCAGACCCAAAACCAGGTCGCCGTCGCCGAACGGGTGGCCTGCGGCATCGACCTGACCATCTTCGGCAAAAGTACACACGGGGCCATGCCCTGGGCCGGAGACAATGCGGTGATGAAAACGGCCCGCGTTTTGGCCTGGCTAGAACAGAAATTGTTTCCGCAGTTGGCCGCCAAATCACACCCCTACCTGCCGCCGGCGACGTTAAACATCGGCAAGATTTCGGGCGGGCTGCAATGGAACATTGTGCCGGAAACCTGCAAGGTAGAAATGGACCGGCGACTGCTGCCCGGTGAAACACGCGCAGCAGCTATGGCTGAAATTGAATCCTTGCTGGATGAATACAACGCCACGGTTGAACCGTTGAAGTATGAACTGTTTTCGACCGGCAAAGTCGCACCCAACATCAACACCACGCCGGATGAACCATTCGTCCAGTGCGCCAACAACGCCTTGCAGGATGTGACCGGCCAGCCGCAGGAATTGACGGGCTATGTACAGACGAGTGACGGCCGTTGGTTTGCCGGCGATGGGTTTCCCATCATTATCTTTGGCCCCAGCGATCCGGCCGTTGGCCACGCCACCGACGAACATGTATCGGTTGAGCATCTCGTCACGGCCACGAAGTTTTTAACCCTGCTGGCGCTGCGCTGGCTCAATTAAACCAAATAGCTGTGGCCGGTCTCCAGACCGCGCCACAGCCAGAGAAATTATAAAGAGGAGTTTAGAATGGCCCATAAATTCGCATCACTCGATGCTGACATTACCTCAAAAAGCCGATCCATCACCCGGCCAGGCAGCTACATGATCCTTGGTCAGGCAGATCGGGTCAATAGCAAACTGCCCAATTGGCACAATACCAATGCCAAAATCATGACCACGCCGGCTCTGGGCGCTAAATTTGTCGAATATGAAATGTTCATCCAGCCCGGCGGCGGCACAAAGCAGCCAGTCAACGATGGTTTGCAGCATTTCCTATTTGTCCTGGAAGGAGAAGCTACCTTTGAATTGGACGGCCAAACCCATGAATTGACCATAGGCGGAACCGTCTGGCTGCCGCCTAACCATCCCTACAGCCTGACAAACAATAGTGGCGCACTCACCCGGATGCTGTGGCTGCGCCGCCGTTATATCGAATTGGAAGGCATTACCATCCCGGCTCCGATCATCACCAACGAAAAAGATGTTGAAGCGGTTCCTGAAGATACCTACGTCGAAAAACACCTGATTCCCTACGACAACGAATTAGGCTACGACATGGCCTTCAACCTACTCATTTTTGAGCCGGGGACTCATTTTGGCTTCGTGGAATCGCATATCATGGAACATGGTCTGTACATGCTGGATGGACGCGGCTTTTATTACCTCAATGGCGACCTGATTGAGGTCAAGAAGGACGACTACATCTACATGGCTCCTTTCTGCCCGCAATATTTTGCGGCAACGGGTTGGGAGACAGGCCGTTACATTCTCTACAAGGATGTCAATCGCGATTACATTGATGAGTTGTAAATAGACCTGTGAGGTTTTGAAACCCGCGCAGGCCTTTAGGGAAGATGAGTTGCAGCAAGGTGATACGGCCGTAACCACACTCATACCTACCCACCACATCTAAATCAGCCAAAAGAACCACAAAACATGTGGAGGTTGTTGTCTGCCGCCTGGTTCAGGCTGGCAATTTACAAAAGGGAGTCATATGAAAAGTTGTTAATGCACGCATCCGGCGCAGGGCGACCGATGCAGCAAATTTTATGCAGCGAGGAGATAGTATGGATAACAAAGTGTATCATGACGAAGACGTAAGTCTGGATGTACTCAAAGACAAAGTGATTGCCGTACTCGGCTATGGCATTCAGGGCGGGCCGCAAGCGCTTTGCCTGCGCGACAGCGGGCTTAACGTCATCGTGGGGGCGGGGCCGAGAGATCGTTTTCCGGATTGGGATAAAGCAGAAGCAGACGGTTTCGATGTGATGACGATTGCCGAGGCGACCCGCCGGGCTGATGTTGTTCACGTATTGCTGGCCGACCCGGCCCAGCCAGCCGTATATGAACGGGACATCCGCGACAACCTGAAACCCAACGCGACATTGAGCTTTGCCCATGGGTTCAACGTTCTCTATGGCGTAATCAGACCACCCAAAGATGTGAATGTGGTTTTGTTTGTGCCCAATTCGCCCGGCCACATGGTGCGCAAGAAGTTCCTGGAAGGCTCCGGTATTTACGGCGCGGTCAGCGTGGATCAGGACGTGACTGGCGATGCGCTGGAGATTGTGCTGGCTATCGCTAAAGGGGTAGGCAGCACCCGCGTAGGCGTTGTGGGTCTTTCGTTCCAGCACGAAACCGAAGGCGACAACTTTGAGGAGCAGGTTTTGTATGGCGGCACAATTCACCTGATGAAAGCTGTGTTCAATACGATGGTCAACAACGGGTATCCGCCAGAATTTGCCTACGCCAAAGCGATTCGTTCGCTGCGAACAGTTGTGGATGTGATGGATGAGATCGGCATTGAGGCCTACATCTCCGAACGCAGCAGCCGTACCTGCGAGTTTGCCGTCCGCACCAGCGGCCCCCGCGTGATTAATTACGACGAAATTCAGAAGGTCTTTGAGGAAACGGAACGAGGTGAATTTGCCGCCCGTTGGATGCAGGAATGGCAGTTGGGCATGCCCCGTCTGCATCGGATGCGGCGCACTGGAGCCGCCTCGAAAATGGAAGAGACCGGCCACAAATGGCGTGATCAATTTGGTGAAGGATAGCGTGGAACACGGCATCTTGCCTGTCAATGCGGACAGTCTGCCGCGCTCCGAATAATTGAATCAATAAATTTTTTAGAAAGGAAAGGATATAAAAATGGTTACTGAAGGATTAAAAGGACGTGATTTTATCCGTCTGCAAGATTTCACGAAGGCTGAAATCGAAACGATGTTGGAAGTAGGTTTGCAGTTGAAGGCCGACAATACGATGCGCCGTTATCATGACGATTTGCTGCGCCGCCGCACCTTGTTTATGATGTTTTTCAATCCCAGCCTGCGCACGCGCAACAGTTTCGAGGCTGGTATTTATCAATTGGGCGGTCACGCTCATTTCCTGGAACCTTCCTCGACGCGCCTGCCTACGCTGGAAGGCGAAGATTTGGGGTATGCGTCGGAGCGGATTGTGGATATGGCTCGCGTGCTTTCGCGCATGGGCGATGCGCTTTCGATTCGTATTTTGGGCAATGTGGTCGGCTGGGAATATGACAAGGGCTACCGGATCATCAAGGAATTTGCACGCGGCTCCAATGTGCCGGTCATCAACATGGAGGATAATGTTTACCATCCCTGCCAGGGTATGGCCGATGCGATGACGTTGTGGGAGATGTTTGGTAAGAATTTGAACGGCCGTAAAATTGGCGTCACCTGGACATACGGTTCAAGTCCCAAGAAACCTATCGCGCCGCACCATGATTTCATGTACATGGCCAGCCTGTTTGGGGCGGATGTCGTCTTCTCCCATCCACCGGAAATGCGCATTGACCCGGAAATTGAAGCGCAGATCAAGGCCAATGCGGAAGCCAGCGGCGGCTCGTACCAGGTCTCTGACCGCATCGAAGACGCCGCCGAAAATGCCGACATTCTGTACGCCAAGAACTACGTCGCCTTGGATTTGCTGCCGCCGGTAACACAGAAGCCGGAGCAGGACGAGATGATGAAGCTGTTTGACAAGTACAAGGATTGGATTGCCGACGAGAAGCGGATGAATATGGCCAAGCCGGATTCCCAATACATGCACTGCCTGCCCTGCGAGCGCGGCGCGGAGGTATCGGATGCGGTTCTGGACGGCAAATGGGGCAATGCCTGCTATGATGAGGCGGAGAATCGGCTGCACGCCCAGAAAGGTGTGATGGCTTGCATTATTCCGTAACGGGCACAAATTTAATCAGTTTTGAACGCAGAAGGGCAGCCGGTGGCTGCTCTTTTGTGTTTTGTTGGAGGGGTAGAAAACGGCCGTTCCCACCCCATCTCTCAATCCTTACACTTTCTTTACACCTTGTTTATGCGTTCCTTATCGCCCGTGTGATAAATTGCACAAGTAGGTAAGTTTCTTTGCAATTAAGTCATGGATTATGCCTAACGGCCGTAACCCAGGGCATTCGATAGGAAAGGTATAACGTGGATGAATTTGATGTAGTCATTGTGGGCGCTGGCCCCGCGGGAGCCACGGCCGCTTACTTGTTAGCTAAAGCGGGTTTGTCCGTCGTCGTCATCGAGCGCGGACAGGAACCGGGCAGCAAAAACGTGTCCGGCGGGCTGATTTACGCCCAGATTTATGATGAGATTTACCCCAACTTTTGGGAGGAGGCCCCGGTTGAGCGGGCGATTGCCGGACACAGCATCGTCTTTTTGGGCGACACGGCCGTAACCGCCATGGGTTACCGCGACGAAGCCACCGCCCCGCCTTATAACGCCTTCAGCGTTCTGCGGGCCAGGTTTGACCCCTGGCTGGCGGCGCAGGCTGAGGAGGCCGGGGCAATGGTCATGCCGGGCTTTACGGTGGATGAGTTGGTGATGGAAGACGGCCGTGTCACCGGCGTCAAAGCTGGCGGCGACGAATTACCGGCCAAAGTCGTCGTCATCGCCGAAGGCACCCGCTCCCAACTGCTCAAACAAGCCGGTCTGCGCGAAGATTACGACCCCAAAGACGTGTCCATCGGTATCAAAGAAGTCATTCAACTGCCGGAGCAGACCATCACCGACCGCTTCCAATGTTTGACGGCCGATGAAGGCGCGGCCTACACGCTGGTCGGGCACACCGCCGGAGCCGAGGGCGGCGGATTCATCTACACCAACCGCGACACCCTCTCGCTGGGCGTTGTCGTCAAAATTGACAGCGTTTACAAGAGCAAACGCCATCCCCACGAAATTCTGGACGAATTCAAATCCCATCCCTTCGTCGCCCGGTTGATTAACGGCGGCGAAGTGGTTGAGTATTCCGCCCAAACCGTCCATCGTGGCGGCTTCCATCTGATTCCCAAGATGGTCGGCGATGGGTACGTGGTCGCTGGCAGCGCCGCCCGGCTGCTGCTCAACAACGTGATGACGCTGCGCGGCATGGATGTGGCGGTCGCTTCGGCGGCGGCGGCGGCCCAGGCGATTATCGAAGCCAAAGAGAAAGACGATTTTTCGGCGGCTGGTCTGGCTTCCTACGAACGGCATTTTCAGGCAACGTCTGTTTACAAGGACATGCAGACCTTCAAAAATGCGTATCCGCTGCTAGAAAATAAGCGGCTGTTCCACGTTTACCCCGACATGGTTTGCGACATCATGGACGATATGTTCTCAGTGCGGGCGCAGCCAGCCAAGAAGGGATATCGGGCGCTGCGCGACCGCATGAAGGAGCATGACGTGTCACTGTGGGAGCTGGCAAAAGATATGGTTCAAATCGGAAAAGGGATAGCGATATGACCCAAAAATTATTGAGTTTAGACGACCGGCTGGGGCTGGATAAGTACGAAATAGACGAGCAGAGCCACATCAAAATTGATGACACGTGCTGCGTAAACTGTGAATTGAAACCCTGCCTAACGGTTTGCCCGGCCGAAGTGTACGTCTGGGCAGAAGATAAGGTCGCTATCCGTTACGAAAACTGCCTGGAATGCGGCACCTGTACGGTCGCCTGCGAAGGCGGCGGCGAAGGCGGCATCGATTGGCGCCCCCCCCAGGGCGGCTTCGGCATCGTCTTTCGGTATGGATAATTAGAGCGAAAGGATAGAGCTAGAGCTAGAGGAAGAAGAGACTCCTCCTCTAGCTCTAGCTCTGAACTCTAGCTTTCAAGGAGAAAGTATGAAGATTGCAGTTTGTATCAAATACTCGCTGGACGCCTCGGAAGTAAAGGTTGATCCGGCGAGCAAGGAATTGAAGATGGCGGGCGTACCGTATAAGGTGGGGGTGATTGATAAACATGTGCTGGAAACGGCCGTAACCCTCAAAGAAACCTACGGCGGCACAGTCCATGCCCTTACCGTCGGCCCAACCAAAGCTAAAGAGAGCTTCCGCGAAGCGTTGGCGTTTGGGTTAGAAGACGTGACTTTAATCGAAAACCCCCTGGAAGGAGAGGTTGCGCCGGATGTAACGGCCGTTATCCTGGCCAAAGCCATCGAAAAACTGGGCGACGTGGACGTGGTCGTTTGCGGCGAAGTCAGCGACGATGGCTTTACCTATCAAGTGCCGCCCCGCCTGGCTGAAGCGCTGCACATGCCCCAGATTTCATTCGCCCGCACGGCGGCCATCGAAGACGGACAGCTTGTGGCCGACCGCGATTTGGAAGACAGCGTGCAAACCGTCGCCGCCCCTCTGCCGGCGCTGATCAGCGTGATGGAAGAATGCAATACGCCGCGTCGTCCCACCCTGCTGGAAGCAATGAAAGCCAAGAAAAAACCGGTCAACATCTGGAATGTGGAAACTGACCTGGGACTTTCCATCGCTGAGTTGCAGCAAAAAGCGGCACTGGAAAAAGTACACGCCGAAGGTGTCGTTGTCCATCGCAAGCAGTATGTATTGAAAGGCGACGATCTGAATGCGCTGTCCAATGAATTGGTCGATTTACTCCTGGCCGATCACATCATCGAAGGAGGCGCCTGATGGCCGGTATTTTAGTTTATTCAGAAAAACAGCAGCTCGTTCGGGAACTGCTGGGTAAAGCGCGGCAGATAGCGGATGAAAAGGGAACGGCCGTTGCCGCCGTCTATTTAGGCGAATCCATCCCAGCTGACGTGGCTGAGTTCGGCGACTGGGGCGCGGATACCGTCTACACCGTCGCCAGTCCGCTGTTGGTTGGCTTGAACCCCGAAACTTACACCGATGCGCTGGCCGGTGTTATTGAACAGGTCGAACCTGATTTGGTTCTGGTCGGCGCAACCAAATCCGGGCTGGAAATTTCCGCCCGCGTGGCTGCCCGTCTGGGCGCTGGCGTCGCCTCTTTCTGCGTTGATTTCAGTCTGGACCACGGCTTTGTGACGGCCGATTGCATGATTTACAGCGGCGTAGGCAAAAACACATACAAAATTAAGACCCAACCGGCCCTGGCAACTGTGAATGCGGCGGTGTTTACGGCGGTGGAGACGGGTGGTGTGGCTAAGGTGACGGCCGTAGACGCAGCTATCAAAGAACCCGCCCTAAAAATCATCGAATACAAAGAAAAAGCCGCCGCCGGTGTCAAATGGGAAGATGCCCCCATGATCGTAGACGTCGGGCAAGGCATGAACAGCCAAGACGACCTCCCTATCGCCGAATCGCTGGCTGCCTTGTTTGATGGTCAAGTCGCCTGCTCGCGCCCCGTCTCCTCCGAGCGCGACTGGTTCCCCGAATGGCTGGGGCTGTCCGGCAAGCGCGTCCACGCCGATCTGACCGTCACCCTCGGCATCTCCGGCTCCGTGCAGCACGTCGTCGGCATCCGCGATTCCAAAACGATTATAGCTGTGAACACCGATGAAAACGCCGGTATTTTCTCGCAGGCCGATTACGGTGTCGTCGCCGACCTGCATGAGTTTGTCCCGATCTTTACGGACGTCTTGAAAGCAAAGTCGGCCAAATTAGCATAATTAATGAAACGTAAAACGTGACACTAATAAGCATCACGTTTCACGCATCACGCATCACATTTTACGAAAAATAAACCTTTTGGGAGAGTAAAAAATGTCTAAAAAACGTGTAGGAATTGTTGGCGGAGGCATTCTGGGTACGGCCGTTGCCTATTTTTTAAGCCAAAACGAAGACGCCGAGGTCTTTTTATTCGAGAAAAACACATTGGGTTCGGGCACAACGGCCAAATCGGCCGGGACGTTTTGTTTGATTGACGATTCTCTGCCCCACGAATTTTGGTCTGTTCGGCTTTTTGGTTTCCGGTTTTACATGGGACTGGAAGAAATGGAGCCGGGTTCGGCCGGGTTCGAGAAGACGGGCACATTGTTAGTCGCGCCCTATCCCGAATATGAAATGTACGGGAAGAAAGCGGTTGATTTGGCGGTAGCGTCCGGCTATACGGCCGAATACTGGAAAGACCCGGAAAAAATCCGCCAAATCATCCCCGACTTAACCCTGGACGGCATTTTGGGTGCGGCTTACAGCCCGGATGACGGCTTTGTCGATCCCACAATGATCTCCAATACGCTGGGACGGCTGTCCCGTGCCAACGGCGCAAACATCATGATTGGCACAGAAGTGACGAGTATTAACGTCGAAAATGGCAAAGTGACCGGCGTGGACACCAGCAAAGGTCATTTTGATCTCGACGTGATGGTGGACGCCACTGGCCCCTGGACGCCATTCTTCGGCCGGTTGGCCGGATTAGAGCTGCCCATCATCCACACTAAAGCTGAAGTGTTCATTCTAGAGCCGCAGAAAGCCCTGGGTTATCCTTTCCCGGTCTTGAAATACCCCCGCTTCTACGCCCGTAAGGACAAAGATAACGTTTTCATCTGCAAAGCGCATCTCACAATGGATTTGAATAACCCCGAACACGCCGGGCTGTGGAATCCGGATGAGCTGCCGATGACCGGCGGCACAGACCCTTATTTCTGGGATTTCCTGACTGAGGAATTGTTCAAACATTACCCGCGCCTGCTGGAATCGTCGGTGGTTAATGATTGGGTCGGCTACCGCGCCGAACCGAAGGATTACATGCCGATTTTGGGCGAAACGCCGGTTGAGGGGTATGTGTTGGCGATTGGCGCCGGCGGCAACGGCGTCATCGAAGGGCCGACGATTGGCCGCGATATTGCCCGTTACATTATGACCGGTGAGAAATCCTGGTTCATGGAAAAGCTGCCGCTGTCCCGGTTTGAGAAAGGGGAGTTGGAACAGCATCACAAAGTGACCTGGTAGGTAAACCGCAGGAAATATTCTGTCTATTTTGTCATCTCTCTCCTCAGAGATTGTTAGATTAGGGGCTTCCATACCAGTGACCTGGATAATCGCTGGAAATGGAAGCCCCGTCATTTATTTTAGGGGGTTAACATGATCGATTTATTAGTGCGCAATGTTCATATTGAAGGGGAATCTATTCTGGTTGATGTAGCAGTTGATGAAAGCGTGATTGTAGACAGGGGGCCAAACCTGAATTATGCGGCGCGACAGGAGATTGATGGCAACGGCCGTCTCCTCATCCCCGGTTTTGTCGAAAGCCACCTGCACCTGGACATTGCCTTGATGAATGATTGGCAAACGCCCGGCCGCACTGAACCTTATCTATCCCATTATGGCCTCAACGAATCCATGGAGCGCCGCCGCCGCAGCTTTACAGCGGCAGATATCGAACGCCGCGCCAGTACGGCGCTGGAGCTGGCCTCACGGCACGGCGTGACCGCGCTGCGGGCGCAGTGCCACGTGGATCGGGAGGTGGGGCTGAAACATGTCGAGGCTTTGCAGCGAGTTAAGGAAAAGTATGCTGGCCGGGTCACGGTGCAAATCGTCACCTTTCCTCAGCAGGGTTTGACTAATCACCCGGATAATGCCGCTTTGTTCCGCGAAGCGTTCCGAATTGGCGCCGATGTGATGGGCGGGGCGAGTAATTTGGATGTTATGAAAGACGGCCGTATCGCCTGGCGCGAACACATTGATGCCGCGTTCGATCTGGCGATGGAATTGGATGTTGACCTGGACATTCACGCCGACCTGGGCATTCCCCAAACGGTCGCGCTGGACGAATTGGAAACCGTTTACATCGCCCGTCAAACCATCGAGCGCGGCTACCAGGGACGGGTGACGGCCGGGCACGCCTGCGCGCTGGGCGCAGCTGTGCCGGATGTAGCCGCCGAAGCTATCGCCTTGATCAAAGAAGCGGGTCTCAACATTACCAGCCAACCGGATTTGTATCGCCTGGGCCGGGAAGATACGCATAATGTGCGGCGCGGCTTGACCCGCGTCAAGGAATTGTTGGCCGCCGGCGTGAATGTGACCTATGCCTCCAATAATGTGCGCGACGCCCTGCGTCCGATGGGTAATTTTGACTTGTTGGAAGAGGGATTGATTTTGTCTTACGGCGCGCACATGGACACGGTGGAAGAATTCAACGCCATCCTGCGGATGAGTACGTACAACGCGGCTAAAGCGTTACGCTTGCCGAATTACGGTTTGGAGCCAGGCTGTGCGGCCGATTTTGTCGTTCTCGATGCGTTTACCCCTTCGGCAGCCATTGTGGGGCAGGCGGAGAAGGCGATTGTGGTGAAGAACGGCCGTTTAATGGCCGCCAACCAAGCGGTCAATCAACTGTTCAATGGTTCTCTGGCCGCCAATCTTCTTAAAAATGATTAGGTCATAATCAGGGTAATTCACGCCCCTATAAAT
Organism: Anaerolineae bacterium; assembly: GCA_024762395.1. GTDB lineage: Bacteria > Chloroflexota > Anaerolineae > Promineifilales > Promineifilaceae > JACKCC01. The sequence continues at coordinate 7,483 of JANTHP010000067.1, read as the reverse complement.
ACCAATCTTTACGAATTCCTTACGCCTTCTTTATGCGTCCAAAATCCCCTTTGTGCTAGAGTGCATGTGTGGGAATGTATGCGAAGCGGAGAAATAAATTCATGCGTATTTTGCTGATCAACCCCAATACATCTGAAGAATTCACCAAAAAGATTCAGGCGATTGCCAATCAGTATGCCTTTCCAGGGACAACGGCCGTTGCCATGAACCCCACATCCGGCCCCCGATCAATCGAAGGCATTTACGACGAACTGTTAAGCTCTCAAGGAACACTCGAATTAGCGATTGCTAACCTGGACGAGTACGACGCCTTCGTCATAGCCTGTTACAGTGACCACCCCACCATTTACGCTTTACGCGAAATTACAGACAAGCCCGTCCTGGGCATTGCCGAAGCATCCATGTATGTGGCCTGCATGTTAGGCCACACCTTCAGCGTCGTCACCACCAACGAAGAGTGGGAACCGCTGCTCTGGGATGCCGTTCGCCATTATGGGTTGGGGGATCGCTGCGCGTCGGTTCGCTCCACGCGGATGCCCGTCCTGGCTCTGGAATCGGCCAGCCCGGAAGAAACAAGCAACCTAATCTTGAAGACTGCCCAACAAGCCATTGCCGAAGATGACGCCGAAGTAATCTGCCTGGGCTGCGCCGGTATGGCCGGCATGGATAAAGCACTACAAGATGAATTAGGTATCCCTGTTTTAGACGGTGTCGTTTGCGCTCTAAAGTTATTGGAAGGTTTGATTGGCTACGGAGCGACCACCAGCAAAAAACGAGCCTTTGCCCGACCAAGCCATAAGCCAATCATTGGGTTACCGGAAATTTTCGGTACCGTTTATCGTTAGGATTGGCTAGGAAGAGGAACAGTATCCCAGAATAACCACATTATTTCTTAATGGATTCCTTACGCCATCCTTATGCATCCTTAATGACCCTTGTGATAAATTTCTCAAGTGTATAGATGCAAAATGATCTTGGTTATCAGGAGGTGTGCATTCGAAAAAATATTACAATGTTAACATTTGATTTTACTAACCTACACGATTTTACTCGGAGGAGTATTTAAATGAAACGCTTTTTCTTACTGTTAACCGTCCTACTATTATTAGCGGCGGCCTGTTCTCAATCAGCCGATACGCCAACTGATACTGGTGCATCGACTTCGAACGAATCAACAACAAATGAAGCCGCATCTACTGAATCAACCGCAGCCGAAGCTGTGGATGTTATTAAAGTAGGCGCTTTGTATCCGCTCACCGGCCCTGATGCTGGTTGGGCTGGCGATCCTTACATTAAATCCCACCAGATGGCGATTGACGAAATCAATGCTGCTGGTGGTATTGCCTGTTTGGGTGGCGCCAAGCTCGAGCTGGTAAAGGGTGACACAGAAGGTACGGCCGAAGCCGGTAACTCGGAAATGGAACGCCTGATCACGCAGGAAGGCGTCGTTGCTGTTATGGGTTCCGCACTTAGCGGCACAACGCTGCCCTCTTCACAAATTGCTGAACGGTTTGAAGTGCCTTACATTGTCCCCAATGCCCTTGATGGCAAGATCACCGATCAGGGTCTCAAGTATGTTTTTCAGACGGTGTCCACATTGCAAGGCTGGGGTGCTGATGACGTTGCCTGGGCGAAGTCAATGGGGGCGAAAACGGCCGTTATCGCTGTTCCCAACTTTACCTTTGGGGCTGAAGTAGAAGAAGCCTGGAAAGCCGGTATCGAAGCAGAAGGTATTGAACTGCTCGACACCATCGTCTACGATGGCGGCGCTCAAGACTTTACCGACACCATCCTGAAAGTGAAAGCAGCCGACCCAGACGTCTGGTTTGCTCTCGGCAACAACCAGGCTCCCCAGATGGCCAAACAAGCCAAAGAGCAGGGGTATTATCCCAAGATGGGTATCATCTCTCTGGGTTCTGGCTTTGGCAGCACCTTTTTCCTCAATGAAGCTGGCGCCGATGTGGCCGACGGCCTCATTATTACCCAAGACTTCGCCCCTGTAAGTGCCTTGAACGTCAGCGAAGAGCTGAAGCTCAAATTCAAGGAATACACCGGACAAGACCTGGGTGGCACATACAACACCACCTACGCCTCCACCTGGTTGTTAGCCGATGCTCTGGAAGCAGCCTGCTCCACTGACCCGAAAGTGTTAGCCGAAACGCTGCACACCACAACTTTCACCGATGGTGAAGGCAAGTGGGGCTTCCAATGGCCTGAAGCTTCCTTTGACGAGCATGGCCGCCTGGAACAGGCTGCCACCGTGATCGCCCAATGGCAAAATGGTCAGATGGTTGCCGTTTGGCCGGAAGAGCTGGCTGCGGCTGAAGCAGTATGGCCAGTCCCCGGCTGGGATGAGCGAAACGGCCCGATCACCGGTGCAGTGATTGAACAACCCGAACCGGAAACAGCTGCCGGTATCATGGGGATCCTCAACAGTGCCGAGGTCAGTGAAGCGGCCCTCGCTTCCGACTACTCCCAAGCCATTTTGGCCGATGCCGCCACTATCGTTGACACATCCACATTCCAGAAAGAAGGCCCATACGTCATCGCCGTCTCGCAGCAAGATGCCAGTAATGGCTGGGGCAACACCTACAATGTGACCATGTCCGCCTATGGCGATCAGTTACTGGCCGACGGCGTGTTATCGGAACCTCTGCTTACGGCCGTAACCAATGACGCCAACCAGCAAATCAGCGACATTGAAAACTTCATCGAACAGCAACCTGACGCCATCGTAGTTGAACCGCTTGGCCGCGCCGCCTCCACGACCGTCATCAAACGCGCCATTAACGCCGGTATCCCGGTCGTTCTTTGCGCCAATGGCATTGAAGGCGACGATTTCACGGCGCGTGTAGATGTTGACTTTTACGAAGTCGCCTATAAGTCAGGTATTGGTTTGGCCGAACTGATGGGCGGTAAAGGTAAAGTCGTTATCTTTAATGGCATTGCCGGTGTAGACTCCACTGAAACATGGCAAGCGGCCGCATTAGACGCGCTCAGCAACTATCCTGACATTGAGATTATTGCCACTGAGTACGCGCAATGGAACATTGCCACCGCCAAACAGAAGATGGAAGCTATCATGGCTGCCAATCCGGAAATTGACGGCGTGTGGGCCGGCGGCGGCGAGATGGCTTTGGGCGCTGGGTTGGCCTTCGAAGATGCTGGCGTGGAAGCGCCCAAATTCGCCATGGTCAACGTTCCCAATGGTTTCTTACGCCTGGCCCAAGAACACGGCTACGAATTTGTGGGCGCCCCGGATCCGCCTTCGATGGCCCGGTACTGCCTGCAAACGGCCGTTGACATTCTGCAAGGTAAAGAAGTCACTAAGTTCATTAGTTTACGAACTTTGATGGATGGGGCAGACCCATACGACAACACAGACTTTGTGCAATGGTATGTGCCTGAACTCAATGACGACTTTATCCCGCCAGCCACTGTTGACATCGAGAATTACATCGCTGGTGGATTTGAACGTAAGTAGCTAATATGTAAGAAACACCTTGTTATATTCCCTGCCAGGTTGATCAATCTGGCAGGGATGTTTTCACCTTTTGTCAAGAGATCGGCTTCTATTCCTATCCCAAAAAGCAGGAAACCCGCGATGACAGAAAGTACAAGCACAACTCATTCCACAGATACGATCCTCTCCCTCAAAGATATACAAAAGACATTTGGCGGTATTCACGCATTGTCAGGCGTATCCTTTGACCTCAGAGAGGGAGAAGTCCATGCGCTTGTTGGCGAGAACGGCGCTGGTAAATCTACATTGATTAAGACTATCACTGGCGCATATGTGCCTGATGGCGGGTCAATTACAGTGGGGGGAGGCGAATATGAGATGCTCACCCCTAACCAGGCGCGACAATTGGGCATAGGCGTTGTCTATCAAGAATTTAACCTTTTGCCAGACATGCCTGTAGCTGAGAATATCTTTTTGACGACGCCCCCTATGGGGCGTTGGGGATTGATCGACACGAAAAAACGCGCTCAACAAGCGTATAAATTACTTGAGCGTTTGGGCGCGCACAAACATATTAATCCTTATGCACTGGTTAAGGACCTCACTGTTGGCGAACAGCAAATTGTTGAGATCGCCAAGGCGTTAGCAATGGACGCCCACATCCTGATTATGGATGAACCATCGGCTGTGCTGCCCAGCCGCGACATGGATCGTCTTTATAAAGTCGTCCGCGCTTTACGCGATGAGGGTCATGGAATCATTTATATTTCACATCGCTTAAACGAGATTTTTGAGTTGGCCGACCGGGTTACTGTTCTTAAAGACGGCCAAACTGTAGCCACAAAATTGGTCGCAAAGACAGACGAGGACGACCTTGTTCGTATGATGGTTGGTCGTGAGCTAACCGACATGTACCCGCCGGTAAGCACGATTGAACCGGGTGAGGTTTTGCTTGATGTACGTGACTTGTGCATCGAAAACACGGTTTTTGACATTAATTTTCAGGTACGAGCAGGCGAGGTGGTTGGATTAGCCGGATTGGGGGGCAGCGGCCGTACCACGATTGCCCGCGCCCTGGTTGGATTGGCCGATATTATATCGGGCGAGATCGCTTATTTTGGACAGCCGGCGCGTATGACGGCAGCTTCGGCGGCGCGTGCCGGCGTTGTTCTAATCCCAGAAGATCGTAAGGCATTTGGCTTGATTTTGGACCAAAGCAACCGATTCAACATCACACTGCCCAATCTGCCGCAACTAGAGCGTTGGAAGATGATCTTAAAACGAGACGAATGGGATCCGGTCATTAGAGCGATTGACGACCTGGGAGTTCGACCGCCCAATCCGGAACTTGATTCTGGCAGTCTGAGCGGCGGCAATCAACAAAAGGTTGTCCTGGCAAAATGGATCATGGCCCGACCAAAGGTGATCATATTCGATGAACCAACTCGCGGCATTGATGTAGGGGCCAAATCTGAAATCTATACGCGAATGCGAGAAATATCGCAACAAGGCGTAGGGATTATCATGGCCTCTTCGGATTTACCTGAGGTGCTAGGTATGAGCGACCGCATTTTGGTGCTGCACGAAGGACGGATGGCCGGAGAACTTTCACGCGAGGAAGCTTCAGAGGAAGCGATCATGAAGCTGGCGGCAGTCGCTCATGAGAACGGTGCTTCTGCTTAGGAACAAGGGTTTTATTAAACCCCAAACTTGTCATACTTGCGAAGGCAGGTATCCATCGCCTGTCGCCGACTGGGAATAGTCGGACACAGGGGCAAGCTTTTTAAGAGGAGTGGATTCCCACCTTCGCGGGAATGACGGTAGCAAATAACGAGAGGGTGAACTATGGCTATGACTTATGAAGATACTCAGAAAAGCGCCGTACCCCGTTGGCAGCGGGGGGTAACATTTGCGCGTAACAATGCCGCAATTCTACTGATCTACCTCTTTATTTTCCTGCTCATTGGAACAGGCTCGTTTTTTTCAGACAGGTTCCTGACGGCGTCAAATTTGATTAACATTATGCGACAGTCAATCGTTCTGGGCTTGTTGGCAATTGGGCAAACGGCCGTTCTGCTAACCGGCGGTATGGACATCTCCCAAGAAATGGTAGCCCGGCTTGTTGGTCTTATAGTAGCCACCCTATTTGCCGCCACCGGCAGTAATCCAATGATGATCTTGCCGCTGTTACTGCTTGGTACAACGATAGGGGTTGCTCTGGGGTTGGTTAATGGCTTGTTAATCACCCGAACGCACGCGGTTCCCTTCATTATCACCTTCGGCGTATCCTTTCTCTTGCGCGGCATTAACCTGGCAATTTCAACGACTCCCATTCGTGGAATCCCGGATGCCTATTTGACGATTTACGACTCCAAGATTGGTATTGTCCCTGTCAATGTTATCGTGATGGCGCTTGTTTGGTTAATCGCCTGGTTTTTTACAACTCGTTCGCGGTTGGGGCGCAACATTTACGCTGTTGGCGGTTCTGAGCGAATCGCCAAACTCTCGGCAATTCGCGTTAACCGGACTCTGGTATGGGCCTATGTGTTGAGTTCTGTTTTTGCGGCGCTAGCCGGCCTTTTCCTTCTGGCGCGAACCGGCGTTGGCGACCCCAACGCCGCTCAAGGCATGACTTTTCAAGCTATTGTGGCTGCGGCCGTAGGCGGAATTAGTCTTTATGGCGGGCGCGGCTCCATATTTGGCACATTGGGCGGCGTTTTATTGCTAACGCTGCTATCGAACTTCTTTAATCTCATGCAGATTAACATCTTCTATCAACAGTTATTGTTAGGCGCCATCGTTCTGGTAGCTGTTTCTGCTTATAAATCCAAGGACTTGGGGGCATTATGACATCCACAGCCATTACAAAAAAAAGATTCAACCTGTTTTCTGGTTTTCGTCCCAGCCCGCGTTTTGTGCGCGGCGTAGACTTGGCCGGACAATGGGCGGCTCCCATCATGATCCTTGTCGTCATGGTCATTGCTGCGATTGTTGCGCCGGCCTTTTTTAACCCGATCAATCTAAAAACAGTTGCCATTCAGGTTGCCGTATTGGGCGTTGTGACGATTGGGCAGACGCTTGTTTTATTAAACCGCTCAATTGATATGTCGGTCAGCGCTGTGCTGGCGTTAGGGGCGGTAATTGTCGTACAGACAGAAGGGGGCAGCTCAATCGTCAGTTCCCTTGTTTTGGCGATTGCGATTGCGGCGCTTATCGGTTTAGCTAACGGGCTTTTGGTCGCTAAACGGCATGTACCGCCGTTTGTGGCCACGTTTGGCATGCTGGTTTTTGTCGGCGGGGCGCGATTGGCGTATACGAAGGGGCAGGCCAGCGGGACAGTGCCAGATTTCCTGCGGACTATCAGCATTAAACCGATTGGCTTCATCCCTGCAGCGCTGCTCGTTTGGCTGATCGTCAATGCCATTGTTATTTTTACGCTGCGCTATACTCGGCTCGGCCGTTGGGTTTATGCGGTAGGGGGAAATCCAGGGGCAGCGCGTTATGCAGGGATCAATGTTGATTGGGTCTTGATTTCGGCTCACATTGCTTGTTCTGTTTTAGCTATCCTGGGTGGCTTGTTATTAAGCGGTTATATCGGCTATGTCGATTTGCGTATGGGCGCAGATTACAATATGAATTCGATTGCAGCCGCGGTTGTTGGCGGCACGACTTTCACCGGGGGGCGCGGTAATATGTTTGGCACAGCCGCCGGTGTGATCTTACTCATCATGCTCCTGAACCTGGTGGTAGTGTTAGGCTTACCCATTCACTGGCAATATGCGATGCAAGGGGCTGTTTTGGTTTTGGCGACGGCGCTGCAAGGGTTCCGCCAATTCCTTTTAAGCCGTTAGTTTAAAGATAATTTTATGCAGCACGACTTGAAGGTGGGAGGTATTTTGTGAATTTTGAAATATTTATGCAGACCATTGTCAACGGTTTGTTTACCGGCTCGATTTATGCGTTGGTAGCAATTGGATTAACGTTGATTTATGGTGTGATGATCATTCTCAACTTTGCCCA
>JANTHP010000066.1 GCA_024762395.1 Anaerolineae bacterium | reverse complement strand
GATGGCTGCGGTCAAATTGCGGATGCAGCGCGGGCGGCGATTGAACGAGGGGATGTGGCGGAAATCGGCCGTTTGATGACCCAAAACCATGCCTTGCTGCAAAAAATGAGTGTCTCATCGCCGGCATTGGACGCTTTGGCGGCGGCGGCGCTGGGGGCGGGCGCGTTGGGGGCCAAACTCAGCGGGGCGGGGCGGGGCGGCAATATGATTGCGTTGGTGGATGAGGATGCGGGAAGGGAAACGGCCGTGCGCCGCGCCCTCCTCGCCGCTCATGCCCATACTGTGCTTAACACGACAATTCATGAAAGTGTTTCCCCGGACGCTCAAAACCTCCGGGAGGGTAAATCATGACTGTTTGTGTTATGATTGGGCGGGCGCAGGAAACAAAAAAGCCCGCGCAATGGCGGGCCTTTTAAGCGATTTTTTACAATCGAAACTTATTTGGAAAGCGTCTTCAAACAGCGCGTGCAAACATATTTACGCACCTTGCGGTTACCTTCGTAAATCGTCGTCCGCTGCACATTCGGTTTGAATTGACGCTTCGTCTTTTTCTGTGAGAAGCTCACATTGTGGCCGACCATCGGCCCTTTGCCACAGATTTCACATTTAGCCATCGTATTACCTCTGCCCTGACAAATTAAAAGCGACCATTGGCGGTCGCTCGGTTTCAAAATGAACGACTTGCGATTATAATCAAGGAAAACTGATTTTGCAAGCAGAATTTCAAATATGACTAAACGACTGCAAGACGAATTGACAACAAGAGTAATTTGGGAGAAACCATGCCAGTAAAAGAAGATCCAAAAGGGATGATAGATATTTCGCCAACGGCCGTTACCTCCATTGCCAGCCAGGCTGTTAACCAATGCTATGGCGTTGTTGGCATGGCGAATAAAAATCTAGCCAACGGCATTGCCAACCTGCTCTCGCGCGATAACCGGCGCGGTATCGAAGTGACCATCGAAGACGATGCCATCACCATTGACGTGTACGTCATCGTCGAGTACGGTGTTCGCATCCGCACCGTTGCCGAAAGCGTCCAGCACACCGTCCAATTTCATGTCGAAAAATCATTGGGACTGCCTGTGCAGGCGGTTAACGTGTATATTCAGGGGCTGCGCTCAAGTAAAGAAGAATAAGGAATGAGAATTTAATAACGTACAAGAGATTGGAGACTGGAGATTAGAGATTTGTCCAGTCACAAGTCTCTAATCTCCAGTCCCAGTTCCGTAGGTTATTTAATTGTTGTTCTTAAGAATAAACCGCGAAGCCTGAAACGTGGAAGTAGATATATCACGTTTCACGCTTTACGTTTCACAAGGAAGACTTCACCGGCTGCGCCGACCACTATGAATGAAAATGGCGTGCCGTCGTAAGTCAAGTTTGCAAACTTGACCTACATTTTTACAGGAGAGGTAAGTGACACAAGAAACATCCACTACATCAACAGCGCCGCAAAAGTGGCAGCATTGTAACGGGCAGCAGTTGCGCAAACTGGCCCGGGCCGGCCTGATTTGGCTGGAAAAGCATCATCGCATTGTCAACGATTTGAACGTATTCCCCGTGCCCGATGGCGATACCGGAACCAACATGCTGTTGACGATGAAATCCGCCTACAAGCAGATTCAAAACAGCACCGAAATGCACGTCGGCAAAATGGCCGGCGAATTGGCGCATGGGGCGCTTATGGGCGCACGCGGCAATTCCGGCGTTATCCTCAGCCAGATTTGGCGCGGCCTGGCCAAAGGGTTGAAGGATAAGGAGGCTTTTAACGCCGACGATTTGGCGCAGGCTGTCCAAGATGCCGCCGATACCGCTTATGGCGGCGTGATGAAGCCGGTGGAAGGCACTATTTTGACGGTTATACGTGAAGGCGCGGAAGAGGCTAAAGACGCTGCCGCTAAAAGCGACGATTTACGTTTTATGCTGGAACGCATCCTGGAACGGTGCGAGCAAGCGCTGGAACGCACGCCGGAGTTGTTGCCGGTATTGAAACAAGCCGGCGTTGTGGATTCGGGCGGTCAGGGGTTGGTTTATATTTTCGATGGAATGCTGCGTTATGTAAAAAGTGAATTGGATATTACCGCTGAGGCTGACGCGCAGATGAAGGTTCCGGCAGCAGCGCCGGCGCAGGCGTTGGCCGTGCCGGAAGGCGGCGAACTGGAAAACCCCTATGACGTGCAGTTCATTTTGATGGGCCAGAATCTGGATGTGATTGAGGTGCGTAACCGGATTGACGCGATGGGCGACTCGACGGTTGTGGTGGGCGACGAAACGACGATTAAGGTGCATATTCACGTCAAAGACCCCGGCGAACCGTTGAGTTACGGCATTAGTTTGGGGCATATTACGGATGTGGTTGTGGAGAATATGCAGGAGCAGATGGAGGATATTGTGAATGCCGGGGCGGTAACGGCCGTTGACAATGGCAATGGCAATGGCGCAGCCGCAATCCCGGTACAGCCGCCGGTAACGATTGAACCGGGCCAGATTGGCGTGGTGGCGGTTGCCGCCGGCGATGGGCTGGCAAATATCTTCCATAGTTTGGGCGCGGCGTATGTGGTGAATGGCGGCCAGACGAATAACCCCAGCACGGAGGAGATTTTTCAGGCGATTCAGGATGTGCCGACAGATAAGGTCATCATTTTGCCGAATAATAAGAACATCATTTTAGCGGCGGAGGCGGCGCGAGATTTGAGTCCCAAGCAGGTGGCGGTGGTGCCGTCGCGGACGGCTCCGCAGGGGTTTAGCGCGATGATGGCGTTGAACCCGGACGGCGATTTGGAAGAAACGGCCGCTGCTATGAAACAAGCCCTTGATTTTGTCGTCACCGGCGAAATTACCCGCGCTACCCGGTCGGTGGAGTTGGATGGGGTGGATGTGAAGGAAGGGGAGATTATCGGGCTGGTAAACGGCCGTCTCTGCGCCTCAGGCAGCGACATCAACGACTCATTAGTTCAGGTACTGGCGAGCATGGAGATGGATGAGCAAGAAATCCTCACCCTTTACTACGGCGAGGATGTTACCAGAGAAGATGCAACGGCCGTTGCCCGTCAAATCGAAGCATTGTACCCGGACATTGAAATAGAAACTTTGTACGGCGGTCAGGCGCATTATTTCTATATTTTGGGTGCAGAATAGCTGTTGGCGGATAGTGCGAAATTGCGAGGATTAGAGTAAATGATGGAAAAAATTCAAAGACTCAAACAGGACGTCGCTCAATTATCTTATAATGAACTGGTTATATTTCGGAACTGGTTTGATGAATTTGATGCGCAGAAATGGGATAAGCAAATTGAAGAGGATGTGGCAGCAGGCAGACTGGATGAACTGGCCGATAAGGCAATTGCTGATTTCAAGGCCGGTTATTACTGAGATTGGTCCAATCTTCAAGATTGAACCAATCTGAAAAACTCTAATGGCTGCTTATCATTTTTCATGCCAATCAAGATTGTAACCGACAGCGCTTGCGATGTGCCCAAAGCCATAGCTGATGAACTGGACATTACCATCGTGCCGGTGTACATCAACATTGGCGAAGAAAGCTACCTGGAAGGGGTGGAATTGACGCGCCGGACGTTTTATGCCGGCCTGTCTGATTATGAGCGGTATCCGACAACGGCCGCGCCTGCTTCCGGGGCATTTACTGAGGTTTATGAACAGTTAGCGCGAGATGGCGCAACTGAGGTATTATCGCTTCATGTGGCTTCTGCATTAAGCGCGACGTTGAATGCGGCGCGGTTGGGGGCGGCAGCGCAAACGGCCGTTCCCGTCACCCTCTTTGACACCCAGCAAATCACCATGGGGGCCGGGCTGCTCATCATCCTGGCCGCAGAAATGGCCGCCGCCGGGCGCAGCATGGTCGAGATAGTGGCCGCTTTGCAAGAGCGCGTGGGACGCGCTTACGTTTTTGGCATGTTGGACACGCTGGATTCTCTCCGGCGCAGCGGCCGGGTCAATTTAATGCAGTTCGGATTAGGGACGATTTTACGAATCAAGCCGGTAATGATGATTCATCAAGGCATTGTGTCCGTCTCCGCCAAAATCCGCACGCGCAAACGCTCTATCCAACATGCGCTCCAACTTGTGGCCGGACTCAGCCCTTTTGAGCGTTTGGCAATTATACATGTGAATGCGCCTGAACTGGCTGAACGACTACGACAGCAAGCGGCGCATCTTTTTCCGGCAGGGCAGTCTGCATTGACGATGGAGATTACGCCAGCTATCGGCATCCATCTGGGTTTAGGCGCAGTAGGGTTTGCCTGCATAACAAAAAAGGATGAAGGATGAAGGATGAAGGCTGAATAAATTTCAGCCTTCATCCTTCATCCTTCCTAATTTAACTATGGGACGATCATTTACACGATTAGAGCGCGTTTTGAATTTAGAGGCGCAGCAAGGGTATAAAAACAAAGCGGTTGTGGGCGGTATCCGGCAGTTTGCCACTTTTTGGGTGGGGCAGGCCCGCGAGGAAGCGGTGGATGAGGCGGATCGGGCGTTGGTGGAGCAGGTGGCCGAGGCGTTGCTGGATTACGGCCGTCTTCCCGGCGTTGAGGCGCGTAAGAAAGCGGTTGACTCCTTAACGGCCCGCTTGAAAACCCGGCAGGAACGATTGGGAACGAAAGCGGCTCCGGCTAAACCGGTCCGGCAGCGAGAAAAACCGGAACGGCCGCAAAAACAGGAGCGGCCGTCGCAGAAAGAACGGCCGTCTCGCCGCGAACCACAACCTAAACCCAAACCCAAACAAGAACGCCGGGCAGCCCCGCCTGCCGCCAAAAAAGCCAAACCCAAACCTAAACCAGTCCGCGAGAAGCCGCCTGAAGTGCGGCTTTTGCCGCCGCTAGACCCTGATTTAGCGGGATTGGCCCAGCCGGTGACCGCGATAAAAGGCGTCGGCCCCAAGTTGGCCGAAAAATTAGACCGCCTTAATGCGGAAACCATCTGGGATTTACTCCATGTTTTCCCGCGCCGCTACGATGATTACACCCTGATGAAACCCATCAAGGATTTGACCTATGGCGAGCAAGTGACCGTCATCGGCACCATTTGGGAAACACGGGCGCGGCGCACGCGCGCCAACCAGATTATCGTCCATTCCATCATCAGCGATGGCACAGCTAAAATTCAAGCGACCTGGTTTAATCAAAAATGGCTGGTGGACAAGCTCAAAGCCGGGATGCAAATTGTTTTGAGCGGCAAAGTTGACCAATATCTGGGCCGCCTGGTGTTCAATTCGCCGGAGTGGGAGCCATTGGAGATGGATCCGCTGCTCACGCGCCGGATTGTGCCCGTGTACCCGCTGACGGAGGGGTTGACGGCGAAGAAGATGCGGCAGGTGATGGATACGGCCGTTACCCGCTGGAGCCGCCACATTCCCGATCCCTTGCCCGACTCCATCCGCCAGCGGCGCAATTTTTACCAACTGCATCAAGCCATCCAGGAAATCCATTTTCCCGCCACCCAGGACAGCCTGCACCGTGCCCGCACCCGGATCATCTTCGACGAACTGTTTCTGTTGCAATTGGGTATGCAGAGTCAGCGGCACAAATGGCAGGCCCAACCCGGCATCCCTTTAGCAGCCGATGAGACGGCGCTGGCCCAATTCCGCGCCTCGCTGCCTTATCAGTTAACCAATGCTCAAAACCGTGTTGTGGACGAAATTGCCAACGACATGGCCCAGGAAACGCCCATGAACCGGCTGTTGCAAGGGGATGTGGGCGCAGGTAAAACCGTCGTTGCCGCAGCGGCCATGATCATCGCTGCCAAAGCAGGCGCGCAAGCGGCGCTGATGGCCCCCACCGAGATTTTGGCCGAACAGCATTACGCCGGTCTTAACGAATTGCTGGCCCCGTTGGGCATCGTTACCTGCCTGCTTACCGGCAGCACACCCGCCGCTGAAAAGGCGCAAATTTACGCCGCGCTGGCTTCTGGTGAGATTCAAGTCGCCATTGGCACGCACGCCCTCATTCAGGAAGCGGTGACGTTTGACAAGCTGGCGTTGGCGGTGATTGACGAGCAGCATCGCTTTGGTGTGGATCAACGGCAGGCGCTGCGCGAAAAGGGGGCGGAAACGGCGAATGGTAAGCCGAATCCGCATTTGTTGGTCATGTCGGCGACGCCGATTCCGCGCACGCTGGCCTTGTCGCTGTACGGCGATTTGGATTTGTCTGTTTTGGATGAGATGCCGCCCGGCCGTCAGGAAATTAAGACGCGCTGGCTGCGCCACAGCGAGCGGGAGCGGGCCTACGCTTTCATTCGCGGCCAAATCGAACAGGGGCGGCAGGCGTATGTCATTTATCCGCTGGTGGAAGAATCAGATAAGATTGATGCGAAGGCGGCGGTGGAGGAGTATGAACGGCTGCAAAATGAGGTATTTCCGAAGGCGAAGGTGGGGCTGATTCACGGCCGTCTCAAATCCAGCGAGAAAGAGGCGGCGATGCGGGCTTTTAATGCCGGCGAAATAGACATTCTGGTCGCTACTTCGGTGATTGAGGTGGGCGTGGATGTGCCTAACAGTACGGTGATGCTCATCGAGGGAGCTAACCGGTTCGGGCTGGCCCAGCTGCACCAGTTTAGGGGCCGGGTTGGGCGCGGCGAACACCAGTCGTACTGTATTTTGATTAGCGATGCGGAAACGGCCGTTGCCGAGGAACGCCTCCAAGCTTTGGAACAAACCAACGATGGCTTTATTTTGGCCGAAAAGGATTTGGAGATACGCGGGCCGGGCGAATTTTTCGGCCGTCGTCAAAGCGGGCTGCCGGAACTGCATCTCGCCTCTCTGCTGGACATCAACATGCTCGAAATCGCCCAAACCGAAGCCGCCGACCTCTTCGCCGCCGATCCTAATCTGGAAAAACCGGAACACGAACTATTACAAAAATCCGTCGCCAAATTTTGGGAACAAGCCGGTGATGTAAGCTAACTACCATTTGTTTCAATTGTTATGGCATAATGAAAATATGACCGACCAAAATTACCTTGACTTGTTCCTCGCCCCAATTCTTGGAAGCAAGAAATACCGTCCTAAATTTGGACATAGCGGTAAGAAAGCGGGGTTCTCGTTAGTGGAATTCCGTGAATTGTATGGCGCTGATAATTTCTATTCCTGGATCGGGCTAGATACCGATTTGATGTATGCCGCTCATCGCGCGGCGGGGGGGATGACTTCGCTGTATCGTCAAATTGGGGTTGGTTGTGAAAATTTATTCCGTCAAATCATCATTGATTCAGTTGCCTACGCCGATCCGACACTGGCCGCCTGGTCGTATGAAACAATAACCCAATCTGGCCGAACAAAAACCCTCAGACTCGATGCGCGCATCGAATTAAGCGGCGTTCAAAACCAACAAATAGGCGCCAAAGTTTCAAATTGGATAGCGGATTATTGCCGCCAGATTGATGCGCGCACCCCTGAAAATGGCATTGTGTTTGAAGTGCGGCAAGGATACAAAAGCAAAGACAGTAAACGCCAAAACGCCGATATTGATAATGCGGCCGTTGCCTGGTCAAAAGGATATTTGCCAGTTTTTGCCATCTTTTCATCACAGATTGATACTGACATTGTGCTGCGTTATCGTAACAACAGGAGTGATATCCTCGTTGGCAGCGATTCATATGACCCCGCAGTTTCGCTTTATGCGTTTACAAAACAAGTTTTGGGATATGATTTATCTGAATTTTTTAAGCGCAATAGCTCTGCTATCAAAAAACAAATAAATGATGTGATTCAAACCCTGTTGAGCGCCGAATGACACTGGTTAAACAACGTTCTGACTACACTTTTAAGTATAACAAAACGCTTGACCGTCATGGCTGGTTGCGTTTGACGCCTGCTTATTCTGTGAAATTGGTCGAAGAACTTGTTCGGAAAACTAAGATGGAGCGTCTAAACGACGTTTTTATTTTGGATCCGTTTTCTGGAACGGCAACGACAGGATTGGTTGCCGCACAAACTGGTTTTTCGGCTCATTTATATGACATTAATCCATTTTTGGTTTGGTTAGGTAACGCTAAATGCGCTAGTTATTCCCAAGAAACGATTGATGAATTATGGGAATCCGCTTACAGAATTGTTGCTGATTACAAACTGGCTCTTAATGATGAGAATTGGGAACCTGGCATCCATAAAATAGAACGTTGGTGGTCGGCGCATACCTTAAGAATTTTGAAAGCAATACGCAGAGCTATTGTAGATGAGTTAGGGGAACCAGAGCTAAATAATGCTAACGGATTGGTGTGGATTGCGTTTTGTCGGTTAGTTATTGAAACGTCTGCCGCTGCTTTCAATCACGTTTCCCTGTCGTTTCAAGATAAAACGCAGGTTTTTGCGGCGCAAACGATTGACATCTTTTTTTTAGATATTCTGAACACTGTTTTAGGCGCTGCCAAGACACCGGTTATGGGCGATGCACATGTGTATCAAGCCGATTCGCGTTTTTTGCCGTCTAGCGGCGTCTATTACACCCACGTCATAACGTCGCCTCCGTATCCTAATCGAATCAGCTACATTCGTGAATTGCGGCCTTACATGTATTGGACGAAATTTTTACAAGAGGCGCGAGAAGCGGGAGAACTTGATTGGGAGGCGATTGGCGGCACGTGGGGCATTGCTACTAGCCGATTGAAGGGGTGGCAGCCGGAACGCAGCGATTTGCCGTCAGAGGTGTTCGACGTATGCAAAATGATTGAAAAATCAGAGAATAAAAATTCGCTGTTGATGAGCCGGTATGTTCATAAATACTTTCATGATATGCACCAACATTTTGCGGTTTTGCGCGACAGGCTGGCCGTTGGAGCGCAATTGCGTTATGTTGTTGGTAATTCAACATTTTATGGCATACGGGTAGACACTGAGAAATTGTTGTCGCTTTCATTGGCTCAACTTGGGTATGAGAACATCTCTCAACGGATTGTGAGAAAGCGCAACAGCAAGAAAGAACTATTTGAGTATTGTGTTTCGGCAACGTGGCAATGAGCCGAAATATCGCCAATAACGCTTATGCGAGATGTAGTAAAGCTAAACAAGGAGATTACATTGAAGAGACGAGCATTGTATCCCGGAACATTTGACCCTGTTCATTATGGGCATCTTGATTTGATGAAGCGGGCTTGTGAGTTGTTTGATGAGGTGGTGGTAGGGGTGTATGACCATGCACGGCCGTCTAAATCCATCCTATTCCCCGTTGAGCAGCGCATTGCCATGATAAAAACGGCCCTCAATGGCCGGGATAATATCATCGTGATGCCTTACAGCAGCCTGACGGTTGATTTCGCGCACAAAATAGACGCTAAAATCGTCATTCGCGGCCTGCGCGTTTTTTCTGATTTTGAATTTGAATTCCGGCTGGCGTTGGCAAACCAGCGGCTGGCTCCCGAAATCGAAAATGTGAATCTGATGACCCGCGAACAACATACATTTCTTAGTGGAACCATTGTTCGTGAAATCGCTTCGTTGGGCGGCGATGTATCCAGTATGGTTCCCCCGAATGTGGCGCAGGCGCTGCATGAACGATTTAGCGGGAAGAATGGCGATGACTTTAACCGTCCCATCCCGTTGCGCGACTGAGGCGGTCGCTTTTATAATAGGTTGCGAGTGGGAGAGTTTGGTTTTCTAAAGGTGGCTTATGGATATTCAACATCTGGTAGACCGATTAGAGCAGTTATTGAATGAGAGTTTTCGTTTTCCGCTTAGCTCCACGCTTTTTGTTAATGAGGATAAGATTTTTAACCTGATTGACCAACTGCGGGTGGCGATGCCGGAGGAGGTGAAACGCGCTAATCGGATTGAGGCAGAGAAGGACCGGATTTTGGCGCAGGCTCAAGAAGAGGCGGAGCGGATTCGCGGTTTGGCCAAGCAGGAAGCGGGTGAGTTGGTGAACCGGGATACGGTGACGATGTCGGCGCAGCAGCGGGCGGATAACATTTTGGAACGGGCGCGACGCGATGCCGAGGCGCTGCGCCAGGATGCGGATGCGTATGTGGTGGAAGTGTTGACTCAGTTGGAAGATGAGCTGCTGCGTTCGCTGACGGTTGTGCGGAATGGGCTGCATAAGGTAAATGTGGTGGAAGAAACGGCCGTTCCCTCTGCTGAGTAAGCCGAAAATCGGGCAAAATCTACCTTGACACACATACCAGGGCGGCTATAATTGTCAGTCGCGGCCAATGCGCCGCTTATTTTTTGTATAAAACTTTTTTGGCCGGGTAAGCCTGCGCCAAACGAAGCAAAGAAAGTAACTGCTAACCATGCCCTCATGAAGGTGGGGGGATGACACCAAAGAGGCTTAGTAGTTACCAAAGAAACAAGTAGAGAGGATATAGTCATGGGTGCAGTTCCAAAGCGAAGAATTTCTAAATCACGACGAGACCGGCGGCGTGCCCACCACGCCCTGAAGACTTTTCACCTGGTTGCTTGCCCGGAATGCGGCGAGATGCGCCGGGCGCATCATGTGTGCCTGAACTGCGGTTCTTACCGAGGGCGTAAGGTTTTACCTGGTTACGAAGATTAATTTTAATAGAAATAGGCCGCTTTATGCGGCCTTTTGGTTTTTAACTTATGCGGCGGGCATGCCTGCGGCATAGGTGTGACGGCACAGGTTTAACAAGTGAGCACCGCTTTTCTTTTTCCAGGACAAGGGTCACAGCACGTGGGCATGGGGCGCGATTTGTATGAACGCTCTCCAGAAGCGCGTGCTGTTTTTGATCAGGCAGACGCTCAGTTAGGTTTTTCGCTTTCCTCGCTTTGTTTTGATGGCCCTGATGATGTTTTGACGGATACCAGCAACCAACAGCCGGCTTTGTTTGTGACGAGTATGGCGGCGTGGCAGGCGATGCTGCATCAGGGCTGGGAGGTTCCGTCTTATGCGGCCGGTCACAGCCTGGGCGAGTTTTCGGCGTTGGCGGCGGCGGGCGCTCTTTCTTTTGCCGATGGGCTGCGGCTGGTGCGGCGGCGCGGCGAGTTGATGAAGGCGGCGGGGGAGCGGGAACCGGGGGCGATGGCGGCGATTCTGGCTTTGGAAACGGCCGTCATCCACACCATCTGCGCCCAATCCAGCCAGGAAACAGCCCGCCCCGTTCAAATCGCTAACGATAACTGCCCCGGCCAAATCGTCATTTCCGGCGATAAAACAGCCTTGTCGCGGGCGATGGAACTGGCTCAAGCCGCCGGCGCGCGTAAAGTCGTGCAGCTTCCCATCTCCATTGCGGCGCATTCGCCATTGATGGCTTCGGCGGCAGATGAATTTGCCCGACTTGTAGATGCCGTTCCCATTCAGCCGCCCCGGATGCCGGTGATTGCAAATGTGTCGGCACGGCCGTTAACCGCCCCTGACGAGATTCGGATAGAATTAAAAGCGCAGCTAACCTCGCCCGTTGCCTGGACAGCTTCAATGAATTTCTTAATTGAACAGGGCGTAGATACCTTTGTTGAGGTAGGCGCAGGTCAGGTACTGCTGGGTTTAGCCAAGCGAATCAATCGAAAAGCCAAGCGGATTAAATTTGAGATTGGCGACTAAAGACTACAAGACTAAAGACTACAAGACTAAAGACTACAAGACTACAAGACTAAAGACTACAAGACTACAAGACTAAAGACTACAAGACTACAAGACTACAAGACTAAAAACTGGAGGATACCTGTGCTGTTAGAAGGAAAAGTTGCTGTTGTTACCGGCGCATCGCGTGGCATTGGACGGGCTATTGCTGAAGATTTGGCGGCGCATGGGGCGGCGGTTGTGATCAACTACAATGCCAGCGCCGAGGCGGCGGAAGAAGCGGCGGCGGCTATTGTGGAGAGCGGCGGGCGGGCAACGGCCGTTCAAGCCGACGTCAGCCAATTCGATCAAGCCCAAACCCTCATCAAAACCGCAATTGACACCTATGGCACCGTTGATATTTTGGTAAACAACGCCGGCACCACCCGCGATAAGCTGCTCATGATGATGAAAGAACAAGATTGGGACACGGTGTTGGACACAAACCTGAAAAGCGTGTTTAATTGTTGCAAAGCCGTTGCCCGCCCCATGATACGACGCAAACAAGGCGGCCGCATCATCAACATCTCATCGGTCGTGGCGTTGGTAGGGCAGGCGGGGCAGGCGAACTACGCCGCTTCAAAGGCCGGCATGATTGGTTTTACCAAATCCCTGGCTAAAGAGTTGGGTTCCCGTCAAATTACAGTCAATGCGGTGGCTCCCGGCTTTTTCCCAACCGCGTTAACGGCCGTTTTGCCCGAAAATGCGGTAAAATCCATGATAGAGTTAACCCCTTTGGGCCGTTGGGGTGAACTGCCGGAAGTAGCCCACCTGGTTACTTTTCTGGCTTCGGACAAAGCATCTTATATTACCGGTCAAGTAATTAGTGTGGATGGCGGTCTGGCTATGTGATGTGGTTACTGGCTCCTGGCTGTTAATTTTCGGCAGCAAACCGCCAGCCGCCAGTGGCAAACAATAATTATGAACGAACAAACAGAAAGCATTGGTCGAATTGAAGTCGCGCCGGATGTGTTGGCGATGATTGCTTATTTTGCGACGCAGCGTGTGGAAGGAGTGGCGAAAATGGCCCCAGTCCCGGCCGACGCCGCTCGCTTGTTCCGCCGTCACTCCCGGCATGATGGCATTGTGCTTGATTATGCGGATGATCGGATCAGATTTGATATTTACGTTATAATGAAGCCGGATGTCAACATCATGGAAACGAGTCAGGCGCTGCAAACGGCCGTCATCGAAGCCATTGATACCATGGTTGGTCTGCCGGTAACGGCCGTTAATGTGCATGTCGAAGATGTTGTGTACATGCAAGCGGAAGCTGAATAAACATAGTGGATAGGTAACTACTAAGCCCCCAGAGGTGACAGTCACTAAAAACGCATCACGTTGCAGCGACAACCTTTGGGAAAGTGACTGTCACCTTAGTCGTTACGTGGACAGTAATTAACAGTATGAAAACAAGACGCCGCGCTCGCCGTGTGACCCTTGAGACGCTTTATGAATACGACCTTGCCGCACACCCTGCGGGCGAGGTTTTGCAGCGTCGGTTACAAGCCAACCCCATGGAAACCGCCGGCGTAGCGTTTGCATCGCAGTTGGTGACCGGCGTTATCGGGCATCTGGGGGAGATAGACAGGCTCATTGCCCGCTATGCGCCGGAATGGCCGCTTGAGCAAATGGCAGTTATTGATCGTAATGTGCTGCGCATAGCCATCTACGAATTTTTAATTTTTGGGGAGACGCCGGTAAAGGTTGCGATTAACGAGGCCGTAGAATTGGCTAAAACATATGCCTCTGACAGCGCGCCTCGTTTCATTAACGGAGTGCTGGGGTCTCTTGCCGATCAAATTCCCAAACTTCAGCAAGAATTACTTACTGTTCCTATATCTGAATAAGATGCAAGAGTAACTATACAGCTACCAGAGGTGACAGTCACTTGTTGAACATCGTGACTTTGGCTAACATCTCTGGAAAAAGTGACTGTCACCTGTGTAGTTACATGCAAGAAAATAGCGCATGACTGTCGTTGCCTGTTACGATATGCACGGGAATTCCGTCTCCGTTGCCGCCGATGCGCTGATTTATCGGCCGGCCGCCTACGGCATTTGTATTGATGATGGCGAGGTTCTTTTGCTGCGCGATAAACGCTCATTGGCGCTGCAACTGCCCGGCAGCGTTTTAGCGTCAGGCGAGACTCCCGCCCAGGTGGTCAGCCGCGCCTTTCATGCGGCAACGGGGCAGATTCCTTGGGTGGGGCCGCAGTTATTGGTGGAAAGTTTGTGTCGTGTGGATGAGAACGGCCGTGCCTGGCAGTTGTCAGTCATGTATTATTTTTTACAACGGCCGTCCGCCGCCGCCAACGCCCCTCTTCATCCTTCAGAAAGTGCAAACATTGAAACAATCCCGCTCGCAGCCCTGCAACGACACCATCTCCAATTTGGCTACGAAGCCATTCAGGTTGCGCAGTTACAACGGAATTGGCTGCCTGTAAACTTTTCGCGGTAAAATCGCTTCCGGGCCTGGCGTTACCCCTTCCCCAAATTTTTTAAGTTCATCCGTCCTCCCAAAATCTCCCGATGATTGTAAACTACTTGACAATTTAGAACGTATGTGCTAATTTAATGCAGAACAGACGTTCTAACAACCGTCTTGTCTGGGAAAAATAAAAGTAGTTAGCGTTTGGCTGATTGACTTGGCAGAGGCAATCGGTCAAATAAAGTAGAGGAGACATCATGCGCAATGAACAAGTTTTCAACGATGGTAATCATATTGGGTTAAATTTAGGCAGTGTAGATCTTGCCGTATCCCGTAAAGCGGTGATTGGCGTTATTTTGGCCGTTGCCCTGTTGGCCTTTGAAACATTCAATTTCGATACGACCCGTTATGCGCTCCACAACCTTCTAGGCGATGTGCGTTTTGTGGGGTTGCAGTGGGCCGGCATCCTCGCCATCGCTTTTTGTGCGATTGATTTTGCCGGTTTGGCGCGGCTATTTACGCCGGAAAAGGGGCGGGAAGAGCCAAAAGAGGTTTGGTATTTGATGGGCGCCTGGTTACTGGGCGCAACAATGAATGCCGTGATGACCTGGTGGGCGGTTTCCCTGACTTTGTTAAATCATGGGTTTGGCAATGAAGTTTTGAGCCGGGAAACGCTGCTGGATGTTGTGCCCATTTTTGTCGCCGTGTTGGTTTGGCTTACCCGCATTTTGTTCATTGGCGCATTTACGGTTGCCGGTGAACACCTATTTGAGTTTAGCCGGGATGAGCAGGCAGAACACCGTCCCCAACCGGCACGCCCGGCGCAAGCAATGCCCACACGGGCTGTTCCCAAGCGTGAGCCGGTACGGCGCGTTCCCCGTGCAGCCGTCCCTGTTGCCGCGCAGCCTGGCGACGACCCGGACTTTTTGGATGAGCGCCAACCGGCCTCTCCACCGCCACGGCCGCAGCGCCAGCGCAATTCCCGCATTCGCCAACGCCCGCCGATGCCCAATGGTGTGCGCCGGGTTCCTCTCAATGGTGTGCAGGCCCGTTCCCGCAATCGGTTCAGCTAAAGTAAAAGCTATAGAGTTGAGTCTCCCGAAAAAACCGCAGATTTCACAGATTGCGCAGATTTTTCTCTCTGGGAATCAGCGTTATCAGCGTTAATCAGCGTCCTTTTTTCGGTAGAGTCAGAGTTAGAGCCAGAGGATATTTTTCTTTCTCTAGCTCTTGCTCCGTCCTCTAGCTCATTTCACACAAACGGGGTAAATTAGATGACTATCTATGAGCAATCCATCAGCGCCTATCCTGTGGAGTCGCCGTTGAGCAGACCGATTGAAGACGGGTATTTCTACCCCGGAAAGCAGCGGGCAACGGCCGTTTCCCCCCATCAACGTATGGTCATTATCTTGGGTTTTGTGGCGTTGGTGGTATTAGGCTTTACCTTCATTCGACCCCGGATTATGGGCGAGGCGGCGGATACGGCCGTTACCGCCGAAACCGGACAAACAGAAACGGCCGTAGCCCAAACCGGAGGCGAAATCACAGCGCCTGCCGTCAACGCCAACTTGTCCGGCGGCATTTCCCCTGTCTTTTCCCCTCAGGTACAACATTGGGCGCCACAAATCGTATCTTGGGCCAGCCAATACGATTTAGATCCCGACATTGTTGCCACCATCATGCAAATCGAATCCTGTGGCGATCCACAAGCCGTTTCCCATGCCGGTGCGCAGGGATTATTTCAAGTCATGCCCTTCCATTTCTCACCGGGTGAAGAAATGTTAGACCCCGACACCAACGCCCGACGAGGCATGGCCTACTATGCCGAACGGCTGCAGCAAACCGGCGGCGATGTCTTCCAGGCATTCGCCGGATACAATGGCGGGCATGTTGCCGCAGCCGGAAGCTGGGATAGTTGGGCCAACGAAACCCAGCGCTACTATGTTTGGAGCAAAGGCATTTACGAAGACGCCAAAGCAGGATTGTCTGAAAGCCCCACATTGCAGCAATGGATGCAAGCCGGGGGAGCCGGGCTGTGCCAGCAAGCATCCAACCGGTTAGCTTTACAATAATTTTGTGTGACAGTCATCGCCGTGGTGACTGTCACCTTCATTTTTTTGTTGACGACCTCTTTCAGGAGTTTTATACTTTGGGCATCTCCTGCTGTTCCCCTTTTTTAGGCAGGATTGATTGATTCATTGTATCCTTGAAGGAGGTTTTGATGTCTATTTCAATCACTTGGCATGGTCATGCTACGTTTTCCCTGGATTTTGATGGCAAAAAAGTCGTTGTAGACCCGTTTTTTGCCGGGAATAACCCGGCGGCAAAAACAAGCGCGGCCGATGTGGCGGCCGAATTCATTCTCCAAACGCATGGTCACGCCGATCACATCGCCGACACGGTCGGATTGGCGCAGCGAACAGGCGCGCAGGTTATCGGTAATTTTGAAATTTGCACCTGGATTAACGGCCAGGGGCATGAAAACACCCACCCCATGAATACAGGCGGCGCCTGGGATTTCCCCTTTGGGCGGGTGAAGATGGTGCCGGCTTTGCATAGCTCCGGCTTACCGGATGGTTCATATGGCGGCGACCCCGGCGGCTATGTGGTGACGGCGGGCGGTAAAAAGATTTATATTGCCGGGGATACGTCTCTATTTTCCGACATGGCGTTAATCGGCCGTATGGGGCTGGATGTGGCGATTTTGCCGATTGGCGATAATTTCACGATGGGGCCGGATGATTCGTTGTTAGCGTTGGATTATCTGAAACCCAAAGTTGTCATCCCCTGCCATTTCAATACGTGGCCGTTGGTTGCCGCCGATGCCGCTGCGTGGGCCAGTAGAGTAAGCGCTGAAACGGAATCGAAACCGGTTGTGCTGGAAGTAGATGAAACGTATACCGTTTAACTGCATTGAATAGGCAACCTGAGTACGATTCTAATATCGGATGTAACTACTCAGCCTCAGAGGTGACAGTCACTTAAAATGCAGCAAGTTGTGACCAATGTCTCTGGGAAATGAGTAGTCACTATCGGAGGGCGAAGTATTGTGGCTCGCCCTCTGTTTTCTGTTTTTCGCGGTAGCAGGCGTTTCCAAGACGGCTGCTGCTTGATAATAGAGCAGGAATTTTTGGAGCGGGGGCGCTTCTTATGAATTGATCCCTTAATCCCTTTAATTTCTACTACCCATCAAGGAGATGTGAACAATGTTGAAAAAATTATATTGGTTAATGGCTTTGGTTCTGTTATTGAGTTTACCGGCTTTGGCTTGCGGGCCGTTTGGCGGGAATGATGCGGAGGCAACGGCCGTTCCCGCAGCATCCGACTCTGGAGAGCAGACAGAACCGGCAGCCGAGGCCAACGCGCCGGCAGCCGAGGAACCGACCGCGGAAGAGACTGCACCTGAACCGGCGGCAGAAGAAGCAACGGCCGTTCCCGCCGCTTCCGACTCTGACGAACCGGCAGCCGAAGAGAGCGCCCCCGCCTTGTCCGCAGCCGATCTAACGCTGCCGACTGGCTCCGATTTGCCTTTTAACAGCTACCGAGTCACGATGGAAATGTCATTCACCGGCGTTAATGCCGATGGTGAAGAAGTCACGCAGGCCATGACGATGAATTCTGCTTACACAACCGATCCGGCAGCGACCAGTGTGACAATGAACATGACCGGTCTCGATAATGCAATGGGCGGCGACCTTGTTGAAATGGCGCAAATTGAGGGGACAACCTACATGGTCATTCCCGATGTGGGCTGCATTACCACTCAAGACGACAGCATGTCAGATGCTCCCTTTGCCGACATTATGTCACCGGATGATTTCCTGGGTGATTTGGATGGCGCCAAATATGAGGGCGAAGAAACTATCAATGGTGTGCGCACGCTGCACTACAGCTTTGACAAGGCCGTCTTCTTATCAACCCAGATGAGCGGCGATGAAATTGAAGAGGCTGAAGGACATATTTACATTGCTAAGGATGGCAACTACGTGGTTCGTATGGTCATAGACGCCACCGGGAAGATAGACCTTCTTGACAAAGGCGGTGACGAGAACGGCGATTTGCACATTGAAATGAACTTGCTTGATATAGATGAGCCAATCGAGATTGTGATGCCGGCTGCCTGCGAAGCGGGCGCGGCTGGCGGTTCTGCGTTCCCCGTTATGGATGATGCCACTGAGACAGCCACATTTGGCGGCATGACCAGCTATAAAACGGCCGCTGCCACAGAAGATGTGCTGGCATTTTACGATGACGCCCTGGTGGCAGACGGCTGGGTAAAAGATGAATCCAGTTCATTCATCAGCGGCGGTACTGCATTGGTCAGCTACACGCGCGATGGCGAAACGCTTACTCTGTCAATTAACGCGGACGAGAATGCCGGCGGCACGGATGTCCTTTTGATGAGCGACGCGGGCGAATAAACGAACGAGGGCGTGAAGGGGTGATTTTTCACCCCTTCACCTCTAGGGGCCGACAAGGATTTCGGGGGAGAAGAGGCTGATACGGCCGTTTTCATCCAACGCCGCCATACTTACCCCATACGTTACCGCAGGATCATACCCTGTGAGAGCCACATTCCCCGCTTGATTGGCCCCTACAAACCGAAACGGTACAAACACAGACGATTCCAACGGCCGAAATGAGATAACATACCCGGCCGCATTCGGGTCGGGCGTCCAATTCAGAATGAAACCGCCCGGTTCAGACATGGGCGCAATCGCAGGCGGGGCCGGTTGAGCGGGCGCGCCGATGGCATTGGCAACTACTGCCACATTGAGCTGCGTCACCTGCTGCAAATAGGCGTAATCAATCAATTCCCAGGAATCTTTTACGGCATTGAGCAGCGATGGGTCTTCTACTGATTCGGTCAGGCGAATGGCCGGTAGATTGGCCCGGATAAATTCTCGCTGGTCGCCAAACCGGTTATCTCGATCCAGCGCGTCAATGATGGTGAGCGGGAAGGTGGGGACGTACAGCCCGCTGATTAAATCGTAATAGCGCGCCAATTCACCCGATGGCGATGT
>JANTHP010000065.1 GCA_024762395.1 Anaerolineae bacterium | reverse complement strand
AATTCCCGATACTTGGCTCAACGTTTCGGGAATTCCAATTCCCGAAACACGCACTTTTCTCAACTCATTTGAAATGCACCCTTTGGTAAATCGGGCATCGAATTACCAATTCGATTTACAAGGGAGTGTTGAGGATTTGGGGAAACTCTGGGGGCATTGCCTTGTCTGACTGTTGTTTCCGTTTTACAATGTGCGCGTGATGGATCAATCCCGCCTGGATGTGGCGCAATTACAAAAACGAAACCCAACAGCCTGGACAGTGCTGCTGCATGGGGAACCGGCGTTGGCAGATGTGGCGGTTACGGCCGTTTCCGCCCAACCGATTTATGCTGCCGGCATCCCCAAACCACCCCCAACCCGTGTGGCCCGGTATTTCCTTACTTTAGATAGCTGCTCCGATCCCATTACTCTGATTGCCAAGCGAACCAACCGGACGGAACTGCTCTTTTACCGTGATATTGCCCCCCAGCTTTCCTTCATTGCGCCCAGATGTTGGTATACCCACCTGGATGGCGATAATGGCTGGGTGGTGTTGGATGATGTGCCCGATAATTACACACCGTCCACCTGGATGGCAAATGATGTGGAGGCGGTTGTCAATGATTTAACGGCCGTTCACGCCAAATTCTGGCAGCAGACAGCCTATTTACAGAGCCGCGGCTTTTCCCATTTTATCGGGCAGAAAAAATACACATTGGCCCAACTGCGCCAGGAACATGAAGTATATTTTGAAGAAGGGCCGGGAACGATATTGTCGCAGCACGCCGTAGACAGCGCCGGCGCATTGGCCCCGGCATTGCTCAAAGCGGCTAACGGGCTTACTGTCATTCGCAGCCTGGATGGATGGCCGGGCGTGTTGGGCGAAACCCATCTAACGGCCGTTGCCGACCTCCTAGACGACCCCTTGCCCATGCTGCAACCCCTGCGTGAACTACCCATGACATTGCTGCACGGCAACCCCTTCAGCTACCATTGGCGGCTGACATTTCTGGACCAACGCCGCTTGATAGATTGGCAAAAAGCGCGCATCGGCCCCGGCGTATGCGATTTGATGAGTTTTGTCGAACAGTTTGGCATGATTTATCATAACGGCCGTCAAGGTAGCGTCTGGCCCATCCAACTCCGCCCGGAATGGCCGATAAGCGAAGAAACAATGATAGACAGCTACCTGCTCTCATTATCGGGGCAGTTAGGCGACCAGATAAATACCCGCGCCGTGCGTCAGGCAATCCCCGCCGCCCGCTGCTTGCACACATTAACCAACTGGTTCCCTTACTTTGCCAATTGGTTCTCCGATATGCCCAACAAATACACCTGGCAAAAAATCAACCGCATGAGCGATGAACAATTGATGGGGACAATGTTCCAGCCCATGATTGGATTTCGGCCGTATTTGGCTGCCGTATTCCGGCGCTTTTTACAAGCTTACCGAATGCTCTAACATACTTTTGAAACATAAAACGCATAAAAACGTAAAGGTAACTACTCAGCCCCAGAGGTGACAGTCACTTAAAACGCAATAAGTTGCGACCAGCGCCTCTGGAAAAAGTGACTGTCACCTGAGTAGTTACACGTAAAGAAAGAGCTAAACCGTAGCGCGATTTGGTAAATTGCGCGAACGATTTACCAAATCGTTCTACGTTTACCAGGAGTATCTTTATTTTGGCATTATTACTTGAATCAATTTCCTTCGGACTGGTTGTAGGGTTTATTGTGCTGGGTCTTATTGGCACTGTTATCCCTATGATTCCGGGGACGCTGCTCATGTGGGTGGCGGCGCTGATTTACGTGTTGGTGAATGGTCTGGCGAGCCTGGGCTGGCCGGTTTTTATCATCATCACCATCATCGCCCTGGTTTCCGGTACGGCCGATTTGTGGATGCCGCTGTTGGGGGCCAAAACGGTGGGCACATCGGGGCGCGGCATGGTTTATGGCATTATCGGGGCCACCATCGGCACATTTATCGCCCCGCTTATCGGCACCCTCATTGGCTACGCCGGCGGCATTTTGCTGGGTGAATATCAAAAAAGCCAGGATTGGCAGGCAGCGTTGAAGGCCAGTTTGGGTGGATTGGCAGGGTGGGGGCTGGCAACGGCCGTTCAACTGGGCGGCGGCTTACTCATTCTCATCATCTTCGTCATTCGGGCTTTAACGGTCTAAAAAATGATCCCACAAGAAACCTTACAACTCATCAGTTACTACATGGCGATTGTGATTGGCGTTAGCTTGGTATTGGCGTTGCTGCTTTTAATCTTCATCTTCCGCCAGGTGCGAAAAATTGACGTACCGCCGGACGCCGGATTTCAGGAAACATTGCTTTACACGCCATTCTCGGTTGTCTTGCTGATTGATTTACTCGATTTAGGGCTGGATTTTCTCTCCATCCCCTTTACCTGGGTCATTTTAGACAGGTTGGGATTGAAGGCTTTGCGAGGAGTATCGGTGGTGGAAGCGGCCGTGCCGTTTACCCAGGCCATCCCTACCATGACTCTGGCCTGGATTGGGGCGCGAATTTTTTAAGGGCGCGCTCCGCCATTTACAAAAAAGACGGGGATTAGGGGGGGTATCCCCTAATCCCCGCTTGTTTTTTCCACAACGTAATTTTGTAACTATACAGGTGACAGTCACTTCTTCCAGAGGTATTAGCCGAAGCTATGCCGTTGGAAAGTGACTGTCACCTCTGGTAGCTGTATAGTTACGTAATTTTTACGTAACTATACAACGCAGCCGAGAAAATTTGTCAAATTTTTTAGCATGACCAGGCGTTTGCCAGACTAAATTTGACAAATCTAAGGGTACACCTGAATAGTTACATTTTTACAACGCAATCGGCTTCGACAAAATCTCAACCAGCAAATTGATTGACGCTTCCACATCGCGGGCGTCTACCGTTTCGCTGGGGGAATGGACATAACGGCAAGGGATAGAAATACACCCAGCCGCGCTGCCGGCGTTGGAAATCTGGATAGAGCGGGCGTCGGTGGAGCCGCCTTCCAAGACTTCAAGCTGGTAAGGGATGTTTGCCTCTTCAGCGCGCTGCTTCATCACTTTCACCAGGCCCACATGGGCGATCATACCCGCGTCTTTGACTTTGATGGCTGCGCCTTTGCCCAGGCTGACGTCCATTGGCCGCGCTTCAGGCACATCGCCGACGCCGGTCACATCCAGAGCGATGCCTACATCGGGGCTGATACCGTTAGCAGAAACCATCGCGCCGCGTGTACCCACTTCTTCTTGCACGCTGAAGACGCAGTACACGTCATGCGGCGTGGATGCTAGCTTTTTCATGGCTTCGATGGCAACAACGCAGCCAATGCGGTCGTCCATGCTTTTGGCGGTGAGACGGCTGCCCTGAGCAATGAACGGCCGTACAAACCCGGCCGCATCACCCACGCCAACAGGACAATCTTCCCGGCTCGTCGCGCCTACATCAATAAAAAACTTGTTCAACGGATGAATTTTGCCCCGATCCGTTAGCCGGTCGCTGTGAACCACGCCAATTGTGCCGTTGGCAAACTGTACCCGCCCGCCCATCAGCGTGTGCGGGTACACGCCGCCGATGTTGGTGAAGCGCAGAAAGCCTTCTTTGGTGACGTGCGAAACCATCACCCCGATTTCATCCATGTGTGCGGCCAGCATTACTTTCAAACCGCTGCCATCACCCTTTTTCACGGCGATAAGGTTCCCCATCGCATCTACGGAAATTTCATCTACATAAGGTTCAATTTCCGGGCGAATCAAGTCGCGCATGCCATCTTCAAAACCAGATGGGCCGTAAGCTTCAGTTAGTTTTTTGATTAGTTCGTTCATAGTGTCCTCAGATAAAACGTGAAACGTGAAAAGATGCAATATGTTTTACGCATTACGTTTTACGGTGTCTGGCGTCAAATTACGCAAGACAGTTTCAGCCAACTTAACGACGTTGGCGTAATCATCGAGATTGATCATCATGGCTGGGGTGTGGGCGTAGCGGCCGGGAACGGCAATGGTGGCTGCCGGAATGCCGCTGCCTGTGCGCTGGATGGCGCTGGTGTTGGTTCCGCCCCCGCCGGGTTGCCGGATTTGGAAGGGGATGTTGTGGGCAACGGCCGTTTTCGTGATAAAACTTACCAGCCGCGGGTCTTGAATCGTGCCTCTGTCCATCACATAAATGGATGGCCCCTTGCCCAGCGCCACATTCGGGCTGACATCATCCTTGGTGGGCATGTCGTAGGCGGGCGTGCTTTCCAAAATGAAAGCTGCGTCCGGCTTGATGCCGTAGGCAACAACTTCCGCGCCGCGCAGCCCTACTTCTTCCTGCACAGTGAAGGTGGCGTACAGGTCAAAAGGATACGGTTCCGCTTGCAGCAGCTCAACCAACGCCGCGCAGCCGGCCCGATTATCGAATGCTTTGCCAATCGCTGTTGGCCCAATCTCTTCATACTCAGTGACAAAAGCGGCCCGGTCGCCTACCTTGACCTTACTTTTAGCCGCATCTTTGTCTTTGGCGCCAATATCAATCCGCATCGCGTCCATTTTGACCACGCTGTTGCGTTGGCTGGCCTTAAGCAGGTGAATGGGACGCGCGCCGATGACGCCGGCCAGCTTCTTTGGCCCGACTTGCACCGGTTTGCCCAGCAAGGCGCGGTTATCAAAACCGCCCACGCCTTCAAATTTAAGCGTGCCGTTGCTGTCATAGTCAACCACCATCAGCCCCACTTCATCCATGTGGGCGTCAACCAGCACGCACAAATCAGACGCGCCAGTCCCTTTTTTGAGGGCAATCAGGTTGCCCATTGTGTCTACGTGCCACTCATCCACATGCTTGGCAATCAAATCACGGATGAGCAGACGCACTTCTTTCTCGTCGCCGGACACGCCGACGGCTTCGGTTAGGTTTTTGAGTAGTTCGTTCATGATTTTAAGGAGATCGGAGACTGGAGATTAGAGATTATAAGTCTCCAGTCTCTAGTCTCTAATCCTCTTTCATCATCCCTTCCGCTAACTTGTCCAAGAATTTGTCGTCCAGATTGGCAATGAATTCACCCATGAGACGGCCGCTTCGTTCTACATCGGCCGTGTCAATGGATTCAACCGGCGTGTGCATGTAGCGGAGGGGAATGCCAATCAGCCCGGTAGGAATGCCTTCGCGGGCCACTTGCAGGGCAAAGGCGTCAGTGCCGCTGTAACGGCTGTGCGTGCCGATATTGACTTTCATTTCTAATGATTTGGCCGTGTCTTGCAGCGCTTTAAGCATACCCGGATGGACATTTGGCCCCAAGTCCAGCACCGGCCCGCTGCCCAGTTCAAAGGTGTTGGCGTCGCTGGTTCCCGGCCCTTTGCCAAAGGTGACGTCAATGGCAATGGCGGCGTCGGGACGTTGGGCGTAAGCGCTGGTGTATGCGCCCAGCAGGCGAGTTTCCTCCTGCGAAGTGGCGACGACGATGACGTCCCAGGCGTGGGTGCGGTTTTGCAGATAATGGAGACAGGCAGTGACAGCGGCTACCGAAGCCCGGTTGTCCAGCGCTTTGCCTGTTACCCGCTTGCCTTGCAGCTTGCGCAGCGGTTGGCGGAAGCTGATAAAGTCGCCAATCGAGACGAGTTTTTCGACTTCATCGGCGGGCAGGCCTACGTCTACGCATAAATCTTCCCAGCCAAACGGCTTGTCTTTGCGTTCCGGTGGCAGCATTTTACCGGGCAGACTGCCGACAATGCCCGATAAGTCGCGCTTGCCATGCACTGTGACTAGCTGCCCGTATAGGTGGCGAATATCTATCCCGCCGACATTGGTGATGCGTAAAAATCCCTGATCATTGTGGGTTTCTACTTGTTTCACCATCAGGGCGATTTCGTCCATGTGGGCGGCCAGCAGCAGGCGCGGGCGCGGTTCCGGCCCGGAGCCGTGTTTGATGGCGATGAGGCTGCCGATGCGGTCGGTGGCGATGCTGTCCACGTATGGGGTCCACATTTCGGTGATGACGGCGGCAATATCTTGCTCGAAGCCGGATGGACCGGGGGTTTCGGTTAATGTTTTGAGTGTTTTGTATGTGTTCATATTAGTTGGAGCGATAGCTAAGGGCTGACGATGAAATAAAATGCGGAGTTGCATCGTCAGCTTGAAGGAGCGGTAAGGAAACGACTTCGTCGTCTTATTTAATTTCCGCTCCTAAAGTGAATGGGAGTCTGTTTTTCTTCTTGTTCTAGCTTTGGCTCAATCCTCTTCAACCTCCTGGTGTGTTGGTTGGGGCAGGCGTGTCGGTTGGGTCTATGATGACGGCCGGGGTGCTGGTGGCTGTGGGGGTGTGGGTGGCGGTGGGAACGGCCGTGTCGGTGGCTGTAGGCGTGTTGGTGGCTGTTGATGTTGCCGCCGGTGTGTCCGTTGCCGTTGCTGTCGGCGTTGCGGTGGCGGTGGCCGGTGTTGTTGCTGTCGCGGTTATCGTTGGCGTTAAGGTGGCTGTGGCGGTGATGGTGGCGGTGGGGGTGATGGTTCCTGTGGCTGTGGCTGTAGGCGTGTCGGTTGGTGTTGCCGTGTGTGTGGGCGTTGAGGTGGGCAGCGGCGTTGGCGTCAGGAATTGGGGCGGGGTGGGCAGCAGTGTGGCTGTGGCCGGGCCGGGTGTGAAGGTGGCGAATTGTGAGGTAGGGACGGCCGTTAATTCCTCAGGTTCGATGTTGGGAACGGCCGTATTCGTTGGCGTTAACGAGATGACCACAGGTAAAGTAGGCGGCACAGCTTCAATTCCGCCTTGCGGCGCTTGGGTTAACGCAAAGATACCGACACAATAACATGGAACCGTCAATAAAATAATGCCGATCAGGACAGCATAAGTACGACGACGCGAATCCTTTAACAAAATCAATCCAATCAGGCGCCAGTGACTTGCACCTTTGCCTAAAACTTAACAGCGAGATTAGCGCTTTAGCTATCAGTGTTTCAGCTATCGGCGTTTCAGCAAAAAATTGAGACGCTAAACCGCTGAAACGAAAGCGTGGTGATGATAATTGAGATTGGCGTAAATGACAAATTGCTGGTGCAAATTGCGATGGTTACAGCGGCATGTTATAATTTGAACGTCGTATCGTTATTGTAAAGTTGTAGCGGATTTTGGACTGCGTAAGAATGAATAGCTCGCCATCAATCATGGAAAGAGAACGAACATGCCTATAGAGCTATGGGGCGCGACAGGAACGGTGGGGTTGGCCTGGCCGGAGCGTTTGGTCGGAACCTTGCTGCTTGTGTTGTATGGCGCTTTTCTGCTTTTTGTCCTTTATTATTACCGCGATGACTTGCGTCAGATGACTCTGCGCCGCTGGCTGGCTGTGGCCGGTTTGTCGCTGGCGGGATTGGGTGTCAGCCAATTTCTCCCCATTTTTTTATCGTTTGGCAATCAACGTGAACCGTTAGTTTTGTTCGCTGCCGCGCCTTTTTTGCTGGCGGGGGCGTCCATCCACCCGGCGGCGGCCCTGATCGTAGGCATGTTTACCGGTTTGGGACGCGCTTTAGGCCAATCGCATCTTCCATTTGATATTTTTAATTTTGCTTTGGCGGCTGTGTTGGCGGCTATCTGGATGCAGCAGCCTTACCGAGGCCGGTTTTACCAGTGGTTGAGACAGCCGGTGATAGCCGGCTCATTGAACATGGTGGGGCTGGTTTTTTGGATTGGCGTGGCCGGTTTTGCCGGCGCTAAGGCGGATGTAAGCGGGTTGACGGCGTTGGATATGGCGTTGTCAACGGCCGGCGCCAATTTCTGGCCGCTGCTTGTTGAAGGCATGGTGGGCGGCGGGGTTGTGATGCTGGTTTTTATGGGGCTGCCGCATCTAAAACCGCAGAAAAAGCTGGAACCGTCGCCTATGCAGTTGAGTTTGCGTCACCGCCTGCTGGGTAATTTTGTTGTGTTTGCGGTGACGTTGACGGTGTTGTTAACGGCCGTTGTCTTCTACCTCTCTATCTATGTTTCTACCCGGCTGGTCGTGAACCAGATGGCCCATAACGCGCAAACGGTGTCGGCTGCAATCCCTGAATTTCAAACGCAGTTGCAAAATGCGCTGCTGCAATATGAGCAGGATGCGCCGCTGCTGGCTGAGGATGGCGTTGAGAATGAAAAAGCGTTGGCGCAGATGTTCCGGGCCAATCCCATTTACCGCCGGATTGTGTTGGTGAATGATGAAGGGGTGGTGGCGTTTTATCCGCGTGATGTGGCTGAGCTGCAGTTGACGCAGGGGGAGGAAACGGCCGTATCGCGCGTTTTTTCCACCAATACCCCGGGCATGTCGCCGGCCCAGGCTAATGCGGATGACTATATTTTCAGTTTTATGGTTCCCGTCCATGATGAGCGGGGGAAGGTAACGGCCGTTCTCGTCGGCCGCGTCCCCCAACTCTCGCTAGACAATCTTATTGTGGGTCTGCAGGGAACCGTCGGGCAGGGCAGCGGCTTCATTGTAGATGAACATGACCAGATCATCGCTCATTTTGACAGCGACCGTCTGGGTGAAACATGGACGCCGCCAGAAACCGCGCGCCCCATTCGAATGGGCGTTAATGATGAGGGCATTGCTTACCAGGGCCATCAACGGCAGACAAATGCCCGCGAGTTGGTGTATTATGTTAAATCGAAGGCGCATTCCTGGACGACAGTTGTCACCGTCCCCCATGAAGTTGTGCTAAATCTGGCTTTGAGCATTGGCGCGCCGCTCACATTGGTGGTGATGGCTGTCATGGGCATTGTTTATGGCAGTTTGGCGGCTGTTGGCCGCAATGTGACCAATCCGTTAACTGAATTGGTTCAGGCGTCTAAAAAGATCGCTGCCGGGGAGAAATGGGAGCCGTCGGCGTTGGCGAAGCGGGATGATGAGATCGGACAGCTTAATCAAGCGTTTTACCAGATGTACCAATCGCGCAATAAGCGGTTGAATGAATTGTCATTGCTGCTGGGTGTGAGCCATGAAGTGTCGGCGAATATGGATGTTAAGCGCGGCGTGGCGGCGATTTTGCGCGGCGCTTTGCGCGGCACAGGGGCGACGGGGGCGCGGGCGGTGGTGCTGAATCCCAGCGGCAGCTACCCTTTGCAGTATGGCGAAGGCCCGTCGGCGAAGAAGATGGGTGTGTGGGACCGCCAGTTGATGACGCAACTGCGCCACACGGATGGGTTGGTTTTGTCTTCTCCGGCTGAAATTCGAAAGGCGCTGGGGTTGGCGGAAACGGCCGTTCTCCCTGTTTCATCTTTCATTGCCATCCCGCTGCATTCACATGACCGGTTCCTGGGGATTTTGTGGATGGGGTATCCGCATCCGCATACATTTGACCAAACGGAACGCGATTTGCTGCAAACATTAGCCGGACAAGCGGCCGTTCTGGTGGAAAATGCGCGGCTGTTTGCGACGGCCGAAGGCGGACGCCGCCGGTTGGCCGCCGTACTAGCCAGCACCTCCGATGCTGTCATCGTCACTGACCAGACCAATCGCATTTTGCTGGTGAATCGGGCTATGGAAAAGCTGTTCGATTTGAAATCTAATCAGGTCATCGGCCGTCCGGTAACCGATGTTGTGAAAGCGCCGGAGTTGGCGGCCGCCCTGGCTAACGGCGGCGAACGTACCCATAACCTGGAAATTGCTGCTAAAAATGACAGAATTTACTACGCCAACGTCTCATCCATCTACAATAATGAAGGCCAGGCCATCGGGCGTGTGGCGGTGCTGCACGACATTACCCATCTCAAAGAAATTGATGAGATGAAATCTGAATTTGTGCGGACGGTTTCCCACGATTTACGCAATCCGCTTACCTTCATGCGCGGCTATACCACGATGCTGCCGATGGTAGGCGATATCAATGAAGACCAGCGAAAGTACCTGGATAAAATTCAGGGCGGTATTGAGCAAATGCAGCGGTTGATTGACGACTTGCTGGATTTGAGCCGAATTGAAGCGGGTATTGATGTGACCAGTGAAACGATTGCGGTGCCGCCGCTGCTGGCCGATATTGCCGACGAACATTGGCAGCACGCTCACTTGAAGGGATTGACGATTGATGTGGAAGCGGCCGATAATTTGCCGCCGGTTACATGCGATCAATTGCTCATCCGGCAGGCGATTACGAATTTGCTGACTAATGGCATTAAATATGCGCCTGACAGTGGTTTCTTGAAGTTAAAGGCGGAAGCGGTGAATGGGGAGATGGTGTTTAGCGTTACTGACAATGGGCCAGGTATCCCTAAAGAGCATCAAATGCGGTTGTTTGAGAAGTTTTACCGGGCTAAGCAGCGGGGCGAGGAACGGGTGAAAGGTATTGGCCTGGGGTTGGCAATTGTGAAGTCTATTGCGGAACGGCATGGGGGACGGGCCTGGGTTCGTAGTGAGCAGGGGCGCGGGAGTACGTTTTATATTTCGCTGCCGCTGCAGAATGGGAGCCATTAGTTGACAGTTGACAGTTAATAGTTGACGGTTGACGAAGACGCCTCTATCTCTCTATCTTTATCCTTTATCTCTTATTTTGTATCTTCAATTTTGTCTAAGGCGGCCTGTAAGTCCAGGGGGAGTTTGGCGCGGATGGTGAGTTCTTGATAGTCTGACGGCCGTTGAAAGGTTAGTTCGGTCGCGTGTAAAAAGTGACGTTTCAATCCCAGTTGGCGTTTACGACGGCCGTAAATTGTGTCGCCTGCAATTGGATACCCCACATAAGCCAGATGGACGCGGATTTGGTGGGTGCGGCCGGTGCGCGGGCGGCATTCGACTAGTGTGTATTCATCATAGGTGGTGATAGCTGCGTATTGGGTTTGCGACGGCCGTGCATTGAGCGATGCCGATGAGCCGGGCGGGATAACGCTCATTCGTTTGCGATTGCGCGGGTCGCGGCCAATGGGGGCGTCTATGATGGCGGCTGGCGGTTGTAATTGTCCGGCCGTCAGCGCTAAATAAACTTTGCTGATGGTGCGTTTCCGAAACTGGGATTGCATGATGCGTAAAGCGCGTTCGTTTTTGGCGACAATGATGAGTCCCGATGTGTCCTTATCCAGCCGGTGGACGATGCCGGGCCGTTTTTCGTTGCCGATGACGGGCAAAACGGGGCAGTGGGCCAGGACGGCGTTGACGAGGGTGTACTGCTCGTGTCCGGCAGAGGGATGGACGACGATGCCGGCTTCTTTGTTGATGACGAGAATGTCGTCGTCTTCGTAGCGGATATCGAGCGGCGTATCCCAGGGAACCAGGCCGGTTTCGACGGGCGGGGGCAGGGTGATGCGAATGTGTTCGTCCCCTTCTAGTTTGAGGCTGGATTTGGCGGAACGGCCGTTTACCAATATCTGCCCCTCTTTAATCAACCGCTGCAACTGGGCGCGCGACATTTCCGGCAGCGCTTCCTTTAACGCCATGTCCAGGCGTTTGCCCGGCGCTGAGAGCGTAAGTTCAATTAAGCGTTCACTCATCTAATACCGTGACCTCGCCGGGCTGCGGATGATTTAGTTTTGGTATGGAGATGCTGTTTTTTGCATCTTGCCACATGACCCAGGCCAAAATGACCGCCCCCAGGACAATGGACGCATCGGCTATGTTAAACACCCAGGGGCCAAAATCAACAAAATCGGTAACATGGCCTAATCGCAGCCGGTCAATCAGGTTGCCCAACGCGCCGCCCAACTGCATTCCCAGCGCCAGACGCAGCGCTTTTTGACTGCCGGGCAAGGTGTAATTGTAGGTGATAATCGCCAACGAAATGGCTGCGGCGGCGATGGCGAAGAAGGCGCTGTTAGCGGGGAACAGTCCGAAAGCCGCGCCGGTATTGGTTGTGTGTGCGATGCGGAGATAGGGAAAAGCTGCGATGGGCGTCCAGCCATGATAAAGGGGCAAGACGGCTTCAACGAGATATTTGCTCAATTGGTCGAGCAAGATAACGAAACCGGCAATCCACAGCACAAGCGTGCGCCAATGGGTTGCGACTGGTGTTTTGGGTGGTGATTGTTTCATATTCATTAAGTTTGCAGGTTTGCGCTCCTCTATCTCTATCTCTACCTCTATCTGATTGTATCAGTCCTGTCTGGCTTCAACCAATGTCCTTATATGCGATTAAGCGTGTGACGACGCTGTGCGTTAGATGAACTTGATCCATTTCAACGCGGAACCCGGCATCGGTAAACCGCTGTAAAATGGCGTCGGCAAGCCAATTTTGTTTTGGCTCAATGGCGAATATCTCTTTTCGCTGCCCGGTGATGGCGTAGAGCCATTCGATGAAGCGGTATAAGCAGCGGGGGTTGGTGAAACCGGCGGCGGGGATGATGAGGAAACGGCCGTTTTCCCCCAATACCCGATGCACTTCTGCCAACACGGCCGGATTAGCAATATATTCCGTCGGGAAAGTTGCCAAAACCGTGTCAAAAACAGCGTCTGCCAATGGCAAGCTGGCAGCGTCGCCGCGAATGAGCGGAATCGAAACGCCGGCTTTTTTGAACCGGCGCGCTGCCTGCCGGCCCATGTATGGCGATAAATCCAGCCCGGTTACCCGATACCCGGCCGCATCCAATGCCAGCAGCATGTGTCCCGGCCCGTGTCCAATCTCCAGCACGCGGGAACCTTTTACAAGCGGCAGCGCCGCCTGCTGCCAGGCCCGCCACTCTCCCAGTGAGACGAACCAACTAACGGTGTCATACGTCCAGGCTAATTCATTGTAGAGCAGGCGAAATCCAAAGCGAAGGAACTGTTTCCAAATCATAGAAAGAGTGTCAGCGCCATTTGGCGCGTAATTTATTGTCGGTAAGGGTAAAGATTGTATACTCGCATCCAATTTGATGACGATAGCGATTATATTTTAGGAATTCTTGTGAGTGCAACAGGTGATTTTGCGGGAAACGGCCGTTTTCTGGCCCGGATAAAAACACAATTACAAACCTGGCTGCGTCGAGACAGCCTGGCGATGCTGCTTTATGCGCTGGTCACAATCATAATGACATACCCCCTGGCTGTCAGGTTGGGTCAAAACTGGTTGGGAACCGTAGACGCCGATACCTTTGTCAAAATATGGGACATTTACTGGTTGGAACATTTTAGGGCAACGCAGCAATCTTTTTTTTATACCCATGATATGTTTTATCCAACCGGCCTTGATTTATCCTTTCACAGCCTTAGTTGGACGGTTGCGACTGTTTCATGGCTTCTTACGCCGATTTTGGGCCTGATTGATGCGTATAATGTCACCATTTTAGCGGCCGTTTGGATGACGGCGTATGCCGGGTATCTGCTCATTAATTCGTTGGTCAGCCACCGCACGGCCGCCTGGGTGGGGGGCGCTGTGTATAGTTTGGCGCCTTACCACATTGCCCACACCGGCGGACATCCTGATCTTGTTCATCTAGCGCCTGTTCCTCTGGCGGCGCTTTTCTTTATGCAAGCTGTCAATCGAACCAGTAAGCGATACGCTGTCATGGCCGGGTTAATGGTGGGTTTGGCGGCCATGACCAGCTTGTACATCATGGATTTTACCTTGTTGACTCTTGTGCCGATTTTTGTTTTTTTTGCTTTGGAACAGGGACGATGGCGGCAAAGAGGGTTTTGGGAAACGGCCGTTGTCTTTGGCATTGCTGCCGCTTTATTCCTGTTTCCTCGTCTTTACACCATATTTCGCAGCTCAGATGCACTTTCATTCGCTATTGAATCTAAATATTATGCCGATTTCAAACAAACAGACCTGTTAGCTTACTTTATTCCCTCCCAGCATAATCC
Source organism: Anaerolineae bacterium (assembly GCA_024762395.1). Lineage (GTDB taxonomy): Bacteria > Chloroflexota > Anaerolineae > Promineifilales > Promineifilaceae > JACKCC01. The sequence goes on along the minus strand of JANTHP010000065.1, from coordinate 5,333 downwards.
CCTATTCGAGCCATTTGTCCAAAAAGTCGTTTCTCGATTCATCATGAACAAAATATGGCCTGCATATGTGGGCATCGTGCCCATTGGTTTGACCGTACTTGCTGCGACATGGAAAAAACATCGTTTTCAGGTCAGCCTCTGGGGTACCACGGGGCTGATGTTTTTCATTCTCAGTTTGGGTACAGTTTTGCGCTTTAACGGTCAAGTTTATGAGAACCTCACCATGCCCGCCTATTTTGTCAGTTGGTTTCCGCCGGTTCGCGCCGTAGCCAGACCCGACTTTTTTGTGTTAGGTGTTCTGCTTCCTTTAGGCGTTTGCGCTGCTTTTGGTCTGGACCGGTGGCTTATGGCCTTGCAAAAACGACGAATAAGTCAAATTATTCTGCCTATTGGCCTGACTGTTTTTTTGATGTTTGAGTATTGGAACGGCCCATACGCGGGGTATTCAGTGCGGCTCAATCCGTTTTATGCACAACTTGCTCATGATGATGACATGTTTGCCCTAATCGAATTGCCAATGGGACGCCAGCGGTCCAAGCCCTACATCTTTTTTCAGACATTTCATCAAAAACCCCTGGTGGAAGGATTAAGCGCGCGGACGCCGATTGGCGCATACCGGTATATTAACAATAACGCACTCTTATATGCTTGGAGGAAGCATACGGCGCTTGATTGCGATGCCGTGTCTAATGAATCGTTACAAACTGCGCTTACTCAATTAGAAGCGGATAACTTCCGTTATGTAATTGTACACCAGGTTGAAGATAAGTTTCCCAAAGATTTAGTGGATTATTTCATGATTGATCCTGTTTATCGTGATGCCCAGTTATCTGCGTACCGTGTGGCAGACTTGAGGGAGCAGGTTTTTTGCGCGATATCCAATTCCAATTCAGAGTAGTAGGTGCGGGTTCAGAATTTTGCTTAGAGTTCGTTCAAAATTAACTTGGGTGGCGCGGTCAGGGGACTGGCCACAGCAAACTCAAAAGGTAACTATACAACTACCAGAGGTGACAGTCACTTTCCAACGGCATAGCTTCGGCTAATACCTCTGGAAGAAGTGACTGTCACCTGTATAGTTACCTCAAAAGTTATTAAATTCCCGTTCCTTAAGGCTGACGCGGGATGGAAGCCGTGCCTGCGTTAGCCAATCAGGGCAGTAAATTGCTTGTGAATAACGAGCTTGTTACAATTTGTCTCAAGCGGAACGCTGATTCCCCGGAGGATATATGTCATTATCAGATGTGAGTAAGCAAGGGCGAGCGAATAAGGCTGGCGCTGTGACTGAAGTGTCAAAATGGCGCGAGATGTTAGCTATCTTTATCGTTTTATTCAAGATGCGGATTGTCTTTTTGTTGTTGATGGCGGCGACGGGCGGCGCATTTTTGGCGGCAGGCGGTTGGCCGGGTTTGGGCAAGATGACGCTCATTTGGTTAACGGGCGGTATGGCGGCTTCCGGCGCATCGGCGTTTAATCAATATCTGGAACGTAAATCGGATGGCGCGATGGGGCGAACGGAAAAACGGCCGCTTGTCAATGGCGATATTCCCAACCCAGGCTGGATTCCGTATGTGGCAGGGGGGCTGATTCTGGTACCATCCCTGGCCGTTTTGCCGTTTAATCCGGCGTTGACATTTTTCTTGCTGCTGGGCGCGTTCATTTATGTGGTTATCTACACCATTTGGTTGAAACCGCGCACGCTGTTGAATGTGGTGATTGGGGGGGCGGCTGGCAGCGCGGCCGTTCTTAGCGGCAGCGCCGCTGCCGGTTATTGGAATGAGCCGGGCGCGCTGCTCTTGGCGCTCATTTTGTTTTTGTGGTCACCGTTTCATTTTTGGAGCCTGGCGCTGCTTTACCGCGATGATTACACCCGCGCCGATGTGCCGATGCTGCCGGCCAGAACATCGCCGCGCAGCGCGGCCTGGTGGGTGTTGTCGCACACGGTTCCCTGCGGGTTGGCCGGTCTGGCGTTGGTGTTGATGCCAGTGTTGGGGTGGCTTTATTTGGCGCCGATGGTTTTTGTTACGGCCGTTCTCTTTTTACGCAATATCCAACTTATCAAAGACCCGTCCCCGGCCCATGCCCGGAAGTTGTTCATGGCTTCCAACTATTATTTGACGGCGCTGCTCCTCTTTATGTTTGTGGATGCGCTCCTGCCATTCTGGAAGGGAATTTAGGCGTGGTTGACGTTACGCTTTTTTCTAAGACGGGCTGCCATTTATGTGAAGATGTGAAGGTGGTATTGGAGCGGTTAACGGCCGTTTACCCCCATCATCTTACCGAAATAGACATCACCCAAGACCCCGTCCTCTTCAATCGTTATCGGTACACAATTCCCGTTATCCGAATCGGCGAAACAGAATTACAAGCCCCCATTACGGTAGATCAACTGAAAACAGCATTCAAAGCAAGCCGGTAATAAGCTTGCGAATGGATTTCGAGTAACTACTAAGTCCCAGAGATGACAGTCACTTAAAACGCAGTAGGTTGTGACCAGTGTCTCTGGGAAAAATGACTGTCACCTGAGTCGTTACGATTTTGACAAAACGTTCGCTGCCTGTCAGAAGGAGATTGGTGTATGGCGAAATGGACAGAGCGTTTTAAGCGGTTTTTTTTGAGACGAGGGGCGGTGCAAGCTGGGATGAGTTCTGAACGGCTGCGGCAGTTTACGGCCGTTATCGAAGCCGATGATTACGTAGAAATAGAATCGGCGCGGGATTGGGTGCAGCCGGGGGACATCGAGCCGCTCATTGCCCTGTACTGGCAGTTGGAAGATTGGCAGCAAAAACGGGCATTGGTGGACATATTGCAAGACCAGTTTCACCCCGATATGGAAAAAATGATGCTTGATTTTCTGCGCGTTCCCTGTGAGCCGGGCGACGAACCGACAGAATTGGCGCAAGCGGTGGCATTGAGTTTCATGGATGAGAAGTATGACCAATTCATGACTTACTATAACGATCGGAAACGATTGGCGCAGGATGTGAAACATGTTTTGCGGAAAAATGGGTTGAAAGCGGAACCGCTGCCAAAATCGGAAAAGCCGGCGTCAAAACCAGCTCCGCCGCCTGATCCGAACAAATCGCCCAACCAGCGGTTGATGGACGGGGCGATTGCGGGGGATGTAACGGCCGTTATCCAGGCCGTAGAAGACGGCGCGAACGTCAACGTAACCATCGGCGGCGGCGATTATGATGGCTGCTCGGCCTTGATGATGGCCTTAATGCGAAAACGTTTCATTGTCGCCGATTATCTCATTGAGCAGGGCGCTGACGTCAATCACAGACGCCCTGACAAACATCGGCCTAACCCGGCGCGAGGACAGACGCCGCTTTGGTGGGCGGCCAATCACGGTCACATTCCGTTAGCCCAAAAGCTGTTGGAAAATGGCGCGGAAATTAACGCATCCGATCATCATGGCAGCATACCGCTGACGACCGCCGCCAGTTCCGGTCATTTGGAAATGGTGCGTTTTTTGGTGGAGGCCGGGGCGGATATTCATGCCAGGATTTATGACGGCCGTAAAGCATTCAATCTCGCTGTTACCAATGGGCATAAGCGGGTGGCCGAATACCTGCTCTCCGTCGGCAGCGATCCCAACGAAGCGGGCAGCAGCGGCTATTCGCCCTTGATGCTGGCTGTCGAAAACAATTTTTACGATCTAGCCAAGCTGCTCATCCGGCAAGGGGCAGACGTGAATGCCGTCCATCCGGGGCCGAGTATGTACGTCTCCTTGCGCGGTTGGACGCCGCTGGTGTTTGCCGTACGCGCCGGGTACGTGCGGATGACTAAATTGCTCATCCAATCGGGTGCAGATGTGCATTACGTGGTTCCCGCCAATACCAATCACAAAGGGGAAGCGCTCCCGCCGCGCCGGATCAGCGATTTTGTTACCGGAAAACGGGCAGAAGGCATCTTAAAAGTGTTGCGACAGGCAGGAGCAGAATAGACACAACTGTCATTCCGAACGGAGTGAGGAACCCCAACCAACAGCCAATTTGAATGGGATTTCTCGGAAGACCTCGAAATGACATGAGAACTTTAATCGTTATGACCAATCATCACATCATCGCCGCCGACCAGCGACTTTCGCAATCGCTGCTGTGGGAGATTCAGCGGCGTTACTTTTTACGCAATGGCATGAAGGCGTGGCAAAACGACGAAGTGCCGCACGATATTAGCAGCAATCCTGTGATGGCGCGGGCCTATGCCCAGGTGGTGTCAGGCTTTTTGCGCGATCTGAATGAAACCGACCAGAGATTGGAGCCAATCTACATCGTGGAATTAGGTGCTGGTTCGGGACGGCTGGCGTATCATTTTTTGCATCAGTTTTTTCCTCGTCATCAGCAATCATCATTGGCGGATTGGCCTATTAAGTACATCATGACCGATTTTGTGCCGGAAATTGTGGATTTTTGGCAGAATCATGAGCGCTTTCGGCCCTGGATTGAGGCTGGTGTCCTGGATTTTGCGTTGTTTGATGTGTTGGAGAGACGGCCGTTACACCTCCGCCACGCCAACATCACCCTCGATCCTAACCAAATCCGCCAACCACTCATCCTCATCGCCAACTACTTTTTCGACAGCATCCCGCAAGACAGCTTTGTCATTGAAGAGGGACAGTTGTGCCAAAATCTACTCACGCTCATCAGCAGCCAGCCGGAACCCGACCTGGACGATCCCGCGATTTGGGAGCGTTTGGCATTGGCTTATGAGGCCATCCCGCTGGCGGAGCCGCCTTACGAAGATGATGAGTACAATCAGATTTTGGCGTGGTATGAGGCTGTTTTGCCGGAAATGCTTGTGCCGGGTGAAACCGAGGCAGCCGTTTCCTTCCCCAACATTGGCTTAGATTGCATAAAGTATTGGCGGGGCGCGCCCAATAACCCGTTCCTCCTTCTCACCGCCGACAGGGGTATTACCTTGCCCGATTCCCTTATCGGGCAGGAGCCGCCGCTGCCTAACTTGCATGGCAGCTTTTCCCTCATGGTTAACTACCACGCCATCGGTCAGTACGCGGAGTTAACCGGCGGGCAAGCGCTCTATCCCGCGCAGTACCAGGATAATTTACAGGTGGCGGCTTATGTGTGGGGGCAGGGGAACGGCCGTTTTGATAAGCTCAACGCAGGCCGCTACACCCGCCAGGCCTTCGCCGATGCCATCGGTAACGCCGGCCCCGACGATTTTTTCGCCTTACGGCAAGCGCTGGAACCCCACCTTGACACCCTCACACTGCCCCAACTCTTAAGCTATCTACGCCTCAACGTTTGGGACGCCGACATTTTCCGCGATTGTTTCCCCGCGCTGCTCACCCAGACGCTGGCGGCCGATTCCAT
>JANTHP010000064.1 GCA_024762395.1 Anaerolineae bacterium | reverse complement strand
GAATCCATCCCTTCAACTCAATCGTCAAATACGAAATACAGCGCCGCGCATCCAGTACATACGGTTCAGGGAACGCCTTTGTCGGGCAGGCATCCAGGCAGCGGCGGCAAGAACCGCAAGATAGCGAATGATGAGTGGGGAATGATGAATGATGAATTGAGGCAGTCGTCAAAATCTCGCCGAGGAAATGGTAAGAACCGTGTCGGGGATGAATCAGCATCGTATTTTTGCCGGTGAAACCCAATCCGGCCGATTCGGCATGGTCGCGCTCCAGGACGGCGCCAGTGTCCACGTAAACTTTGCTGGCGCTGCCGGTCATTTCATTCAGCCAGGCGGCCAATTCCTGCAAACGCGGCGTCATGATGTCATGATAATCCAGGTTCCAGGCATAGCTGGAAATACGCCCTCGGCTGGGATCGTCGGCAATGGCGGCGGGCAATTTTAGCGTGTGGTAATTCAGCCCCACCATGAGGATGGACTGCACACCTGGCAAGATAACATGCAACTCCTGCCGCCGGATGATGCGGTCGGGGCGGGCCAGGTAGCCCATACGGCCGTGCATCCCCGCCTCAATCCAGCGCATATACGCCTCCAACCGCCGCCCTGGACGGGCCGGAACCGCGCCCACCAGGTCAAACCCCAGCGCGCGCGCTTTCACTTCCAATTGTCGGTACAAATCATCCATGCGCCAACTATAAAGCGTAAAACGTAAAACGTAAAACGTAGAACGTAAAACGTGAAGGGCGCATTCACGTTTTACGTTTCACGTTTCACGTGTGGTATAATGCGGTTGGTTCAACCATTAGCCCTTACATTTGGAGGAAATTTAACGATGAGCGAGTCCCCCCTTGAAATTACTGTACAGACGATGACCCGTGTAGACCTGGTGACGGTTAGCGGCCGTGTTGACAGCAGCAGTGCCCCGGAACTGGATGGCAAATTGAAAGAGATCATGGGTAACGGCCGTTACCAGATCGTCCTGGATTTAGCAAACGTCAACTACATGAGCAGCGCCGGATTACGCACATTAGTCGCCGCCCTGCGCGAATGCAAAAACCATAACGGCGATGTTCGCCTATCGCCGCCTTCGGAACGTGTGGCCGAGGTGTTGGAACTGGCCGGTCTGGCCAGCATGTTCTCCACCTATGAGGATACATTAACGGCCGTTGGCAGTTTCTAACAACGTGAGCGGTCAGCATTTCAGCATTTTAGCCGGTCAGTTGACAAGCTGAAATGCTGATAGTTAGTATCTACGTTCTTCCAAAACTTCGTTTGGAAAAAATTGTGAATTGTGAACGGTGAATTGTGAATTGTGAATAAGGCTTCCAGTTCACAATTCACAATTCACAATTCATAATTATCGACAGCTTTTTGTCGATGTTGGCGCGTAAGCGCCTACATTTATGGGCGAAAAACATACCCTCACCGTTCCCGGTCGTTACGCCGAAGTCAAACAAATCTGCCAATTCGTGTCGCAGGGAGCAGCCAGCGTTGGACTGGATGCAAAAAGCGTTTTCCATATCGAACTCGCTTGCGATGAGGCCAGCACCAACATCATCGAACACGCTTATGGGGGCGAAAATACAGGCGATATTGAGATAAGCTGGTATGTTGCCGATAATTATTTCATTGTCACCATACGCGATAACGGCCGTCGCTTCAACCCTGACAGCGTGCCGCCGCCCCCCACCGTAAAACAACCGCCTCAATCCGATGAATTCGACAACATTCAGGTCGGAGGATTGGGTATCCATTTCATGCGTAATCTCATGGACGAAGTAACCTTCACTTACGACCCGCAGCAGGGCAACCGGTTGGTGATGAAAAAGCGAATTATGCCAGACGAGGATGTCGCATGAGTATCCAACAAACGCAAACAAATGGCGTACATCGCCTCATCATCAGCGGGCGGTTGGACCAAACGCAAACACCGCAGCTTGAAGAAACATTGAACAACCTGCTCACCGCCGGCCATTACGACCTGCTGGTTGATTTAACCGCAGTAACCTACATCAACAGCGGCGGCCTGCGCTGCCTTGTCAGCGCCTGGCGCAAAGCCAGGCAACAAGGCGGCGATTTAGTTCTGTGCGGTCTCAATGACCGGCTGCAAGAAATCTTCGGCATGGTTGGCTTCGATAAGGTCTTTTCCATTTACCCCGATTGCGAAACGGCCGTTGTTAATCGCTGATTGTGAATTATTCATTATTCATTCTGCTGGCTGCGCTGTTGTTGAGCGCTTTTATTTTGTGGCGGCGCTACCGTTCCCGACGGCTGCTCATGCAGCGCGTGGCCGAATTGGAACGGCTGCGCTCGGCCGGACAAGCTATCGTCGCCTCCAGATTGGATGTGACGGCGTTGTGCGAACTGATTGCCAACGAATCGGGCCGGGTAATTGACAACAACACATTCCAAGTAGGGCTTTTTGATGGCGATCTGTATAAAATTTTGTTTTGGCGGATAAACGGCCGTCTCCAATCCACCCCCCGCACCTTTGACCTCAGCGAAGCGTCCGGCATCGTCGGCTGGCTGCGCCAAACCAAACAGCCCTTGCTCATTCGGGATTTCAGCCGGGAACTGGCGCATCTGCCCGTAAAACCCCGCTACGTCAGCGACACCCCGCCTCGTTCCGCCATCTTCATCCCCCTCATCAGCGGCAACGCCGCCATTGGCATCATCGCCGCCCAGAGCCAAAGAGCCAATCGCTTTGATGAAGAGGATATGCGCCGCCTAATGATTTTGGCAAATCAGGCCGCTGCCGCCATTACCCAGGCAAAATTATACGAAATCGAGCATAAACGGGCTTCTTATTTGGAATTGGTCAGCCAGATTGCCCGTCAAATCAGCCAAATTCGCAGCCGGGACGATATTTTCACCCAGGTTGTGCAGCTAACGCGCGAGACGTTCAACTTCCACCCGGTTACCATCTTTTCGGTAGAGGGAGAAACTATCACCGCCGAGGCCAGCAGCGCGCCGGAATTGGCCGACCCGCCCACGCAGGTAATGCTTGGCAAGGGATTAATTGGCACGGCCGTTGCCACCCAATCCACCATCATCGTCAACAACACCGATGACGATGACCGCTTTATTCGTAACTTTGCCAGCGTCAATCCGGCAATAACGGCCGTTACCAAAGCCGAAATGGCCCTGCCGCTCATGGTAGCCGGGGAGACGCTGGGCGTACTGGACGTGCAAAGCGACAAAATCGGCGCCTTCACTGCCGTTGAGCAAACTGCGCTGGAAGCGTTGGCCGCCGAAACGGCCATCGCCATTGATCAAGCGCGGCAGTTGGCCTGGCAACGAGAACAAGCCTGGCTGACAACGGCCCAATTCCAGGTGGCAAAAGCATTGGGCGAAAGTATGGAGATGACGGATGTGTTAACGGCCGTCACCCGCCTCACGCCCATGCTGGTTGGGGTAGATTGCTGCGGCATTTTATTGTGGGATGAGGAAACGGCCGTCTACCGGGGCGGCCAATTATACGGAACCAATGCGGAAACGGCCGTCGCCTTCGCCCAGATCAGTCTAAAAATCGGCGATTGGGGCGCCCTTGACGCCGTTCACATCGGCCAGGAACCCATCGCCACCCACAGCCATCCCCCCTGGCGCGGCAAACTCAAACATCGCAGCCCAGACGAAACCCATACCCTGCTGCCCATCAACAGCAAGGAACACATTTTAGGCGTGATGATTATAAGTTCGCTGCAAGAAACGGAAATGACCCGCCGCGAACTGCTAGACAACATCGTCGCGCAAACGGCCGTCGCCATCGAAAACGCCCATCTCCGCATCGCCCAGCAGGAAGAAGCCTGGGTCAACACCGCCCTGCTCCAGGTAGCCGAAGCCGTCAACAGCCTGTTCAATTTGAACGAAATTCTGGATACGATTGTGCGCCTGGTTCCCATGCTGGTTGGCGTCGAATCTACCATTATTTTGGTATGGGATGAGAAACGGCAGGCGTTCCAGGCCGGCCCCAGTCACGGCCTCAACACAATGGGGCGCGCCCTGCTGGAAGCGCACGAAATCGAGCGGGATGAATTTCTCACCGTCAAACCGCAAGCGGCCGATTTTCTAACGCCAACGGCCACCTTTTATGTCCTGACTTTGCCGCCCTGGTTGGCGACGAGTATGGGCGCGCCCACCGCCCACGCTTTCCCGCTCATTGCGCGCGGCGAGCGGGTGGGCCTCATGCTGGTGGGAACCAATTCAACCGAAAATGGCGTGGTTCTGTCCATGCGCCGTCTCAATATCTTGAATGGGATTGTGCATCAGGCGGCAACGGCCGTCATCAACAACCAGCTTTACCAGGAGGCCGCCGAACGGGAGCGGCTGGCGCAAGAACTGAACGTGGCCCGCGAAATCCAGGCCAGCTTCATCCCCGATGGCAGTCCCGACATTCCCGGCTGCGATTTAGCCAGCCATTGGCAGGCCGCCCGCCAGGTCAGCGGCGATTTTTATGATTTTATTCCGCGCAGCGATGGCTCCTGGGGCATCGTCATCGCCGATGTGGCCGATAAAGGGGTTCCGGCCGCGCTGTTCATGGCCCTCAGCCGCACCATCTTGCGCACCATTGCCTTCAATCGGAACGATCCGGCAGCGGCGTTGATGCGTACCAACGAACTTATTGAATCAGACGCCCAATCCGACTTGTTTGTGACTGTTTTTTACGCCATCTGGCGCCCCGATAAACAGAGGCTGACGTATGCCAACGGCGGCCACAATCCGCCGCTCCTCCTTCGCGCTAACGGTAAAGTCCGCCTGCTGCGCGGCGATGGCATGGCGCTGGGCGTGCTGCCCGACATTGAAGTCGCCAGCCAATCTATCCACCTGCATCCCGGCGACACGCTGATTTTTTATACGGATGGGGTGACGGAGGCGATGAATGCGGATTATGATGAGTTTGGTCTGGAGCGGTTACGGTTGACGGCCGTTACCCATCAAAACGAATCCGCTGCTGCCATCCGCCAGGCCATCACCGCCGCTATCCAGGAACACGCCGGGGACACGCCCCAATTTGACGACATCACTCTCATTGTAATGAAGAGAACAAGCTAGAGTTAGAGCGAGAGGAGACTGTTCTTCCTCTCGCTCTCGCTCTAGCTCTAGCTCAAAAGGATAACCCATGAAAAATTTACAACCGATTAACCGGGCAGCTCGTGCAGGCAAGCCGACGGAAGACCAAAAACTGTTCATTGCGCCCAGCCAGGACAAGGCGGCGTTTACGCAATCGGATCCCTGGCGGGTGATGCGGATTACGAGCGAGTTTGTGGAAGGGTTTGACGCGCTGGCTGATTTGGGAACGGCCGTTACCATCTTCGGTTCCGCCCGCACCAAACCGGGAGAAGCGCATTACGAAGCGGCCGTTGAAGTCGCTCGGCTGCTGGGCGAAGCCGGTTACGCCATCATCACCGGCGGCGGCCCCGGCATTATGGAGGCCGGCAACAAAGGCGCGCACGAGGCCGGCGCCCTCTCCATTGGCCTCAACATCGAACTCCCCTTCGAGCAGCACCTCAACCCATACGTGGATTTATCCATAGATTTCCGCTACTTTTTCGTCCGCAAAACCATGCTCGTCAAATACGCCCAGGGCTTTGTCATCTTCCCCGGCGGTTTTGGCACAATGGACGAACTATTTGAAAGCGTCACTCTCATCCAAACCGGCAAAGTCCAAAACTTCCCTGTCGTCCTCTACGATTCCGCCTACTGGGGCGGCCTGCTAGATTGGCTGCGCGGAACCATGCAAGCCGCCGGTAAAATCTCCCCCGGCGATGTGGATTTGATGATGGTGACGGATTCCACCGAGGAAGCGGCCCAATTCATCATCCGCTGCCGCGAAGATGAAGCGTGGCGCACCCGACAAGAGGAAAGCGCCAGGGAAACAACACGTCACTTCCTCGGCCTTGACAAATTAGCCAAAGAAATCGGTAAACTGTGGCCCGATGGTGTCAACGCTGCCGATGCTATCAACGAAGATCGGCAAGAACTATAAAATCCGCCTTGCTCCCACACTGGGAGCGATATATAATCTTTGTATGCGCATTATTTCACGCAAAGCGCTCAGAGAATTCTGGGAAGTTCATACTGATGCTCGGCAAGCGCTGGAAGCATGGTATCTTGATACAAAAAGAGCTAAGTGGGAAACGCCTTCCGACATTAAAAGTATCTATCGTAATGTTAGTTTTGTTGCCAATAATCGCGTCGTGTTCAACATCAAGGGTAATCATTATCGGCTCGTCGTTGTTATCGTCTATCAAAAAGGCATTGTTTACATCCGTTTTGTAGGTACGCACGGTGAGTACGACAAGATTGATGCGACGCGAGTGTAATGGAGTAAGTAGTTATGGATATTCGACCAATCAAAACAGAAGAAGATTATGAATGGGCTTTAGCAGAGATTGAAAAACTGCTTGAGGTTGAACCCATCGGTGAACTTACCCCACTAGAGAGCGACCGTTTGGATGTGCTGGTCACGCTTGTTGAAGCGTATGAAGACGAGCATTACAGCATTCCCCTGCCTGATCCGATTGAAATGATTCAGTATTACATGGAAAGTCGCGGATTGACACGGCGGGATTTAGAGCCTTACATTGGTACACGGGCGCGGGTTTCTGAGATTCTAAACAAAAAACGTCCGCTAACGCTTAATATGATACGGAAGCTGCACACAGGGCTTGGCATTTCAGGCGATGTATTGCTCCAACCAGTGAAAATTGTTGCTTAGGATTCAATCGTAAATAATGTTGGTGTTTCGGGAATTCCAATTCCCGAAACACGACGTCCAATTGTTGTTTAAACCCGCTGGGGCGCGGTCTAATTGTATCCCTGCGGGTGGAGAGGCAGCCACAGCAAGGAGCCAAAAAGTGCAAAGGTTAGGGTTTGTGTTTATAATCGCCTTCCATGCGGACAGAGCAGTTAACCACCCACCAGAAAACATTGCAGCGGGTTAAGAAACGGCCGTTTTCCACCTACCAATTCCAAACCCGCCTCTTCCTCTTCCCCTACATCCTCGGCACATTCATCCTGGTCGTCCTGCCGGCGCTGGCAACCGTCGTCATCGCCTTCACCAACTACAACACCATCAGACCGCCGGAATGGGTGGGGCTGGAGAACTTTTTCCGGCTGTCCCAATCAGCCTATGCCCGCATATCTATTCAAAATTCGTTGTACTTTATCGGGTTAGCCGTCCCCTTGCGCATTTTGGGGGCGCTGCTGCTGGCTTTGCTGCTGCAGCGCAAACGCCGCTTGTTCGGTTTGCATCGAGCGGCCGTGTACACGCCTACCGTCATCCCGCCGGTTGCCTATTCCCTGCTCTGGCTATGGATTTTGAATCCCGTTTACGGCCCGCTCAACATTTTTTTGGGCTGGCTGGGGCTGCCCATGCCGGCCTGGCTAACGGAGCCGGGGTCGGCCCGGCTGGCAATGGTCATTTTGTCGCTTTTCCAAATCGGGGAAGGATTTGTGGTGCTGTTGGCCGGATTGCAAACCATTCCGCGCGCGCTCTATGAATCGGCCAAAGTGGATGGCGCGTCTGGGTGGCAGTCGTTTTGGCGCATTACGCTGCCGCTGCTCGTTCCCTGGCTGCTGCTGCTTACTTTCCGCGATTTATTGGTGAGCATTGAAAACACGTTTACGCCCTCCTTTGTCATCACCTATGGCGGCCCTTATTATTCGACTACGTTTGCCCCGCTGCTGGTGTATGAATTGGCGTTTGACTTTTTTGATTTTGGCATGGCGGCGGCGTTTATGCTGTTGTTTTTTGTTTTGATGGCGCTGCTGATTGGTGGCATTACGGCGCTTGTCGGCCCCCGGTTTGTGAGGGAAGATGCGTAAATTGCAAGGTTTTTGGCGAACCGGGCTGCATCATGGAACGGCCGTAACAGTAACGGCCGTTTTCCTGCTCCCCCTGTTTTGGATGCTGGTCACATCTGTGCGCCAGCCGGGACTGCCGCCCCAACGCACGGTAGAATGGCTGCCCGAAAGCATCCGTTGGCAAAATTACGCCGACTTGTTTGTGATGATGCCGACGGCGCGGTACATCGTCAATTCGCTGAAGGTCATCGCCGTCGCCGTGCCGGTTACGCTGTTTATCGCCTCCACCGCCGGATTTGGCATGAGCCAGCTTGCTTCAGCCTGGCGGCGGCGGCTCTTTTTGGGCAGTGCGGTTTTACTGATGATTCCGGGAACGGCCGTGTGGATGTTCCGGTTCCAAATTTTGCAATGGCTGGGGCTGATAGATTCGTTGTGGGCCTTAATCATCCCCGCCTTCGCCGCCAGCAACCCGCTGTTCGTCCTGCTTTTTTACTGGACATACCGGCAGGTTCCGGCCAGCATCTTCGAATCGGCCCGGCTAGATGGCGCCGATGCCCTGACCGTGTGGTGGCAAATGGCACGGCCGTTAGCCCGGCCCACCGCAGTCGGCGTCATCATCCTCACCTTCGTCATGTATTGGAACGACTTCATCGCCCCCGTCCTGTACATCTACGACGCCCAACTTTACACATTACCCCTGGGCATTCAAATCCTGAAACAACTCGAATACGGCAATTGGCCCTATCTCATGGCCGGCTCCGTTGTGATGATGCTGCCCATCATCTTCCTATTTATATTGTTACAGCGGGCTTTCCTGCATAACATATCTTTAGCCAATCTTTTTGAAAGAAATTAAGCAAGTGGCGGGTGGCAAGCAGCGCTGAATTTTGAATTATGAAAACAACTTCCCTCCGCCAATTCTTACTTCTAATCTTTTCTATGCTGTTTTTGGCTGCATGTGCCGGTCAATCTGATGAAAACGCCGTCTCCTTCATGGTTTTTGGCGACATAGCCGAACTGGAAGCCTATGAAAATTTAGTCGCCGCCTTCACCGCCGAACATCCCGACATCAACATCCAACTGCGCCACATCCCCAGCCAAAGCGAATACCGCCGCCGTCTGGCTACCGACTTCTCCGGCGGCGCGCCGCCGGATGTGATGCTGCTCAACTACCGCCGCTTCGCCACCTTCGCCGATCAGGGCGGGCTGGAACCATTGGGCGGCTATCTGGCCGAAAGCGACATCATTCAGGAATCAGACTTTTTCGCGCCGACGATTGAATCGTTTTACCTGGAGGGCCAATTGTGGTGCATTCCCCAAAATATTTCCAGCCTGGTCGTCTATTACAACAAGGATTTGTTTGATGCCGCCAATCTCCCCTACCCGACTAATGATTGGACGCGAGCGGATTTTCTGACGGCGGCGCGGGCGTTGACAATGGATGTGGATGGCGACGGCCGTACCGACCAATACGGCGTCGGGCTGGCTCCCAAACTATTCCGGCTGGCTCCTTTCATCTGGCAAAACGGCGGAAAATTGGTTGACAACCTGGACAAACCAACCCGGCTCATGCTGGACAGCCCCGAAGCGTTGGCCGCCTTTCAGTGGTTTACCGATTTACAAGTGAAGGAAAAGGTTGCGCCGGATGCGGTGATGGAATCGGCTGAATCAAGCGAAAGTCGTTTTTTGAACGGCCGTCTTGCCATGTATTTCAACAGCCGCCGCGGCGTCCCCACCTACCGCACCATCACAACGTTTGATTGGGATGTGGCCCCGCTGCCGAATGGGGAACGGCCGTCCGGTATTCTGCACAGCGACGGCTACTGCATGGCCGCCAACACCAGGAACAAAGAGGCTGCCTGGACGTTCATCGAATTCGCCAATTCAATTGAAGGGCAAACCCTGGTAGCCGCATCCGGGAGAACCGTGCCCTCGTTAACGGCCGTTGCCAACTCCCCCGCCTTTCTCGACCCCACCCAGCCCCCCGCCAACAGCCGCGTCTACATAGACACCATCCCCCAACTGGGCCGCGTTCCTATCATGACAACCTGGGTCGGCATCGAAGAAACGGCTGGCGAAGAAATCGAACGGGCCTTTTATGGACAAATTAGTGTGGAAGAAGCAGCGGAAACGGCCGTAACCCTCACCCAGCCCTTCTTCAACCGCGCCAACAAACCATAAACCAATCCAACAACGCATGTACCGCCCATATCAAAAAACTGGCAATCAACATAACCGTTCCGACTTTTGAAGTTTCTACCTCTGGAAACGCTCGCCATTAAAGGCAAAAACTTCAAAAATTCCCAGAGGAATTGAATACTTACTAATCAACGAATCAACGAATGCCTATTGCCAAAACGCTCTAAAAATAGCATAATAACTATATTGTCCCTATGATTTTCATCAGAATAAATTTACTTCAACCCCTTTAAACACAGTAAAGTTGCTAAAACCACACCAAGCAAATAATGATAAAGCAACGCTTCAAACTGAATAAAACCCTCAAAATCCAGTACCAGTACGCTAATTCAACAACTACTTTGTTGCCCGCATTCAGCATCCATTCTATCCAACTAGGAGGTGACCGCTGCATGAAAGAATAAACTGCATTGTCTCGATATCGCTGAATTAAAAACGTTTCATAACACACCTCTGCGCTAAACCCAATAAACGCCAATCTGGTATATCCAAACAATACAGTTTCAAACAATTCCCCATTAAACCTGTCTTTAGCCCGCGTTCATTAAAACAGTCTCAGTTATAAATCACTGGCCTGATTCAAAATGAGCGCACCAATGTTCCTAAACATTTTGTAAACGGATTTTCTTATCCAAAGAAGGAGGATAACTTCATGAAATCCATCTCTCGCATAGCCGTAGGCATTTCCTTGTTTGTGGCCTTTGCCGCCCTTGCTTGGGTTATGTCCAGCGGCGGCTTACAAGCGCAAGGACTTGGCCCCGAAGAACAACCCGACGGATTCACCGTGCAAGTCAGCGAACCCGTCACGGCCAAAATAAGTCGTCCTGTGCGCGATCTTCCCACAGACCTGGAACGAGTTATTGACCGCGAAATCAACCCCATTAAAAATCCCGGCATTTTCCGCGACGATTTGGGTATGACCGGTACAAACACCCACATTCTAGACGCACTCGCCGGCAAAGGCGTTGGCGAAGGCCGCACCCCGGCCCCCCTATTCACCTTTGAAGGACAAGGCGAATTCGGCGCCGTCACCCCGCCAGATACAAACGGCGACGTCGGCCCCAACCACTACGTGCAAATGGTCAATCTCTCCTTTGCCATCTACGACAAAGCCGGTAACTTGCTGGTTGGCCCCTTGAACAACAACACACTATGGTCTGGATTTGGCGGCCCCTGTGAAACAGACAACAGCGGCGACCCCGTTGTCCTTTACGACGACATGGCCGATCGCTGGATGCTCAGCCAATTCGCCGTTTCATCCGGTCAGTCCATGTGTGTAGCCGTCTCCACCACCCCAGACCCGACAGGTTCCTACTACCTATACGAGTTCCCCATGCCCGATTTCCCGGATTATCCCAAATTCGGTATCTGGCCTGACGGCTACTACTTGGGAACAAACACGGGTTTCCCCAACCAATACTACGCCCACGTCTTCGACCGGGTCGCCATGTTAAGCGGCGCACCTGCCGGACATCAATACGTTGGCAGTTTACCCAACTTCCCCATGCCGGCCGACGCCGATGGACAAACGCCCCCGCCTCCTGGCGCGCCGGGCACTTTTTACACCCATCTGAAGAACGGATACCCGGATCATCCGGCCGGCCCGGATCGTCTGGCGCTTTATGAATTTGCTGTTGATTGGGTCACACCGGCCAACACAACCTTTAATTTGGTTACCGAGCTGCCCATTTCAGCTTTCAACTACACCGTATGCGGCTTCTTCGCCGGCGACTGTATTCCCCAGCCCGACACAACCCAACGTCTCGACAGTGTCTCCCCCTGGCCAATGGTACGCCTGCAATACCGCAACTTTAACTCTTACGAGACATTGGTCGGCAACTTCACCGTTGACGTGGACGGAAGCGACTGGGCCGGGATTCGCTGGTTTGAATTGCGCAGAAGCGGGCCTACTCCCTGGTCGTTGTATCAAGAAGGTACTTTCGCGCCAGATGCCGACCATCGTTGGATGGGCAGCATCGCTATGGACGGTTCCGGCAACATCGCGCTAGGCTACAGCGTCTCCAGCGATACCACCTACCCGTCCCTGCGCTATGCGACCCGTCTCCGTTCCGATCCGTTGGGTGTCCTGCAGCCAGAAATGACCCTCTATCCCGGCGGCGGCTCCCAAACCGGCCCCTATGACCGTTGGGGTGACTACAGCGCCATGAGCGTTGACCCGGTAGACAACTGTACCTTCTGGTACACCAACGAATACCATAACGTCAGCGACACCAGCTTCAACTGGAACACCCGCATCGGTACTTTCCGCATTCCAGAATGTACCGGTACGCTTGGGCCAGATTTCGCTATCAGCGCTGCGCCGGAAAGCATTGCCGTTTGCGCTCCCGATGACGCCGTTTATGACATAACTGTGGATTATCTATCCGGGTTCACCGGTTCAGTAGATTTGTCTGCGGCCAATGTACCGGTAGGAACTGTAGCTACAATCGCTCCTTCCACCGTTGTCACGCCCACCACAAGCAGCGTAATGACGCTGACTGTAGGCGCAACAACGCCCGGCAGCTACAACGTTGATATCGTAGGCGTATCTGTACCGACGCCAACGCACACAACAACCGTAGGTATTGATGTTTACGACGCCATTCCGGGTACAATCGTCCTCACATCGCCGGCAGACGGCGCAACAGGCGTTGACTTGCTGCCCACACTGAGCTGGACCGCTGATGCGCAAGGCGACGTGTATTGGGTAGAAGTTGCCACAGATATGGCCTTCACCAATATCGTGTTCTCAGATACAGTGCAGGCAGATTCAGTCACGCTGGATACGTCGCTTGCTCCGTTGACACAATATTACTGGCGTGTCTACAGCAGCAATGTTTGCGGTGACGGCGCCTGGTCGGCCGTTTGGAACTTCACCACGCGCGACATCCCGCCCATCCTTGTCGTGGACGACGATGACAACGGGCCTGATGTACGCGCTTACTATACAGACGCCCTGGACGCCTTGGGCGCTGAATACGACGTTTGGGACACCGGTAATTCAGACAATGAACCATCGGCGGCCGAATTGGCGCCTTACAGCACGGTAATCTGGTTCACCGGCGATGAGTTTGGCGGTTTTGCCGGCCCCGGCGCCACTGGCGAAGCAGATTTGTCAACGTGGTTGGATAATGGCAACTGCCTCTTCATCAGTTCGCAGGATTACTACTGGGATCGCGGCCAAACGACATTCATGACCGACTATCTCGGTTTGTCCAGCGCTACCAGCGATGATGGCGGCTATGCATCAGTTACCGGACAAAATATCGTATTTGGCGGTTTAGGCCCCTATTCGCTATCTTATCCGTTTAGCGATTTCGCTGATGTGGTTAACCCCGATGGCACGGCCGAATTAGCTTTCCTCGGCGATAACAGCAACAATGCGGCTATTGATAAAGATAGCGGTGTGTACCGCACCAGTTTCTGGGGCTTCCCCTTTGAAGCAATCGCTAATACGGCCGATCGCGAAGAAGTGATGGGAACTGTATTGGATTGGTGCGGCAATGGCGCAGCAACTGGCACGTTAGACGGCACCGTAACAGATGCCGCTTCCGGAGCCGGCATTGACGGCGCAACGGTTACTGTAACCGGTGGCGCCAACCCGCGTACAACCACGACAGATGCAAATGGCGATTACTCCATCGTAATGGGCGTTGGCAGCTACGATGTAACCGTCGAAGCAGTCAACTACATTAGCGAAACAGTATCGGCCGTATCCATCATCACCGATACAACCACAACGGTTGACTTTGCGTTGGATGTGATCATGAGCGTCAATCCTGATGAATTCGAGGTATCGGTCCTTCTGGGCAACACACTAACGACCAGCCTGGAAATCATCAATGCGGGCACTATGTCGGCCACGTTCTCGTTGTCTGAAATGGATGGCGGGTATGCCGCAGCGCAGCCGGTACCGAGTTATGTGCCGCCGGCCGCCTCTGCAGCGCCATCCCAGAGCTTGTCGCAATTTGCGTCTGCCGATGTTTCCGGAAGCAGCGCGATGACTGGCGCGGCTCCGAACCAGAATATCTTGATTGACCAACCGCCTAACCAGTCTAATGGTATCTTCTCTGACGAAGGCTGCGACATCTGCACCAGCGGCGTTCAGGTTGTTGCCGACAACTTCGTGTTGAGCAGCCCGACGGCTATCGGTCAAATCGTATTCTGGAGTGGTTACTACTCGACGGATACGCCAATAGACCCGGATGCCATTACCGTTATCTTCCATGAGGACGCCAGCGGCTTACCCGGCACGGCCGTTTACACCGAAACTGATGTAGCTTACAGCCGCGTCCAGACAGGTGTAACGTTGTTTGGCGTCAGTGAATGGATGCACACGCTGACTCTGGCTTCACCGGTTGCTTTGGGACCAGGAAACTACTGGGTGGAACTCTACAATAACACCGGGTTCGGCACAGATGATTTCTTCTGGGAAACAGGCGATCTCGACGCGACGAATGGTCTGGCAGGCAGCGCCTGGGCAACGGTTGCTCCTGGCAGCGCCTGGAACTTCGATGCGGCCACAGATATGGCCTTCCAGCTTGTAGAAGCTGAGGCTGATATCCCGTGGCTGTCGGAAAATCCCATCACCGGCACTGTGGACGCAGCTAGCAGCACGTTTGTTGATCTGGTTTTCGATGCAAGTGTCGTAACCCAGACCGGCACGTACACCGGCACGCTGCAGGTATCTGTTGACGATCCAGCGGTCACTTTCGAGATTCCGGTCACGATGCATGTGATTGATGATTACGTCTACATTTATCTGCCAGTGCTTATGAAGCCTTAGGGATGGTTCATCTTTGATGATTCATCCTTTAGGGATGGGTGGTTGTTCGCCGGTAAAATCTGGCGAGTAACCGCCATCTAAAACGAGACCCCGGGAACTTTGTTGCCGGGGTCTTTTTTGTTTCATAACGACGCGGAGCGTCTGGCAGGCGCATTCCACGCAGAGCGTGGAACGAGGAGGAAGAATCTGTCTCTTTTCCCATCTTATTTCTCTCCGTTCTTCTCTCTGCGCCTCTGCGCCTCTCCGCGTATCTCCGCGTCCCCCAACTTTCCCAGGCCTTTTATTGATTTAGCGCTCCAAGCAAGCTAAAATGCAATTATGACAGCACCTGAAACAATAGACCGATACAAAATTGAGGAAGAGTTGGGACGCGGCGGGATGGCGACGGTGTATCTGGCGCATGACCCGTTGTTTGAACGAACGGTGGCGATTAAGGTGATGCCGCCGGAGTTTGCCCGCGACCGGGAGTTCCGCGCCCGGTTTATTCGGGAGGCGCGGACGATTGCGGCGTTGGAGCATCCGGCGATTGTGCCGGTGTATGATTATGGCGAGGATTATGACCGGCCGTATCTGGTGATGCGGTATATGCCGGGCGGGTCGCTGTCGGATAAGTTGAAGCAGGGGGCGGTTTCGTTGGCGGAAACGGCCGTTATCCTGCAACGCATTAGTTCCGCCCTGGACGCCGCACATGGCCGGGGCCTCATCCACCGCGATTTGAAACCGGGCAATATCTTATTTGACCAGTACAACAACGCCTACCTGGCCGACTTTGGCATTGTCCATGTGGCCGCCTCCAACGAGGCGCTGACGGCCACCGGCAGTCTTGTCGGCACGCCCAGCTATATGAGTCCGGAACAGGTACATGGGGATATGGAATTAGACGGCCGTTCCGACATTTACGCGCTGGGTGTGATCCTGTTCCAAATGCTCACTGGGCATGTGCCCTATGCGGCCGACACGCCGGCCAAAACCATGATGCAGCACGTCCTTGACCCGGTACCGGACATTCTAAACGCCCGCCCCGACCTGCCCACCGCCTTCGACACCATCATCAACAAAGCAATGGCCAAAGACCGGGACGGCCGTTACCCCACCGGCGGCGAACTGTCAGCGGCATTAAACAAAGCCATCGCAGAAAAAACAATCAACAGAAAACAACCGATAGAAAACGCGCCCCCGCCCGTTAACGCGCCCGCGCCAGCCGCCGCGCCTGAGCCTGAACCGATTGCCGCGCCCGCACCGGCGCCGGTCGCATCCGGCCCCGTCGAGACACCGCCCTTTCCGTCGGCGCAGCCCAAACCGGCGGGCGGACGGCGGCTGTCACCTGTTTTTTGGGTGGGAATTGGCGCGCTTGTACTTATTTGCGTGGGCATGGTGGGAGCCACTATTTGGATTTTCTCCAACTTACCCAATGAGGCAACGGCCGTCATTCCAGACCGCCCGTCCGTCGTAACAGTTGAAGTCATGTCAGAAAACGACATCGCCCAAACCAGCGCCGTTGAAGCCCTCATCACACAAGCAATGGAAACCGCAGCGCCGGAACCGACAGCAGCCGAACCGCCGCCCACCAGCGACCCCGCCCGCGAAAGCGCGCTGGCTACCCGGCAGGCGCTGGAAACGGCAGCAGCGGCAGACGCCCCGGCCATTGAGCGGCCCGCCAGCAGCCTCGCGCCGCTGTTTGGCCCCAGCAATGGCGAAATGCCGCACGATGATGATGAATTTATAGAATCCACTTATGCCGATGTCAGTCCCGCCGATTTTGTGGCCGCGGCCGAAATTGCCAACCCATCTACGGACGAGTGGGATTTTGGCCTGGTATTCCGCCAGCTTGGCGCGGATGATGAGATGCGGCTGGTCATCCATTCCAGCGGCAGTTGGAACCTGAATGATCGGCAAGGCAGCGATGATGTTTTCATCCACGAGGGGGAATTGGGCGAATGGCTCAATCGCCGCAAAGGAGGCAGCAACACCCTGCTGGTGGCTGCTTTGGGGAAACGGGGCTACTTTTTCTTGAACGGCCGTTACATCGCCACTCTCGATTTATCCAGCCGCACCCAGGCCGGAGATTTGGCCCTGGGAACCGGCTTTTACGCCAACAGCGAACAACCAGGGGCCTCCACCGCCTACGCCAACTTCACCGTTTGGCCGGGCAGCGCCCTGTTTGGGCCGGAAAACGGCGCCTTGGAACACAATGAAGACGATTTCATCAAAACCTTCAGCAGCGACACAAACCTCTACAACTTCATCGCCGCCGCCGAGATGGGCGTCCCGTATGCCGCCAGCAAAGGTAGTTGGGATGTCGGCTTCTCCTTCCGCGACGCTGATGTGGGCGAACAGTTTTGGCTGATTGTGGAATCGTCTGGCGCATGGTCGTTTATTGACCGGCAGCATGATGAAGATACGGTTTTGGATGAAGGCGTCGTCCCCACAATTTACACCGGCAGCGGCGAGACGAACCAACTGCTGCTCATCGCTCTTGACGACAGAGGCTATTTTTTCGTGAACGATGAACTCATTTCTGAATTGGACTTGTCCAGCCGGGTGAACGCGGGCAATTTATCTGTGGCTACGGCCTATTTCTTTGGCGATGAGATTGCCGGTCAGGTCACGACGTTTACCGATTTTACGATTTGGCCGCTGCCGTAGGTAGTCGGGTAGTCGGGTGGTCGGGTGGTCGAGTAGTCGGGTAGTCGAGTCGTTGGCAGTCATGGGTATTTCGTTGCGTGCGGTTGTTTGGTTGTTGATTTTTGTTTTTTTGCTGGGATTGGCGGGATGTGAACGGCCGTCGCCTGCCAACATGCCCGCCATTACACCACAACCCACGACGCCAGCCACGCCAACCCTCGTTCCCACACCACCTTCCACCGCCACAGCTACCGTAACGGCCGTTCCCACCATCACACCCACCGTCACCCCGTTTTTTACCGGAGCCGCCTCGCCAGCCTGCGGCCAAATCCTGCCTCTTTTGCCCGCTTTCGATGGCGCTCTGGTTGAAACCCTCAATCCTGATCCGGGGGCATTGGCTCATCTCCAAACCATCGTTCCTGAAGTCGCCCGGCCGGCGCTAAACCGCATTTTGACCGACCCAGGCGCAGTCGGTCTGGCTGCCTACCGCATCGGACAGGAAGCGGATGGCGTTTATCTGAATGCCGATGCGCCTATGCCGTTGGCTTCAGTTGTCAAAATCATCCATCTGGCTGCCTACGCCGAAGCTGTGGCCGCCGGAGAGCTTGATCCAACCGACACTGTAACAGTAGCAGAATTGGAAGCGTTTTATTTACCCAATTTAGACCTGAACGCCCATCCTAAAGCGATGACAAATTTAGAGGAGAACGGCCGTCTCTTCGGCAATCCGCCCGCTTTTTTACTGGATGAACTGCCGGGGATGATGATTGAGTACAGCTCCAATGCCGCCGCAGATTATCTGCACATGCGGCTGGGACAAGAAACGATTGAGAAAACGGCCGTTACCCTCAACCTTGCCAGCCAAACCGCCCCCTGTCCCTGGCTGGGCCAATTCCTCATCATGGGTAATCACACCCGCACAATGGAAGATGATAAAATCGCCATCCAGCAATATATTGACGACCCGGAACGATACGGCCGTGACGTGATGTTGTTCACCGATGCGTTCAGCGCCGACCCCGTTTTTCGCCAGACGGCCATTGATTGGCGGCGGGAAAACCGGCGGCCCAACGGCCAGACCCAACGCTTCTTCGCCGAAACGCTCAACGCTCAGGGCAGCGCCCGCGATTACGCCAATCTAATGGCCCGCATCGCTCAAAACGGCCTCAGCAATGCCGACAGCAGTTTCATCGCCCGCCGTGAACTGGAATGGATCATGCGCTTCCCGGCCAATCAAGCCCTATTCAGCAACGCCGGCTACAAAAACGGCTCCCTGCCCGGCATTTTGACCACTGTTTACTACGCTTATCCGCTGGACGGCTCCGGCCCTATCGTGGTGGCGCTGTTTTTTCGGGATTTGAACGGCCGTACCTACCAACAATGGCGCGATAACCTGCCCCACGACGAACTTGCTCGCTGGCTGCTGGCCGACCCGGAAGCGATTCCGGCTTTGCGCGACACCCTCAATTAAAACATAAGGCGTAAGTAACTACGTCTTTTGCCAAACTTCGCTGGCAAAAAAATCGTTGTCGTGATCGTAATCGTATTCGTGATCGATTTTTTCGATTACGAATACGATCACGACAACGATTACGAGTATCG
>JANTHP010000063.1 GCA_024762395.1 Anaerolineae bacterium | reverse complement strand
GAGACGCATTTTTGCCGGAACGGGGCGAGTTGGCGCGGAGACAAGGCCATTCGTTCAGCCAAGATGAACCCGCGCCATCCCGCTCCTACGCCAGAATCGGAATGGCTGGAATCCCGAAAGAACCATGATAGAAATGGGGAAAATCTGTTACAATGAAGAATAACGAATCGTTACCGTCCGGAGCCGCCGCTGGTTTCATTGGGGGCCTGGCTCTAATCTGAAACGCCATGAATGAAACATTACGCCTTTCGCTTCTTGGTCTGCCGCTGATCCAGTTGGACGATGCGCCGCTGGACGGCCTTTCGCCGCAAAAAGTGAAGGCGCTGTTGTTTTATCTGGCTTACACGGGGCAGCCCCAGCCGCGCGAACTGCTGGCGGATCTGTTTTTTGACGACAGGACGCCCAAACAGGCGGCGGCCAATTTGCGGGCGATGATCAGTCGCCTGCGCCGCAAGCTGGCCCCTTTTATCGTTGCCGACCGCGATACGGTGGCGTTGAATGGCGGTGCTGATGTTTGGCTGGACACGGCCGTTCTCACCCCCGCGCTCCAATCCGCCCAACAACAACTCGGCCAACGCGGTTCCCTGACGTCGGAAACAGCCGCTGCCCTTGCCGCCGCCCTCAAATTAGTCAGAGGCGATTTTTTGGCCGGGTTCCATTTGCGCGGGGCGCGCAACTTTGACGAATGGCTGCTGCTGGAACGGGAACGCTGGCATCATCAAATCGCCGCCGCCCGGCAGGCGCTCGTCGTTTACCATCTGCGCCGCCGCGAGTACGCCGCCGGTATCGCCCAGGCGCGGCGGCTGCTCCGACAGGATAATTTGCAAGAAGCGGCGCACCGCCAGTTGATGCTGCTGCTGGCCCGCTCCGGCGACCGCAGCGCCGCCCTGGCCCAATACAAAGCGTGCCGCCAGATTTTGACCCAAGAATTGGGCGTGGAACCGATGGCGGAGACGACCGCTTTGGCTGAACGGATCCGGGGAATGGAAACGGCCGTCCCCCACCGCATCCCAGTCCAGTCTACCCCCTTCATCGGCCGGGCGGACGAACTAGCCCGCATCAGCCAATATCTGGACGATCCCAATTGCCGTTTGCTGACGCTGGTGGGAACGGGCGGCATCGGCAAAACCCGCCTGGCCCTGCAAGCCGCCGAAAACCAGCGCCGGGCCTTCCTCAACGGCGTCCACTTCATCCCCCTGGCGGCCGTCGGCGAGCCGGACGCCCTCGTCTTTGCCATCGCCGACGGGCTGCGCTTCTCCTTCTACAGCCAGGAACCGCCCCCCAGCCAACTCCTCAGCTACTTGCGCGAGAAAGAACTCCTGCTGGTTCTGGATAACTTTGAACATCTGCTGGACGGCGCAAAATTAGTCGCCGACATTCTCCAGGCCGCGCCCCAGGTCAAAATCCTGGTCACATCGCGGGAGCGGCTCAATTTGCGCTGGGAATGGCTCCTCGACGTTCGCGGGCTGCCCTATCCGCCGGAAACGGGCGCGGCGCGGGAGAACGACGCCGGCGCCATGCAGTTGTTCGCCCAGAGCGCAGCCCGCGTCCGGCCCGATTTTTCTATGGCCGCCGACCGCGCCAACGCCGCCCGCATCTGCCGTCTGGTGGAAGGGATGCCGCTGGCTATCGAATTGGCGGCGGCGGGGCTGCGTTCGCGCTCCAGCCGGGAGATCGCCGCCGAGATTGAACGCAATCTGGATTTGCTGGCGACGGCTATGCGCGATGCCCCGGCGCGCCATCGCAGCGTGCGGGCGGCGTTTGACAGTTCCTGGCAAAGCCTGACCCCGGCCGAACGGGACGCTTTTTGCCGACTCTCCGTCTTTCGCGGCGGGTTCAGCTATGAGGCCGCCTGGCAGATAACCGGCGCATCCCGCGCCGCGCTCGACGCGCTGACCGCTAAATCGCTGCTGCGCCAATCGGCGTCGGGCCGTTATGGGATGCACAACTTGCTGCGCCAATACGCCGCCGAGGCGCTGGCGTCGTCCCCCCGCCAGCGGGAAACGCTGTCCCGCCACAGCGCCTATTTCGCCGCCTTTTTACGCCAACGGGAAAACGCTCTGCGCGGCGAACGGCAAAAGGAGACGCTGGCCGAAATCGGCAAGGAGATTGAGAATGTGCGGGCGGCGTGGCGGGTCGCTCTGGCGGAATGCGATTGTACGGCCGTTGCCCAATCGCTAGAAGGGCTTTTTCGTTTTTACGACATTCGGAGTTGGCTCCAGGAGGGCAAGGACGCTTTTGAACGCGCGGCGACGGCCTTACGCGGGAAAAGCGGGGACGAGGTTCTGCTGGCAAAGACGTTGGCGCGGCAAGGTTCCTTCTGTTTTCGCCTGGGATTGTACGAACAAGCCCGCGAACTGGCGCAGGAGAGCGCCGCGCTCCTGCGCCGCCGGGGCGAAGGGCGCGAGGAGGCGTTTGCTTTGCAGATTTTGGGGGCGACGGCCGACGAGCGGGGCGACTACGCGGCGGCCCGGACGCATTTCCAGGCCAGCCAGACTCTTTATCAGGCGGCTGGCGACCGCTGGGGGATGGCGGCGGCGCATGAACATCTGGGCGATGTAGCCCGGATGGTGGGCGATTATGAGACAGCCCGCCGCGAGTATGAACAAAGCCAGGCGCTTTTCCAGGCCATTGGCGACCGCGACCGGATTGCGGGGGCGTTTAACAGCCTGGGCAGCATCGCCGGCACGCAGGGCGACTATGAGCGGGCGCAGGGATATTTTGAGCAAAGTCTGGCCGTCTGCCGCGAACTGGGCGACCGGTTTGGCATTGTCAGCGCCAGCCATAATTTGAGCAATGTGGCCTATTTGCAAGGGGATTACGAACGGGCAAAACAACTGCGGGAGGAAACGCTGCGCCTGTGCCGGGAGATTGGGTTTCGCTGGGGGGTCGCCAGTACGCTGCGCCACCTGGGCGATGCGCACCGGCGTCTGGGGGCGTATGACGAGGCGCGGCGTTTGTATGAGGAAGGGTTGACGCTGCAAAGTGAGATCGGCCATCAGCGGGATGTAGCTTTGACGCTGGACAGTCTGGGCAGTCTGGCGCAGGCGGCGGGGGAGCGGGCGGAGGCACGGGCGTATTACCGCCAGGCGCTGCAAACGGCGATGGAGATTGAGTCGCCGCCGGTCGCGCTGGCGATTTTGCAAGGCTGGGGCGAATTGTTGGCGCAGGAGGGGAAGCCGGCGCAGGCGCTGGAGCTGCTGACGTTTGTTTTTCATCATCCGGCGGCGGAAAGTCAGACTCAGGCGGGAATCGGCCGTTTGCTGGACGATCTCAAATCGCAGCTTTCGCCGCAGGAAGCGACGACTGCCGTTGCCCAGGGGGAGGCTCTTACGTTGGCGGCGGCGGCGAAGCTGTTGGCATAACCGGCGCGCCGTTCAGAGGGTGGGGTATGGACCTTACGGCCGTTTTTGCGTTTCTTCCCAGTTCGCTTACAATTTAGGGTAGAGTCGTAAAACCTATAGGCAGTACCTATCATGAATAAACTTTTCGCCAAATGGCAGGTGCATGACATGGACATGCACGGTGTTTCGGAAGCAGATTTACGTGCGGCCGTCAAGCGTGCGCAGCTTAGAAATTTCCCGTTCGTTAGCGGCAGTTTGAGCATTCTTTTTGTGCTTTACGCCTTACTTCAAGGCGTTGTGCTGCGTGAAAACCAGTGGCCGATCATGGTTGTTATCGCGGTTATCAGCGCGGGGTTGATTGCCGGATTACGCAGTATGGCTCAGCGAGATCGACTCTGGCCTGCGCAAATCAACCGCGCCTATGCTTTTGTGGTAAGTTTGGTGCTGTTGAGCATGATGCTGCGCCTGTTTTTTACCGGCGACCCTAAGCAAGCCAGCAATCTGGCCTTTTTTCTGGTGGGGATTGGGATGCTGCTTTTTTCGGAGAGATGGTTTTGGGGGTTAACGGCCGTTACCCTCCTCGGCTGGTTAATTGGCATTATCACATTACCGCCCCATGACGATTGGATATATTTCAGCATTGTCATCTTAGCCGCCGCCGCTACCGGCAGCATCGCTCAACTTATCCTCACCCAAACCTACCGTCAATCAGAAGCGCTGCGCATGGAAAATGCCGAACTTTACCGGCAAACGCGGCAGTTTAACCGGCAGTTAGAGGAAAAAGTGCAAGAGCGTACCCAGGAATTGCAAGAAGCGTATGCTCGCCTGGAGCGTCTGGACAAGACCAAAACGGACTTTATCACCATCGCGTCCCATGAACTACGCACGCCGTTGACGATTGTATTCACCAACAACCAGATATTGATGTACGATGAGGGCATTCAGCAAAACGATGATTATCTACTGCGCGTTGAAAATATCCATAACGGCGCGACGCGCATTGAAGGCGTCGTCGGGTCTATGTTGGATGTGGCGAAAATTGACAGCCGCGGCTTGAATTTACGATTGGAGACGGTTGATTTGTCAATCCTTGTTCGCATGGTAGGCCAGCATTTTCGGAAGGCGCTGGCAGAACGTCAGATTGAATTGCAGTTTGAAGGGTTAAAAGCTTTGCCGGAGATTAAGGCTGATTCAGAAGGGCTGGAGAAGGTTTTTTATCAATTGCTAGTGAATGCGATTAAATATACGCCGGATGGGGGGCGGGTAACGATTAGCGGGTACGGCCGTTCTGCCCCCCATTCACCCGATTCGGTAGAAATCATTGTCAGCGATACTGGCATTGGCATTGAGCCTGAGGTGCAGGAACTGATTTTTGAGAAGTTTTACCAGACAGGCGAGGTGATGCTGCATTCATCTGGCAAGACTACGTTCAAAGGGGGCGGTTCCGGTTTGGGGTTGGCAATTGCAAAAGGGATTGTGGAGGCGCATAACGGCCGTATTTGGGTCGAAAGCCAGGGTTACGACGAAGTGGCCTGCCCCGGCAGCGCCTTCCACATTGTCTTGCCGGTTGGCCGTTAACGGTTATCGGTTGTCCATTATCGCGTTTCCGTCACTTTTTTGATGCCGCGCGGCGCGTCTACATCATAGCCGCGTGTGAAGGCCAGATGCATTGCGAACATCTGCCCCGGCAAAATCGCAGTAAGGGGGGATAGCCATTCGGGTACGGCCGTTTCCAATCTCAACGGTGTGCGCCCCATCCCTAAAACTTGTTCATTATCGCTGATCACAATGGCTTCCGCGCCGCGTTCATTCAGCGTTTGTATAAACGCTTGCATTTCCGGCAGCATCACCCCCGATGGGGCCACGACGATGGCCGGAAAGGCCTGCTCCACCAACGCCAGCGGCCCGTGCATAAAATCGGCGCTGCTGTATGGCTCCACCATCGTGTAGGTCAATTCCTTCATCTTTAAGGCCAGCTCAAACGCGGTGGCGTAGTTGTAGCCGCGGCCGATGACGACGCAGGCGCGCATGTAGCGGTAGCGTTCCACAAGGCGGCCTATTGCCGAACCGGCGTTCAGTGTCTGGTTCATATGATCGGGGATTTGTTGCAGGGCAGACATCATCGCGTCATTGTCGGCCAATGCCGCGCCCAGCAGGGCGATGGCGGCCAGTTGGCTGGTGTAGGTTTTGGTGGCGGCGACGGCTAATTCTTCCCCGGCGTGCAATGGAATGACGAAGTCGCCCTGTTGGGCTAAATCGGAACCGGGGATGTTGGTGATGACGGCCGTAACCGCCCCCTGCCTCCTCGCCTCCGCCAACACAGCCACAATATCCGGGCTTTTACCGCTCTGGCTGATGCCCAAAACCAGCGCTTTGCCAAAACGGGGCGGTCGTTTGTAAATGGAGAACAGGCTGGGCGCGGCCAGCGCTACCGGCAGCCCATTCATCGCGCCCAGCACATATTTGGCATAGCGGGCGGCGTTGTCGCTCGTCCCCCGCGCGGCAATGACCACGTGACTGACGCCGCGTGCGCGGACAGCCTGTGCCAACTGCTGCATGGTGGCGCGTTCCTGCCGCAAAAAACGGCCCAGGACGGCCGGTTGTTCATAAATTTCCCGGTAAAGGTGGGTTGTTTTTAGCTGCATCGTATAGCGTCTCTAAGGAATCGGGAAGATCAAGCATTTATTTAATTCTCGTTCCTAACTGCTTGTTGCGCTTCTAAAACAAGCGCCATCATCTCGTCGGGATCATAATCGCCGCCGGATTCTTGGGCTTGACTGATCAATTCAAACAAACGCTCCCGATTTCGTTTCCAATCTCTGATTTCTGTGACGCCTAATGTTTTTTCCATAATCAACGCTCTCTTTCTGTTTAGGCGGCTTCCGAAAATAAAACGAGGGGTTGCGGGGGTTCGGGAATTGGCCAGTGTCTTTAATTATTCGCCACCTTTTGCTGTGGATTTCAATCCACAGCTAGGAAAAGGAAGTGCGTTAAAACGCACTAAGAACGCGCTTCTTTAACCTGTTTTAACAGGTTTTTCTCTTTAGCAGTGTATTTCAATGCACTGCAATCATGGCGACAACGTTGTGGCGAACAACTCATGACACTAACGGAATTGGAATTCCCGATACGAACACTCAATCTCATGTTTATTTTTCAGAGAGCGCCTTACTTGCTACAGTTTGTACATTTTTTATAATCGGCCATGCTATCATTTGTCGTTGGAGGATGTCAAGTAGTCTGGTAATTGCTATTAAGCCGCGCAGGTTGGTTGTTTTTTGCCGATTCGTAGGCGGCTAAAACCACCTCTAACGCGAACAGGCCGTCTTCGCCGGTCACGGCCGTTTCCCTTCCCTCCCGTATCGCCGCCACAAACTCCGCAATCATCGCCTGATTCATATCCGAACCCCAGTACGCCCATTGGTTGCTGGGCGGCTCTTGCCGGTACACATTCAAATTTTGGCTGAACGCATCTACCACCGTCAGGCCGCATTCGCTGATTAACTCCATCGTCAGGCCGCCCCAGGTGGGGTAATTAAGCGGCTTGCTCCAACTGCTGTCAATCGTCATGAACAGGCCGTCGTCATATTGCAGCATGATGAGGCCGCCCGTCTCCACGTCCACCGTGTCGGCGTGCAGGATGCGGTTAGATTGGGCGTAAACGGAGGCTGCGTCGCGGCCAAAGAACCAGTTGAAAATATCGGCCAGATGGACGATGTGATCCATCATCGCCCCGCCGCCGGCCAATTCTTTGTCCACAAACCAGCGGCGGTGGGCGATGGGCATTTGGCCTTGATTGGTTGCGTTCAGGCAGTAGATTCGGCCTAAATCGCCCGCGTCCAGCCGCGCTTTGAGCTGCTGCAGCGGCGCGCTGAAGCGCATGGGGAAGGCGGTCATCAAAATGACGCCCGCCTCGCGGCAGGCGGCGATCATCGCCTGGGCATCGGCCCGCGTGACGGCTAACGGCTTTTCGCAAAGGACGTGGACGCCGGCCCGCGCCGCCATTTCTACCAGCGGGCGGTGGTTGGCGTTTTCGGAGCAAACGAGGACGCCGTCGGGCTGTTCGGCCAGCAGCGCTTCGTAGCTGGGGAAGAGATGGGCGTCGAACTGGCGGGCGAATTTCTGGCCCCGTTCTAAATTGTCGTCGGCAATGCCGATCATCTCTACGCCGGGAATGGCGCGGAGATTGCCGATGTAGGCTTCGGCGTGCAAATGGGCGAAGCTCATGATGCCAATTTTCATGATGTCTCCTACGGAGAAGCTAGAGCTAGAGGATAGAGCTAGAAAGGCGTTCTTCCTCTGGCTCTCGCTCTATCCTCTAGCTAATTCTTAATGACGACAGGTTGGCCGGTTTGGGCGGATTGGATGGCGGCGAGGGCGATTTGTAATGCTTTGTAACCGTCAACGGCCGTTACCCTCGCCATCCCATCATTTGCCAAACAGTCGTAAAATTCCTTAATCTGCGTCGTGTAGGGGCTTTCGCTGAGCGGGCTGCCCGGCAGCGGCACATCCGGCGACTCTTCGCCGCGCTGGTGCAGATGCACGCTGACTGACGCCATCTGCCCCGAATCAAACTGGATGAGGCCATTGTCGCCCGCAATTTCCAGCCGTGTACGAAACAGCGGCGGCGGGTAGGCCCAGGAACCTTCGACGTGGGAGATGGTTCCGTTGGCGTGGGTCAAAATCGCCAATCCGTGATCCACCGCTGCGTTTTTATGGCTGCCGCTGATATTTTTGGCGTAAACCCGGACGACATCGCCAGCCACCCAGCGGGCGTAGTCAAAATCGTGAATCATTAAATCGAGCATCATCCCGCCCGATTTTTCAAAATCCACGAACCAGTTGTCTGCCGCTTTTTTGGGTTGGAAGGTGCCCCGTTTGAGACGGATGACGGCCGTTTTCCCCACTTCTCCGCTCTCCACTTTCTGCCTGGCCAGGGCATACTCCGGGAAAAAGCGCACCACATGAGCCACAAGCAGCTTCACGCCCGCCGCGTCGCACGCCGCCATCATCTCCTCCGCTTGCGCCAGCGTCCGCGCCAACGGCTTTTCGCAGACGATGTGTTTCCCGGCGGCGGCGGCTTGCAAGACCATCTCGTGATGCAAATGGGTGGGCGTGCAGATGTCTACTGCGTCCACATCAGCCAACAGGCTGGCTAAATCGGGGTAGAGTTGGCCGCCGTATTGGTTGGTGAGGGAAACGGCCGTATCCCCATCCTTCGACACAAACCCCACAATCTCAGCCGGGGTCGCCGCCCAACCGGCGGCGTGCGTGCGTCCCATAAATCCTGTGCCAACGATTCCTACGCGCATACTTACTCCTGATAGCTAGAGTATGGAGCTAGAGCTAGAGGAAGAACGCCCCCTCTAGCTCTAGCTCTTTCCTCTAGCTTCTTCATTAACTCAAAACCGCATCCAGGCAGTCCAGCCAAAACTGCGGATACTGTTCCCAATAAACAAAATTGCAGCCCCAGTGCGGGGCCGGGTCGGACATGTAGGCCAGGACTTTGCCTTGCCCAAATTGGCCGATGGCGACGAGCGGATCGGCCGTTTCTTTGACAGTTAGCAGCACATCGCACCCTTCGCGGGGCAAGACTTTGTTGTAGCCGAGAATGGGGTGGAAGGTGTCGAAATTGATGTCCGGGAAGATGGATTGACCGGCGGGTTGGGGAACGGCCGTAAACCCCTCCGTATTCTCCACCAAATCCTCATAATCCAGACAGCGTACCGGCAAAATCTCTGCCAGCCGCGTCCGATTCCAACCGCCCTTGCCCATCTCGCCCGTAAACGAGAGCCAGCCGCCCAAAAACATCATCCGCTTGCCCGCTTCCACCGCCTCAACCGTCAGCCGCACGCGGTCGGGAAAGGTCAAAATCTTTTTGCCAAACTGGGTACGGTCAAAGAAACTGGGCGCCAATTGGAAGTTCTTGGCTTCTACGTCGCTAAAAATGATGACATCGTAGCTGTCCAGGATTGTTTCATACTCACCCGGCCCCAGTTTGTAGAAGTCCCAGGTTGCCACGTCGGTAACTTGGTGTTCGTTGGTGGATTCGAGGGCGGATTTGAGGAAACGGCCGTAATAATACAAATCCAGCCCCTTATACGCATAATTAAACGGCGTCTCCGCAAACACCGGCCCCAAACTCGCCGCCCAATCGCCTACATAGTAAATTTTTGCCATGATGGTTTGAGGTAATTGAGTAATTAGTAATTGAGTAATTGGTGATTCAGCAATTACTAATTACCAATTACCAATTACTTAACTGCCCCCGCCGTAATCCCGCGAATCAACTGCCGCGAGAAAATCAGGTACAAAATCAAAATCGGAATCATCGCCAGCGACAGCGACGCCAAAACCGCGTTCCAATCGCTGACAAACTGGCCCAAAAACTGCTGCGCCCCCAGCGTCACCGTCTTCGTTTTCTCGCCCGGCGCCAAAATCAGCGGGAACCAGAGGTCATTCCAAATCGGAATCATCACAAACACCGCCACCGTCGCAATCGCCGGGCGCACAATGGGCAGCACCAGCCCAAAGATGCGGTACTCGCTGGCGCCATCCACCCGCGCCGCCTCCTTCAACTCGCGCGGAACCTGCTGCATAAAACTTTGCAGCACAAAAATCGTCAGCGGCAGCCCCTGCGCCGTGTACACCAGAATCAGCGCCGTCAGCGTATTCACCAAATTCAGCGAGGAGATCAGCCGCAAAATGCCTACCGTCCCCAGCCGAATCGGAATCATAATCCCCAACGCCAGATAAATGCCCAGCAATGGATTGCCCGGAAACGGATATTCCGACAGCGCAAACGCGGCCATCGCCCCCACAATCAGCACCAGCAAAATGGAAACCACCGTCACCGTTAAACTATTGGAAAAATACAAAGGAAATCCGGCCCGTTCCCAGACCGTTGCGTACCCTTCCAGGCTAAACGTTTCCGGCGTCGGAATCATCACCGGATTGCTAAAAATCGCCTTCCGCGCTTTGAACGAGTTGATGATCACCAACACAATCGGGAACATGGCGATGACCAGATAGATCAACAAAACCGTATGCGGAATAATCGACTCACTGAACCGTCGTTGTATTATTTTTGAATTCATAGCTTATGCCTTCATTCGTGTCATGCCTGCGAAGGCAGGCATCCATCTTCTTGACCGGCGTGGATTCCCGCCTGCGCGGGAATGACAATCGGTTTACGCCTCATAGGTCTGGATGCGGCGCTGCCAGCCAACCATGTAAAGCAGGACGCCGGCCAGGATAATCAACAGCATCATCGCTGCTACTGTTGCGCCCATCTCTGGGTTGCCCAACTGCAGCTGCTGCCCGAAAAAGGAGCGGAAGAAGAGCGTGCCCATGATGTCGGTGGAGAAATTCGGCCCGGCTAACGCTCCTTTGACGGTGTAAATGAGGTCGAAGGCGTTGAAATTGCCGACGAAGGTCAGAATGCCGACGATGCCGACAGTGGGCAGGATGAGCGGGAATTTGATGCGCCAAAATACCGTCCACGCCGTCGCCCCATCCACGTAAGCCGCCTCAACCAATTCGTCGGGGATGCCCAGCAGCGCGGCGTAAAACAGCATCATCGGAATGCCCACAAACTGCCAGACAGAAATGAGCGCCAGTGTGGGCAGCGCGGTGTTTTCCAGGCCCAGCCAGGGTTGGAAATACTGTTCAATGTGCAAAAAGGTCATGAAGCTTTCGGTAACGCCCCACAACGGGCTGAGAATGAGCTGCCAGATAAAGCCGATGATGACGACGGACAGCATGGTGGGCATAAATAACAGCGTGCGGTACGTTCTTGTCCAACGCAGTGTGCGGCGGCTTAAAAGGGCGGCTAGCAGCAGCCCAATCGGGTTTTGCACGAGCATGTGGATGAGAAAGAAGACAAAGTTGTTTTTTAACGCGCCCCAAAAACGTACCGACCACAATTCATTGGTGAAAAGCGTCTTGTAGTTCTCGAAGCCGCCAAATCCGCCGGTCTCGCTGGAAATGAAACTCAGGCGCAATGAGTCAATCAGGGGGTAAATCATGAATAAGGTATAGATGATGACGGCCGGCGCGAGGAAAACGACGATGTGGGTGGGGAATGGTTTGCGTTTTTTCGGACGGGGTGGGGCTTGCATAGGACACCTCCAGAATGAGTGGGCGGGTAGGCGAGTGGCGAGTAAGCGGGTATTTACTCGCAAACTCGCTACTCGCCACTCGCTACTTTCTTACGGAGTATACCAGGAATCCAATCCTTCCTGGAGCTGCTGTGCGCCTTCTTCAGGCGTGATGTCGCCGTTGATGACTTGGGCGCTGACACGCCACAATTCGTTCTCCAGGTTCGGTTCGCCGCGCGACAGAATCTGGTAGGAGTTGCGGATGGTGGAGTGGCATTCGCCGCGCCAATCAACAAATTCCTGCGCTAAAGCGTCGTCTAGCTGCACCGGGGTGTTGGAGAGGGAGAAGAAGCCGGGCAGGGCGTTGCTGTAGAGGGAGGCAAACTCTGGCGAGGCGACCCAATTCAGGAAGGCTCTGGCGGCGTCGGCATTCTCGGTGGCGGCGTTCATGCCCAGGGCGATGTCGGTGTGGTCGCTGATGTAGCATTCGTCGCCGGCGTTGGGGACGGGCGGCTTGAAGGCGCCCATGGCAAAGTCGGCCTGCTGGTTGAAGAGGGAGATGTCCCAGGAGCCAGCGGGGTAGATGGCCGCCTGACCGAGCGTGAACAGGTTTTGCGAGTCAGGATAGGTTTGGGCCTGGAAGCCGCTGGGCATGTAGTCGCCCCAGCGGGCTAACTGCGCCAATGTGTCAACGTATGGTTGATCGGTGAGTTTGGCGTCGCCGCTGATGAGGGCCAAACGCCCTTCTTCGCCTTTCCAGTAGTTGGGGCCGATGTTTTGGAAGCCCATCGTGGCCGCTTCCCACTGATCGGCCGTGCCCATGTCCAGCGGCGTGTAACCGGCGGCCTGGATGGCGTCGAGGACGGCGAAGAATTCGTCTACCGTTTGCGGCTCGGTCACGCCCACTTCGTCGAAGATGTCCTGGTTGTAGATGAAGCCGTGAATGACGGAGGCCATCGGCACGCAGAAAACGTCGGAGCCGTCGTCGGTGATCCAGGCGCTCTTGGCGACGTCGCCGAAGTTAGCCATGCCTTCCAAATCGTTGAGGGAGGCCAGGTAGCCTTCGTTAAAGAGGGCTAAGGAAGCATCAAACGGGCGGCAGGTGATGAGATCGCCAGCCGTGCCGCCTTCTAGTTTGGTGTTCAATGCGCCGTTGTATTCGGCGGGGGCGGTGGGGGCGAAGATGACTTCGATGTTGGGGAAATGTTCGTTGAAGGCGGGGATGATGACGTCTTGCCAGATGACGAGGTCGTCGTTACGCCAGCTTTCGATGGTCAGGGTTCCGGACATGTTGGGGTCTACTTCGGCAACGGCCGTTTCCGCCACTTCGCCAGCCGCAG
This sequence comes from Anaerolineae bacterium, assembly GCA_024762395.1. Classification (GTDB taxonomy): domain Bacteria; phylum Chloroflexota; class Anaerolineae; order Promineifilales; family Promineifilaceae; genus JACKCC01. The sequence goes on along the minus strand of JANTHP010000063.1, from coordinate 6,362 downwards.
CGCTGGGGGTGTACCAGGCATCCAGCCCGTCTTGCAACTGTTGGCCTGCCTCTTCCGGGGTGATGTCGCCATTGATGACCTGCGCGCTGACACGCCACAACTCATTTTCCAGGTTCGGTTCGCCGCGCGAGAGAATCTGGTAAGAGTTACGGATGGTGGAATCGCATTCGTTGCGCCAGCTTACAAACTCTTGGGCGATGGGATCGTCAATCGAGACGTCCGCGTTGGAAAGCGAGAAGAAGCCGGGCAGCGCATTGCTGTACAGTCCGGCAAAATCAGCCGAAGCCACCCAGTTGAGGAAGGTTTTGGCCGCTTCCGGGTGGGGTGTGCTGGCGTTCATACCCAGGGCGATGTCGGTGTGGTCGCTGATGTAGCAGGGATCGCCGGCATTGGGGACGGGCGGCTTGAACGCGCCCAGTTCAAAGTCAGCCTGGTCGTTGAAGAGGGAAATGTCCCAGGAGCCAGCCGGATAAATGGCCGCTTGCCCCAACGTGAACAGATTTTGTGAATCGGGGTAGGTTTGGGCTTCAAAGCCGCTGGGCATGTAATCGCCCCAGCGCGCCAACTGCTCAAAGACGGCGATGTATTCGGGATCGGTGAATTTGGCGTCGCCGTTGATGAGGGCGAGACGGCCGTCTTCGCCTTTCCAGTAATTTGGCCCGATGTTTTGGAAGCCCATTGTCGCCGCTTCCCACTGATCGGCTGTGCCCATGTCCAGCGGCGTCACGCCGGCATCTTTCAGGGCGTCGAGGACGGCAAAGAATTCATCCACTGTCTCCGGTTCGGAAACGCCCACTTCGTCGAAGATGTCTTTGTTGTAGATGAAGCCGTGAATGACAGAAGCCATCGGCACGCAGAAAACGTCGGAGCCGTCGTCGGTAATCCAGGCGGATTTGGCAACGGAGCCAAAATTCTTCATCCCTTCCAGGTCGTTGAGCGAGGCCAGATAACCGGCGTCGAACAGGGCCAGGGAAGCGTCAAAAGGACGGCAGGTGATGAGGTCGCCGGCTGTGCCGCCTTCCAGTTTGGTGTTCAACGCGCCGTTGTACTCGGCCGGGGCGGTGGGGGCGAAGATGACTTCGATGTTGGGGTACTCTTTGTTGAAGGCGGGGATGATGACATCCTGCCAGATGGTCAGGTCGTCGTTACGCCAGCTCTCGATGGTGAGGGTGACTTTTTCGTCGGCGGCGGGAGCGGCCGTGTCGGTTGTTTCAGCGGTATCGGCGGGAGCGGCCGTGTCGGCCGGGGCCTCGGCCGGGGTTTCGGCCGTGTTGCCGCCGCAGGCCACTAGCAAGGCGGCCAGCAAAACGAATATCAGAAATAAAAGTTTACGGTTCATTTGTTCTCTTCTCCTTCAAATGATTTTTTGAAAAGGGTTTGATGGTTAGCAAAATCTATCTGCTTAAATGGAAATAAAGATCGTTTGGGCGATGGCATCACCTCCTAGTCTGTAATTGTCGTGTTAATTTTTCTTTTACATCAGTGCGGAATTTATCTATGTAATTCAGCACGTAATCCACAATGTCCAGCGAATCGTCTTGAATGAGCGGGGTTAAATCCATCCCGAAAATCATGTGGGAGGCTTCATCCACGGCATGGGAGGCAAAATAGGTGGCGTTGGCGCGGCGACGGCCGTTTGTCGCCAAATCATACCGCTTCCCCCCCGCAATCTGCGAATCAAACAAGCCCACCAAAGCCAGCGCCAGGTTCTCCCGCCCGCTGACATCCATCGCCACCTTATCCTCATCCGGCAGCCAATCCAAATCGCGCCACACTTCGCAGCCGACGACCTTTTGCGGGCGCAGTTCCGGCGAAAGGTCGCGCAGCGCCAGCAGCGTGGAGACGACGATGCCGATGTGGGTGGCGTGTTTGTCGGCGGGATTGTGGGTGTAGATGATTTCGGGCTGCGCCGCCGTCAGAATTTTCACTAAATCGTCTTTGAGCGCGCTGTTGGCCGGGTCTTTGACAACGGAACTGGGATGTCCTAATTGCAGCATAGCCGCGTACTGCCCGATGGTCGCCGCCTGCCGCTGCTCGGCGACGCGGGCGGCCATCATTTGCTCATTGCTGTAGTCGGCGTAGGGGCCGGTACGGGACGAACCGGCGCCGTTGGTGCAGGTGACGCCGGTAAACCAGCGGTCATCGCGGCCCAGGCAGGTCAAAATGCCGTGATAGGCCATGATTTCCAGGTCGTCCTGGTGGGCGCCGATGCCGAGATGGGTGGTGCGGGATAGAGCGGCCCCGGTTTCTACGCTATCGGGAATAAAAATATCGGCCGTGTCATTGTGTAGTTTCAAACTCATTTCTCTCTGTCCCGTTATTGCTTTTTACTGCTGATTCGCCTTACTTCTTTATCAAAATCAGAAAGGTACGTTTTGTCTTGCTGGACGCGGTAAACTTCATATTCTTGCTGCGCCTTGAGCTTTGCTTCCAATGCGCTAACTTTTCCCTTATCCTGCAAAATCGGGTAGTTTGACAATTCTAAAAAGCTGTGCAAAAAATCAATCCAGTCGGCCATCCTCATCAAAATCTGGCGCTGCGCTCTGTTCTCGGCCAAATCAAGGTAAGCTGATACGATTTGGTTCAGTTCTCTGATATGAGTTTCGCTCAGGTAGTTTTTAGCGGTGGCGACATCCGATTTTAAGATTTTGCCGTCTGGCGCATGTTTCCAGTTGGTCAATCCCATGTGTATTTTCGTCGCATCGGCTGAAGAATAGATGATTTCGGCGGCCGTTTTGCCGGTAATCGCCCAATGTAGTTTGTTTTGAACAGTGGCGAAAAATTCTCTGGTGATGGGGGCTTTTTTATCGTAATCAGCAGAAAGGGCATATATATCGGTGATTTTTTGGTAAAAGCGACGCTCGCTGGCGCGAATTTCCCGGATGCGCTCCAATAATTCATCAAAATAATCTTTACCAAAAACCTGATTCCCCTGTTTGATCCGCTCGTCATCCAGCACAAAGCCTTTGATGATGTATTCCTTCAAAGTCTTGGTAGCCCAAATACGGAACTGTGTCGCCTGGTAAGAATTGACCCGGTAGCCAACGGAAATGATGGCATCAAGATTATAAAAGTCCATCGTCCGTTTAATCGATCTGTTTCCTTCTTGTTGAACTATTTCCATTTTGGAAACAGTTGCCCCCCTTTGTAATTCTCCGCTTTCAAAAATGTTGGCTAAATGCTTGCTAATCGCAGGGACGTTAACAGCGAAAAGCTCAGACATGGCTTTTTGAGTTAGCCAAATCGTGTCGTTTTTTAGAAACACCTCGATATTTACTTCTCCATTATTACCCGTGTAGAGAAGGAAATCGGATTGTTTGCTGAGAAAATTATTTTTCATGATTCTTGCCCAAGCGGTTAAACCGGAACATCTTATTCGCTAATTGCCAGGCGAATACCCAGTGCGATAAACAACGCGCCCAGACTTCTATCCATCCACAATCCGACGCGCCGATTATTTTTAAGCGCGGCGGCCAGGCGCGAACCGGTAAATACCAGCGGCGGTTCTATAAACGCGGCGACGGCGATGATGAGGCTGCCGTGAAGAAATAACTGTGCGCTGACCGGGCCGGCGCCGACAACGACGAATTGGGGCAGGAAGGCGAGGAAGAAGATGGCGACTTTGGGGTTGAGGGCCGATACCATCATGCCCTGCCAATAGATGGCGCGCATACTGAGTTCTTTGGCACGGCCGTTGGCGGCAAAACGGCCGTCGTGTGAAAACAACGCCTTTATCCCCAACCAAACCAGGTAAGCGGCGCCGGCCCATTTCACAATGGAAAAGGCGATGGCCGACGTCGCCAAAATCACGGAAAGGCCGACGGCGGCCATGACAACATGCAGGAATGTGCCCGTCCAGATGCCAAACATGGCGGCAAACCCGCCGGGGCGGCCCTTGCGCGCGGTCTGTCCCAAAATGAAGGCCATGTCCGGCCCCGGTGAAATGTTTAACAGCAGCGCGGCCGTTAAGAAGGTTGTCCAGTGAATCAGTGTGTAATCAAACAAGTTAATTCTCCTATCGTAAGTATGCGGGAAACGGCCGTTGCCATCTCCACGCCATCAGGAATAAAAATAACGGCCGTGTCATTGTGTAATTTCAAACTCATTTCTCTCCGGGATTCCGTAGGACAAGTTGTTAACTTGTCCGGGCAAGATAGCATCTTGCCCTACGATAACTTGGGTAAGCTGGCCGCGGCTTCTGCTTGCCCAACCCGGCGGCTGTGTTCGTCGGGGACATGCAGTTCAATCCGCGCTGCCAATTCCATCTCCACGCCATCAGGAATAAAAATAACGGCCGTGCTATTGTGTAATTTCAAACTCGTTTTCCTCACCATACCATCTCCTCATTCCTACGCAGAGCATGGCACAAGAATCGGTAACTCATCATTTTGATGAATTGTTAACACGCTCGTAAGCATCATCTACAGCTTCTTTGAATGCTGTTATTTGAGGCTTGTGAATATAGGTATACCGTGTACTTGCTCCTAAAAACGCAACATTGGATTCTTTTATCACAAGAACTAGCTCGCCTCCCTTCCTACACAACAATAAAGAAACACGTGTACGTGTAATTCCCGCACGACGCTCTTCAATAATGCCATAATCATGTACCACATCACCTAAAAATGCTGTTTTTTCCAACCACTTAAATGGGCTCATAATATTTAATATTCCTTGATTTTTAGTTATCTATTTCACCCAGCAAGACTATGCTGTACTCGCGCTAGGGAAATGTCTATCTCCCCGATAATTATCTTGGCAAGCTGGCCGCTGCTACCGCTTGTCCCACACGGCGGCTTTGTTCGTCGGGGACATGCAGTTCAATACGTGCCGCCAATTCGGGGAATTCAGCTTGCAAAACCGCATTCGCTTTCGCCAAAATCATCTCGCCGCCGCGCCCGGATGTGACGCGGCCTAAAATCAGCAGGTGGTCAAAATCGTAAAAATCGGCGTAGTGGGCGATGGTGTAGCCCAGATAAATGCCGATGCTCTCGAAAATCTGCAGCGTCGCCGCGTCGTCCATATTGGCGGCAGCCTGCACCGCTTTCAGGCGCGTCGGCAGCCCCATGCCGGCCGGGAACTGCCAACCCGCCGCCGGGGCCAACTTGTTCACCGCCTGCTGCGAAAAGTACAACGCGCCCACGCCCCGGTCGCCCGACCATTCATCCGGCGGCGCGTCGGGATTGTAATCCACCGGCGCGAAGGCCAGCTCATTCAGCCAGCCCATGATGACGCCTTCTTTGCTCAAAAAGCCCACCGCTTCGCTGGAGCCCATGGCAATGCCCAACATGCCGTGCGTTTCTAGCGACAACGCGCCCGCCAACGCCGTCACATCGCCATCGTTGATGACCTCCAATGGCACGCCAAACTTCTTGCCAAATTCGATGAAAGTGGGTTTGATGATATTCTCGAATTTGTCGGGCTGATTTTTGATGATGGCGCGGAACAGGGAGGCGACCATCGGCTGATTGTCTACCCAAATCCCGGCCGAGCTGCCGCCGATGGCGTCCACGCGGGGCATTTTAGCGGCGGCCAACTGCAAGCCTTCCCAAATGCGCCGGCGATGATATTCCGGGTCGTCCTGCGTCGTCGGGTCCCAGGGGATTTCGGTGCTAAAAACGGGTTCGCCATCAATAACGGCCGCTAACTTGTAATCGCTGGCCCCCAAATCAAAGCCAATGCGGCAGCCATCCAGATGCCCGCCCAACGCCGAGCCGGATTCTTTGGCAGCAGGGATGTCGTCGGGGGAGCAGATTTGAACGGTAAACGGCCGTCCATAAGCCCTTTGCATCAAATCCGCATCAAACGCCCGCGCCCCGCCCGGCTGGTACGCCGCCCGGATGCGTTCTGTAATTTCTGGCGGCCCCGCGATGAAGATTTTCCAGCCGCCGCGCGACCAGAGAATGAATTTAATCGCCCGCTCGACGTAGGTGTACGACTCTTCATCGTGTGACGAACCGGGCGCAAAAATTTCCAACTCGGCGCGATGCACCAGTCCGGCGTTGCGTTCGATGCCGATGAGGACGGTTGACGTTTCCTCCGCCTCAGCCACTGCGCGGCGAAAATTGCGATTGCCCAAAATCATGGGGCGAAAGCCGGGGTCGAGGGGAGGGAGGTGTTTGGGGACAATTTTGAGTAATGATTTTGTAGCTACGCTCATGTTTCCTCGTTGGGTAATCCGTAATCCGTAATCCGTGATCCGATAACGGTTGACGGATTACGGATTACGGTCAAACGACGCCCAACTCCCGTGACAGCACCAACGCCGCCGCGCCGAGGATGACGATGTCGGCGCCGAGGGCGCTGCGTTCGATGAGGGTGTTTTGGGCGATGCGGGTCAGGATGGATTGGTTGACCTGGGC
>JANTHP010000062.1 GCA_024762395.1 Anaerolineae bacterium | reverse complement strand
TGGACGCTGATTAACGCAGATGAACGCGGATTTTCTCTTTTTCTCTCTGCGCATCTCCGCCCCTCCGCGCATCTCCGCGTCCCATTTTCTGAGGAGAAATTATGAAGGCAAATATCGTACAAACATGGCGCGGTATGAGCGTTTCCAAGCGACGGGAGGCCATTGCTGGATATGTTTTCATCTCCCCCTGGTTAATTGGTTTCATCGTCTTCATCGCCGGGCCGATGCTGGCCTCATTCATCATCAGTTTTACTCGCTGGAACATCGTCAGCGACCCCAAATGGGTGGGCTTTGCCAATTACGAGCGCATTTTCACCGCCGACAACGATTTTATCCAAGCTCTCAAAGTCACATTCAAATACGCCGTCATCTATTTACCCACATTTACTATCATTGGATTAGCTATGGCGATGGCCTTGAATGCCAAAATAAAAGGGGTGGGCGTGATGCGGACTCTGCTCTACTTACCCTACGTCGTTCCCGGCATCGCCGCCACGCTAGTTTGGGTCTGGGTATTAAACAGCCGGTATGGATTGCTCAACACGGTGTTAGCTTGGTTGGGCATTGAGGGGCCAAATTGGTTTGGCGACCCCAAATCGGCGTTGTACGGCATTGTGATGATTGGTGTATGGGGCGTAGGCGGCAGCGCGGTCATCTATTTGGCCGGGCTGCAAAACATCCCGGAGCATTTGTACGAAGCCGCCATTGTGGATGGGGCGTCGGAATGGCAAAAATTTTGGCACATCACCATCCCCATGCTCAGTCCCACCATTTTTTACCAGTTGGTTATGGGTCTCATCGGCGTCTTTCAGACGTTCACATCCTCCTTTGTGGCGACGGGAGGCGGGCCGTTGAAGGCGACTTTTTTCTACATGCTCTACATCTATAACAAAGCGTGGGAATCGTTACGCATGGGGTACGCCTCAGCGCTGGCCTGGATTTTGTTTGCCATTATTTTGCTAATCACGCTGCTGGTTTTCCGCAGTTCGGCGATGTGGGTGCATTATGAAGCGGAGAGGAAGTGAACAGTAAACAGTAATCGGTGAACGGTAATCGGTGAACAGTAATCGGTGAACGGTAATCGGTGAACAGTAATCGGTAATCGGTAAACGGTAATCCGATTACTGATTACTGATGACTGATTACGGATTACGGATTACCGAAGAGAGAACTTAATGATGAATGCAAATGTTATTGAATCGAAGTGGAACTGGCGCAAGCTGTTGACGACAACGCGCGGTTATCTGGTTTTGTTGATTTTTGGCGTTGTCTTTCTTGTGCCGTTTTATTGGATGTTTGCGACGGCGTTGAAGGGGAGCGAACAGTTGTTTCAACTACCGCCAGCCTGGGTTCCCAAGCCATTGGTGTGGGAGAATTTCGCGCAGGTGTTTGAGGAGGTGCCGTTCGGCCGTTTCCTGACCAATTCAGTGGTGTTGGTGGTGTGGAATGTGGTGGGGCAGGTCATTTCTTGCACGTTAATTGCCTATGGTTTTGCCCGGCTGCGTTTTCCGGGGCGGGATGCGCTGTTCTTGGTCTTGCTGGCAACGTTGATGGTTCCGCGACAGGTGACGCTGGTGCCGCAGTTTATTTTGTTTGCCAAGTTGGGCTGGGTAAACACCTATCTGCCGCTGATTTTACCCGCGTTCACGGGCAGCCCGTTCCTCATCTTTTTGATGCGGCAGTACATGATGACGATTCCGCTGGATTTGGATGAGGCGGCGACGATTGACGGCGCCAGCCGCTTGCAAATTTTGCGCCATGTCATCATGCCGATTTCGGTTCCGGCGCTGATTTTAGTGGCGGTGTTTACCTTTACCGATGTGTGGAATGATTTTATGGGGCCGTTGATTTATCTGAACGACCCGGAGAAGTTTACGGTTTCGTTGGGGCTGAGTTTTTTCCAGGGCGCAAAGGAAACCAGTTGGCATTTGCTGATGGCCGGTTCGTTGATGTCTATGATTCCGCCGATGATTTTATTCTTCCTGGCGCAAAAACGGCTGTTGGGCGGTTTGGCGGCGACGGGGTTGAAGGGATGATTCGTAATCCGTAACCCGTAATCCGTAATCCGTAATCGGTTTACGGATTACCGATTACGGATTACGAGAAAAGAGGAGGTGACGATAAGCCAGAGAACAGAATTGCAAGAGTAAAGGTGTGAAACGCGACGCGCCAAGCGTTTTCACGTTTCACGCATCACGTTTCACAAATTGGGTTATGAATAAGTGTACACGAATAAGGAGCAGATACGAATGAACGCCAAAAAACTGGTTGGATTGTTGATTATTTTGTTGGTTGTCACGGCCGTTGTCACGGCCTGCGCGCCTCAAACTGTAGAAGTAACGCGGGTGGTCACCGAAACCAAGACAGAAGAAGTCGAAGTCACCCGCGTTGTAGAAGGGGAAGTTGTTACCGAAGTGCAAGAAGTTGAAGTAGAAGTCACCCGCGTTGTCGAAGTTGCAGCCGAAGAAGAAACGGTGGCTGAAGCTGGCGAAGATGACGTTGTAACCGTTAGCTGGTGGGGAACAGAACGGGGCCGCGACACGGCCGAAACCCGCGAACTCCACTTCCAACTGGCCCGCGCCTTTGAAGAAACGCATCCTAATACCAAAATCGCCGTCTCCCTCTTCCCCAGCCGGGGTTTTTCCAATCGCGTGCTAACGGCCATTGCCGCCGGTGAAGGGCCGGACATCTGGTACCACTATTTCGCCACCGATATTGCCACGCAAGGCTTTTTAGAAGATTTGACCCCCTACATCGAAGCGTCAGATTTTGACCCGGCCGAACGTTGGTTCCCCATTGGGCAAATGCGCGCGGTGTATGACGGCCATTATTACGGCGTCCCCCGCGATGCCACCGCCGGCTTCATTGCTTACAATAAAGATATGTTCGATGCCGCTGGATTGGCCTATCCCGAAGATGGCTGGACAATCGCCGATTACCGCGATATGGCCATCGCTTTAACCAATGCCGACGCTGATGAATATGGCATTGGCGCCATCGTCGGCACGCCCGGCTGTTTCCAATGGTCATCCTTCTCCTTCAATATGGGCGCTGATTTTGTCAGCCCTGATGGCAGAGAAGTGGCCGGTTATATGGACACGCCAGAAGCTGTCGCCGCGTTGAAATTCTGCATGGATTTGACGGCGACGGATCAAGTTTCTGCGCCTCCCGGATTGCAAGAACAGTTCGGCGAATTGGTCTTCGTTTCCGGGCAAGTAGGTATGCAGCACATCTCCACCTGGGAACTACCGGCCATCAATGAACAAGCCAACTTCAATTGGGGCGTTGTCGCGCCGCCGCGTTATGATGAAAATACAGAGCAAATTGCCTGGACAGATTCCTATGTCTACTACATGTCGGCCGATACGGTGCAAAAACAGCGGGCCTGGGAATTTATGGAATGGTTAAGCGGCCCCGAAGCGGCTACGATCATGGCTGAAGCCAATGTTTGGACACCGGCCGTGCCTTCTGTTTGGGAAGATTTGGGCTGGGATAAAGACCCGGTTCTCAGCGTGGCCTGGAATGAATTGCAGAAGGAAACCCGCGTCGCCAACTACGAACGCTCGCAGTTCTACTGGGACTGCGTCGGCGACATCTTCTATGATGTGTGGACGAACTATGTAGAATTGGGCGATACGGACATTGAAGGGTATCTGGCAACGGCCGTTCCCGATGCTCAATCTTGTTTAGACGATAATTATGCGTCGTTAGACCAATAACAGGGACTGGAGATTAGAGATTGGAGATTGATACCTCCAAATCTCTAATCTCCAATCTCCAATCTCTTATGACCAATCTCCCCCCCGATTACGACAACCGCGTTTACGCCGGTTGGTTAGGCAAATGTATTGGCGTGCGTTTTGGCGCGCCGCTGGAAGGTTGGACGTACCAGAAAATTCTGGATACGTTGGGCAAGGTAATGGATTATCTACCGCTGCCGCCCGACAAGCTGTTTAAGCCGGACGACGACACCGCATTGCCAATGCTGCTGATTCAGGCGTTGGCGGATTATGGGGCGGGGGTAACGGCCGTACAACTCGGCGAAACCTGGCTTAACTATCTGGCCGATCAGCGGGGGACGCTCTGGTGGGGCGGCTACGGCATCTCCACCGAACACACGGCGTACCTCAACCTCGCCAGCGGCGTCCCCGCGCCCCTATCCGGTTCCATCGCCATGAATGGCGCGGCGCTGGCTGAGCAGATTGGCGGCCAGATTTTCAGCGACATCTGGGGGCTGGTTGCGCCCAACAACCCGGAATTGGCCGCCGACTATGCGGCTAAAGCGGCCAGCGTCTCCCATGATGGTAATGGCATTTATGGCGGCATGTTTGTTGCGGGATTGGTGAGCGCGGCGTTTGGCGAAAGCGATCCGCGTAAGCTGGTGGAGATTGGGTTGTCGTTGCTTCCGGCGGACAGTGAGTTTGTTAGGGTGGTAACGGCCGTCTACAACCTCCATCAACAAAACCCCAACGATTGGCGGGCCGCCTACGCCTTCATCCACGCCAATTTTGGCTACGACCGCTACCCCGGCGAAGTCCACATCATCCCCAACGCGGGCATTGTGGCGATGGCGCTGCTCTACAGCGACGGCGATTTTTCCCGCGCCATCCAAATCGCCAACATGGGCGGCTGGGATACGGATTGCAACGTGGGCAACGTAGGCGCGATTATGGGCGTCGCTGTGGGGCTGGACGGTATCGAACGCAAGTGGCGCGAACCGATGGATGATGTTCTCATCACGGCGGGCTTGATTGGCAGCCGTAATTTGTGGACGATTCCGGCTTGCGCCGACCTGTTTTGTAAACTGGGGCGCGATATTGTTGGCGAGCAGACGGAGCCATCTCCCCATTACCATTTCCATTACCCAAATTCCACGCAGGGATTCCAAACAAGAGGCGATAAAGGGCGGATTATGGGGATAGGTGAGGAAAACGGCCGTCTCCGCATCACCGTCCGCAAATTAAACAAAAAAGGGGAAGTCCGCGCCTTTGTTCGCACCTACATTCGGCCTGATGAACTGAGCGCTAACTATTACGGGGCCAGCTTCTCGCCCCAAATCTATCCCGGCCAAACGATGCGGGCGCGGCTGTTCCTGCCCGACAACGCGCCAGACCAACTGCGGGCTGGCCTTTACGTCCACGATGGCAACAGTGGCGACAACCATCAAGCGATTGCCCAACCGCTCGTTCCCGGCCAATGGCACGATCTCAGCTTCCAGATTCCAACGCTGCACAACGCCTTGATCTCCGAAGCGGGTCTAGTTTTACGCAATTTGGGCGCACCGTGGACGGGTAATCTCTTTTTGGAGTGGCTGGATTGGGATGGCGCTCCGTCGTTTAGCAATGATTTTAAGCTGGAGCGGCCAGAATACGGCGCGAGCAGCCAATGGACATATTTGCGCGGCTACTGGCGGCTGGAAAATGGCGCGTATCATGGCAGCGGCGCGGGCATCAATGAAAGTTACACGGGGGATGTGGCTTGGCGGGATTATGAACTGTTGGTGCGGGTACGGCCGTTGCTCGGCCAGCATCATCTCATTTTAGCCAGGGTGCAGGGCGCGCGCCGTTCCTACGCGGCGGGATTGGGGCCGGACGGATTGGTTTTGTACAAGAATGATGGGGGATATGAGCGGGTAACGGCCGTTCCCTTCCCCTGGCGGCATAATCAAAGCTACGCCATCATCCTGCGCGTACAAGGCAAGCAACTGACTGTTTCCATCGGCGATGTCCGCATCAATTGGGTAGACGACAACGCACCGCATCTAAACGGACAAATCGGCCTTGTCAACTTTGCCGGCTGCCACACAGCGTATGAGCGCGTTCAGATTGAACCCGCCTAAAGAGACAACAATCGTCTAAATCCGGCTTGCTCAAAATGTTTATCGGCCGTTAACGCTTCATGAAGTCCGCGCCGTTGCATAATCACAAAGGAAGAACAATCTGTCAGCCCCCACACTTTGTCGGGACGGGATTGGTAAAAGGCGATGGTTTGGGCAAATAAATCCGGTTCGATAGTAACAATTTCAATCCCCGCATCAGCGCGGATTTGTTGCAAAGCATGAATGCCCAATGTCCGGTGCGGCGGCTTGGCTAAAGCGTTGCCTAATTCAAATAACACCGCATCGCTGGTGATAAAAGGCGGCGTAATTTGCGCCGCCATCGTTTTTGCCGCCTGATGATATTTGTCGCGGCTGTTAACAAGCGCCAGAAAATAGCTGGTATCAATGAAAATGGCTGGTTTCATGATTTATCCACCCCATATAAATAATGATCATGCTGTTCAGCCAAATCATCTACGCCTAAATCTTGCGCCATATCGGCTAAGGCAGAAAATGTCCCTTTTTCTTCGGCGATGATGTAAGTTGGCTGACGCTGGCTCAATTCTTTCAATTGGGCGATGAGGGCTTCGTATTGATCATAATCTACTAAAACGGCTGTGGGACGGCCGTGTTGGGTAATATAAGCAACCTCACTGCCTTCGCGCAAGGTATTGATTATTTTGCTGGCCTGACGACGTAAATCGCTAATTGGGATGATATTTGTACTCATAACTAGCCCCTTTTTTTATTTTGACCCATATATAGCATCATATATGATGCTAAAAGTGTAACGGTTTGATGAGAAATAGTCAATGAGCAAAGGAGATTGTATGCGACCGCTGGAAGGTTTGCGCGTTTTAGATTTGACCCGTCTGGTGGCGGGCGGTTTTACCGGCATGTTATTGGCCGATTTTGGGGCTGAGGTTGTCAAAGTAGAGCGACCTGGCGTCGGCGATCCGCTGCGAAACTGGACAAACGAGGGACGGCCGTTCTGGTGGCAGGTGTACGGCCGTAACAAAAAAACCATCACCCTCAACATCACCGCGCCAGAAGGGATGGCGATGTTCAAGGAGATGCTGCCCACCTTCGACGTTTTGCTCGACTCTTTCGTGCCAGGAAAGATGGAGAGTTGGGGGTTAGATTGGGACACGCTGCACGCACTGCATCCCAAACTTATCTGGCTGCGGATTTCCGGCTGGGGGCAGACCGGCCCCGGCAGTCAGCGGCCCGGCTTTGGCACGCTGGTCGAAGCCTCCACTGGCATGGCGGCGATGACCGGCGAAGCAGACGGCCCGCCATTGCTGCCCAGCTTCCCCATTGGCGATATGGTGTCCGGCTTGTACGCCTGTAATGCCATCATGTTCGCCCTCTACCACCGCCACATGCACGATGGCGAGGGGCAGATGATTGATGTGTCCCTGTTCGAGTCGCTCTTTTCGTTGCTGGGGCCGCTGCCGGCCGAATATGCCGCCACCGGCAAAGTACGCTTGCGGCAAGGCAGCCGCTCCAAAAATTCCGGGCCGCGCGGCGCTTACCAGACCAGCGACGGCGAATGGATTGCCGTCTCCGGCTCCACACCCAAGATGGCGGAGACATTCCTGACCAGCTACGGGTTAGCTGGTTTGTTGGCGGATGAACGGTTTGCGACGAATGAGGCGCGGGTGCGTCATGTAGAGGCATTGGATACGGCCGTTCAAAACGCCATCGGCAGCCTAACCTTAGCCGAAAATCTGGAACTGATACGCAAGAACAAAATCACCGCCATCCACGTCCAAACCATCGCCGATATTGAGCGCGATCCCCATTGGCGGGCTAGACAATTGACGGTAGACGTCCCCAGTGATGAGGGGGCGGTGCGGATGCACAATGTCATCCCTCGCCTCAGCGGAACCCCTGGCGAGATTCGTTGGCCGGGCGGCCGCTTTGAAGCGCATACGGATGAATTTTACCAACAACAATTTGGCCTCTCAGCGGAGCAAATCAAAGCGCTGCGTGAGAAGGGCATAATTTAACGACTACACGACTGGAGACTACATGACTGTCCAAACTAAAATTGCAGAATTGCGCCCTGATCGGATTTTGGCGCGTGGGTATAATTTGGCAGAGATGGCAGGGCGATATTCGTTTGGGGACATGGTTTATTTATTGCTGATGGGTGAACTGCCGTTGGGTCGTGAGGGGGATTTGTTGGAAGCGATGTTGGTGGTAACGGCCGTTCACGGCATCAACTCACCCTCCACCCACACCGTCCGGGCGGTAGCCAATTGTGGTACGCCTTTGCAAACGGCCGTTGCCGCCGGCGTCAGCGCCATTGGGGATAAGCACGGCGGGGCGGGGGAAGCGTGCGCCCGCATCTTGCAAAAAGCCGTCGCCGCTCAACCAGTCGCATCGGCAGAGGATTTGGCCGCGCAAATTGTGGCCGAGGCACGGGCGAACAAACAGCGGCTGCCCGGCTTCGGTCATCGTTTTCATAACCCTGATCCACGCGCCGAGCGTTTGTTAGCGCTGGCCGACGAGTGGGGCATTAGCGGACGATATGCGGCATTGGCGCAAGCCATCGTTAATGCTTTGCAGGAAACGACGGGGCGGTCATTGCCGCTGAACGTAGACGGCGCATTGGCCGCGCTCATCTCAGATATGGGCATGGATTGGCGCATGGGCAAGGCGATTTTTATTTTGGGGCGCACGGCTGGTTTCATTGCCCACGCGCAAGAGGAATTGGCGACAGGCAAGCCATTCCAGTTTATTAACGGTGTGGATGCGGAATATGTGGGGGTGGGGGAACGGCCGTTACCGGAGAAAGAGATTGGGAATTAGAGATTAGCAGATGAACGCGAAAATCGTGGGTGTAGAGACCCGATTTGTGCGTGCGGCTGCCCAGTCTCCCTGATGTTCTTGGCGCGATGCCCCTTCAGCGTTTCCGCTTGGTCAGCAAATCCAGCATAATTGCCAAAATCAGAACCACGCCCTTGATAACTTGCTGGTAAAACGAGGCCACGCCCATCAAATTGAGGCCGTTAGAGAGGATGCCCAAAATAAACGCGCCAACAACCGTCCCGGCCACGCCCCCCACGCCGCCAAACAGGCTGACGCCGCCCAACACCGGCGCAGCGATGGCGTCTAATTCCCAGCCGACGGCCGCATTCGGCTGGGCCGACCAGAGCCGGGCTACAAGTAAGACACCCCCCAAAGCGGCCGTAAAGCCGCTAATCACATAAACCAGCAGCGTAATCCATGACGTGGAAATCCCGGCCAGGCGGCTGGTTTCTTCATTGCCGCCAGTAGCGTAGACGTACATGCCAAAGCGGGTGTAACGCAGCGCTGTGGCGGCGATGATGAAGACGACGAGCAGTAAAACGACGGGCATGGGCAGCCCCAGAACCGTTCCGTTCCCCAGAAAGATAAAATTTTCGTCAATCCCGGCGATGGGACGGCCGTCTGTGTACACCAACGTCAATCCCCGCGCCACGGCCAACATCGCCAGCGTGGCGACAAAGGGGGGCATTTTCCCTTTGACGATGAGCAGACCATTGACAGCGCCGACGGCCGTTCCCGCCAACAGCGCCAAGCCAATCCCGGCAAATGTCCCCAACCCTTGCCGCACCGCCAGCCCCGCCGCCAACGCCCCCGACAGCGCCATCACCGAACCAACCGACAGGTCAATCCCGGCCGTCAAAATCGTAAACGTCATCCCGATAGCGACGATAGCGACGATGGCTGTCTGCAAAGCGATGTTCAGCAAATTCGAGGCTGTTAAAAACCGTTCCGAGCCAAACGCAAAAACAGCGGCAATGCCAATCAGAATCAAAAAGACGCTGTAACGGCGCAAGATTTCCAGAATGGGCGATGGTTTACTGTTATTAGATGCCATGATGAACCACTCCAGTCGCGGCACGCATAATCTTATCTTGCGTCGCTTCCTCGCGGGTTAATTCGCCGGTGATGCGCCCTTCGTGCATCACCAGGATACGGTCGCTGACGCCCAACACCTCCGGCAGTTCCGACGAAATCATCAAGATGCCGACGCCTTCTTCGGCCAATTGGCGCATCAGGGCGTGAATTTCCGCTTTAGCCCCCACGTCCACGCCCCGCGTCGGCTCGTCCAGGATAAGGACGCGGGGCTGTAACGCCAGCCAGCGGGCGATGACGACTTTTTGCTGGTTGCCGCCAGACAAATTGCGCACTTCTTGCTGCAAGCTGGGCGTGCGAATGTCGAGCTTGTCTACAAATCCCTGCACCAGCCCGTTGGCTTTGCCGCTGTTGATAAAACCCAGCGTAGCGACCAAATCCATCCCGCTGAGGAGGACATTTTCGCGCACAGCCATGTGCAGGAACAAGCCTTGAAGTTTGCGATCTTCGGGTACAAAACCCAGGCCATGTTGGATGGCTTGCTTGGGCGAGCGAATTTTAACCGGCTGACCGGCCAGCTTGATGTCGCCTGCCGCCGCCGGACGAATGCCGAACAAGGTTTCGGCCAACGCCGTCCGCCCCGCGCCGATGAGTCCGGCCAACCCCAAAATTTCGCCGCCGCGCAGTTGGAGGGAGACGCCTTTGAGTTCGTCGCCGTCACTCAAATCGGCCGTTTCCAAAACTACGTCGCGCTGTTCGGTAGGGCTGTAAGCATAGATGTCGCCTAGTTCCCGCCCGACCATCAATTCTACAATTTTGTTGTGGTCAAGTTCGGCGGTGGGGCGGGTGGCAATATGACGGCCGTCTCGTAACACCGTCACCCTGTCGCTAATCTCAAACACCTCTTCCAGCCGGTGCGAGATGAAGATGATCGCCACCCCCTGCGCCTTCAACGCCCGCATCATGGCAAACAACACCTCCGTCTCCTTGTCCGTCAACGAAGAAGTCGGCTCATCCATGGCGATGAGGTCGGCGTTCAGCGAGAGCGCTTTAGCCACCTCCACCATTTGCTGCTGGGCGATGCTCAATCCCTGCGCCTCGGCTCTGGGGTTTACATCCAGATTAAGCCGGTCGAGCAGGTCTTGCGTTTGCGCGTACAGCTTTTTCCAATCAATGAAGCCGGGCAGTTTCCAGCGCGGTTCGCGTCCCAAGAAGATATTTTGACCGACGGTGAGGTAGGGGATGAGCGACAATTCCTGGTGAATCATGCCGATGCCCAACGCCTGCGCATCGGCAGGGGCATGGATGGCCGCCGGTTGGCCGCGCCAACTGATTTGACCCGCGTCGGGCAAATGAGCGCCGGTCAACACTTTCATGAGCGTGCTTTTGCCCGCGCCGTTCTCGCCCACCAGGGCGTGAATCTCCCCGCGCGCCATCTCAAAGTTGACGTCTTGCAGCGCCTGCACGCCGGGGAACGCTTTGGAAATGCCCGCCATTTGGAGGAGTGGGGTGTTGTTTGACATAGTTTTTGGGGATTCGAGATTCGAGATTGGGAGACTGGAGACTAACAAGACTCCCAGTCTCTAGTCTCCAGTCTCCAGTCCCTCTTTTTACTCAGTTACCAACGACAGGTCCACCGGGATGTAGCTTTCGGCGGCGCTGCCATTGAGGTAGGCAACGGCCGTTTCCACACCCAATTCACCCATCAACGCCGGCTGCTGGGCCACTGTTGCTGCCAGATCGCCAGCCTGCACGGCCGCAACCGCATCGTCCACTGCGTCAAAGCCGACAAAGATGATGTCGCCGTCGCGCCCGGCCGCTTTCGCCGCCTCAATCGCGCCCAGAATCATCTCGTCGTTATGGGCGAAGACGCCGTCAATTTCCGGCTCGGCTTGCAGGATATTCTCGAACACGCTCAAGCCCTCGGCCCGATTGAAATTGGCTGTCTGCTGGGCGATGATTTCCACGCCCGCGCAGTCGCTGGCCATGTAATCATTGAAACCCTGGCCGCGATCCCGCGCCGCCGACGTGCCCGCAATGCCTTCTAACTCAACCACTTTGCCAGAGCCGCCCAGCGCATCGCACAGGAACTCGGCCGCCAGTTTGCCGCCAGCCACATTGTCCGAAGCGATGTGGGAGACGACATCGCCGGCCGCCGCGCCGCGATCAATCGTGAAGACGGGGATGCCCGCCTGGTTCGCTTTTTGAATCGAAGGCACGATGGCATCGGCGTCAGTCGGATTCACCAAAATGGCGTCCACGCCGCGCTGGATGAGGTCTTCCATGTTTGTCGCTTCCTGCGCCGGATCGTCCTGCGCGTCCACGATGATCAGTTCGATGCCAGCCGCGTCAGCCGCCGCCTGCGCCCCGTCGCCCAGGGTGACGAAGAAGGGGTTATTGAGGGTAGACAAGGATAAGCCGATGGTGTAATCGCCGGTGGCCGGAGCCGTCGCTGCCGCATCGCCAGTGACCAATGCCAAACCGACCGGGATAAATGCGTCTACGGAGCCGCCATTGAGATGGGTAACGGCCGTTTCCACACCCAATTGCCCCATCACATCCGGCTGCTGGGCCACCGTCGCCGCCAAATCGCCGGCGTCAACGGCCGCCACCGCGTCATCCACCGCGTCAAAGCCGACAAAAACGATGTCGCCCGCGCGCCCGGCCGCTTTCGCCGCCTCAATTGCGCCCAGGATCATCTCATCGTTGTGGGCAAAGACGCCGTCAATCTCCGGTTCGGCTTGCAGGATGTTTTCAAAGACGCTCAAGCCCTCGGCCCGGTTAAAGTTAGCCGTTTGCTTGGCGACGATTTCCACGCCGGCGCAGTCGCTGGCCATGTAGTCGTTAAAGCCCTGGCCGCGATCCCGCGCCGCCGATGTGCCCGCGATGCCTTCTAGCTCGACCACTTTGCCGGAACCGCCCAGCGCGTTACACAGGAATTCGGCCGCGTTGCGCCCACCGGCCACGTTGTCCGAGGCGATGTGAGCCACCACGTCGCCGCCGGCCGCGCCGCGATCAATCGTGAAGACGGGGATGCCCGCCTGGTTCGCTTTTTGAATCGAAGGCACGATGGCGTCAGCGTCGGTCGGGTTCACCAGGATGGCGTCCACACCGCGTTGGATGAGGTCTTCCATGTTGGTCGCTTCCTGCGCTGGGTCATCCTGCGCGTCTACGACAACCAGCTCAACGCCGGCCGCATCAGCCGCCGCCTGCGCCCCATCCCCCAACGTGACAAAGAAGGGGTTGTTCAACGTTGATAGCGAAAGGCCAATGGTGTAGCTGCCAGCGGCCGGAGCCGCCGCCGCGCCGCTGCCCGTTACCAATGCCAGATCAACCGGGATAGAGGCGTCAACCGATCCGCCGCCAAGCACGGTCAGCGCCGCTTCCACGCCCAATTTGCCGATTACGTCTGGCTGCTGGGCCACCGTCGCCGCCAAGTCGCCCGCGTTTACAGCCGCTACCGCATCATCCACGGCGTCAAAGCCGACAAAAACGATGTCGCCCGCACGCCCGGCCGCTTTCGCCGCCTCAATCGCGCCCAAAATCATCTCGTCATTGTGGGCGAAGACGCCGTCAATTTCCGGCTCGGCTTGCAAAATGTTCTCGAACACGCTCAGGCCCTCGGCCCGGTTGAAATTGGCCGTCTGCTGGGCGATGATTTCCGCGCCGGGGCAATCGCTGGCCATGTAATCATTGAAACCCTGGCCGCGATCCCGCGCCGCCGATGTGCCGGCGATGCCTTCTAACTCAACCACTTTGCCGGAGCCGCCGATTTGCTCGCACAGGAACTCGGCGGCCATGCGACCGCCGGCCACGTTATCGGAAGCGACGTGGGCGACCACGTCGCCGCCGGCCGCGCCCCGGTCAATGGTGAAGACGGGAATGCCCGCTTCGTTGGCTTTCTGGATGGAAGGCACGATGGCATCGGCGTCGGTGGGATTGATCAGAATAGCGTCTACTTTTTGCTCGATGAGGTCTTCGATGTTGGTCGCTTCTTGCGCCGAATCGTCCTGCGCGTCCACGATGATTAATTCTGCGCCAGCGGCGTCGGCCGCCGCCTGCGCGCCGTCGCCCAGGGTGACAAAGAAGGGGTTGTTCAAGGTTGACAGGGACAACCCCAGGGTGACGCCGCCCTCGGTAGCCGGCGGAGCGGCTTCTTCACCGCCGCCGCCGCAGGCCACGAGCGCCAAAGCTAAAACGACAAATAAAATTTTTACTGAATGTTTCATTTTCTTCTCCTATTTTCTCTCTGAAAAATTAGATACTGGATCGGGAATCTGAACTCCCAATCCATTTATCATGTGTAACACTAAAAATAAACCCAGCATACACACTCCTTTGTCATAATTGTGGGGCGATTTTTCAAAATTGCCTTTCAACGAGACGCTATCGCAGCGCCCGGTGCAGCAGCAAAGCCACGGCAATCACAACGCCGGTGACAACCGGCTGGTAAAATGACGATACATTGAGCAAATTCAGGCCGTTGTTGAGAACGGCAATAATCAGCACGCCGACGAGCGTGCCGCCCAGCCCGCCCTGGCCGCCGGCAAAGCTAGTTCCGCCCACAACAACGGCGGCGATGGCGTCGAACTCGTAAGCTAGTCCGGCTGTGGGCTGGGCCGAATCGAGACGGGCGATCAAAATCATCCCGGCCAGCGCCGAAAGTGCCCCGGCCAGGACGTAAACGAAAGTGGTGTAGCGATGGACGGCAATCCCGGCGTATCGAGCGGCGACGGGGTTGTTGCCGATGGCTAAAATGTATTGGCCAACGGCCGTTTTCGTGAGCAATACCGCGCCAATGATAAAAGCGGCCCCGGCCAAAATAATGGGGACGGGGACGCCGCCCACCACACCGGTTCCGATGGTGCGGAAGCTGTCCGGCAGGCCGGTGATGGGGCGGCCGCCGGTGTAGGTGAGGGCCAACCCGCGAGCAATGGTCATCATGCCCAGGGTAGCGACGAAGGGGGGAACGTTGGCTTTGGTAATGATGAGGCCGTTGATGAGGCCCAGCCCGGCGCCAACGCCTAAACCAATGATGATTGCCAGGGGAACGGCCGTACCTCCTTGCAGCAAATTGGCCGTCATCACCGCTGACAGCGCCAGAATCGCCCCCACCGACAAATCAATCCCGGCCGTTAAAATGACGTAGGTCATGCCAATGGCGATAATGCCGTTGATGGTGGATTGGCGCAGGACGTTGATGATGTTGGCACTCGTCAGAAAACGGTCGGAGAGCAGGGTCAGCGCCAGCGCCAACAGCAGGAATGACAGAATCAAGCCGAATCGTCGCAGTAAATTACGGATTTTTGATGATTGTGCAGGCATAAGGTAACTCTAAGGGTAAGACTAGAGATTGGAGACTAGAGATTAGTTCAGTCTCCAATCTCCAGTCTCCAGTCCTAAAACACAACGCCAGAAATCAGAATGACATTAGCGTAGGGCGTAAATTCGCCGGTGCGGGCGACGGCGCGGGCGGAACGAGTCATTTCCTTGAGGATGAGATGGGTTACCATTTCAATAGGGATGTCGCCCAACATTTCTTTCAGCGCTGCGTACAGGTCGGGGCTGGCGGTGGTCATTTCTTCGGCGATAACGGCCGTTTCCACCTCCAACTCCGTCAACACCACCCGCAGCGTATCCAGAAAACGGGGCATATTTTTCGTCACCGCCAGATCAATCCGTTCTGGCTTCCTGGGAATAGGCAGCCCGGCGTCGGCAATCACCAACTTATCCTTGTGCCCCATCCCGGCAATCACGGCCGAAAGCGGCTGGTTTAACAATGCGCTCTTTTTCATCATGCAACTCCTTGCAGTTGTTCAG
This sequence comes from Anaerolineae bacterium, assembly GCA_024762395.1. Lineage (GTDB taxonomy): Bacteria > Chloroflexota > Anaerolineae > Promineifilales > Promineifilaceae > JACKCC01. The sequence goes on along the minus strand of JANTHP010000062.1, from coordinate 4,058 downwards.
GCGACGCCCCGGCCAATACTTTTCCCACTTCGGCGCGGGCGGGCAGGGAGGTCTGCGCTCCCCTGCGGGCGACGGCCAGCGACCCGGCGGCATTGCCCCAGGGTATGGCCTCGGTGACGGACTTTCCCTCGGCCAGCGCGGCGGCGAATCCGCCGATAAACGCATCCCCGGCGGCGGTTGTGTCCACCACCTGCACTGGAATGAACGGCGCAAATTGAACGGTTTCCTCTTCGCGGGCCAGCAGCGCGCCCCGTTCGCCCAATGTCAAAATCACCGTGCCTACGCCCGACTGACGCAGTTTGGCCGCCGCCGCTTCAATTTCGGCCGGGCTGCCGACGGGCAGTCCTGCCAGCGTCGCCGTTTCGCTCTCGTTGGGAATGAGAATGTCTACCAACGCCAGCAGTTCCGGCGGCAGGGGCTGGGCCGGAGCCGGGTTGAGAATGACTTTGGTTCCGTGTTGGCGGGCCAGTTGGGCAGCGCGCAAGACGGTTTCCAACGGGATTTCGAGTTGGAGCAGGATAAGATCGGCCGTTTTAATCGCTTCGGCGGCGGCGTCTATATCGGCGGGAGTCAGACGGCCGTTGGCTCCCGGCGCGACGACGATGCTGTTTTGCCCGGCGGCGTCTACCACGATGAGGGCTACGCCGGAAGCGGCTTCTTTGTCATGGATGACATGATGGTGATTGACGTGAACGGCCGTTAAATTATCCAACAGTTGCTGGGCAAAAATATCATTGCCGACTCGGCCAACCATCGAGACGTCAGCGCCTAATTTGGCCGCCGCCACCGCCTGATTGGCCCCCTTGCCGCCAGGAACCGTATGCAAATCGCCGCCGATGACTGTCTCGCCGGGAGCGGGAATTTTGGCGGCATTGGTGACTAAATCCATATTCAAACTGCCGATGACAGTGATTCTTGCAGTCATGGCGACCTCTACTTGTGCGCGGTTAGGGAGTGGAGATTGGCAATCTCTAATCTCCAGTCTCCAATCTTAGTTACGTGAATTATTTAAGGCTCATTTCTTACGGCCGTTGAGCCGCGAACAACCAGTTTCGTATCCAATCGCTCCACACGCGGCGGGGCATCCAAATTGCGCACCCGCGCCAGCAGCATTTCCGTTGCCAGGACGCCGATGTCGTATTTAGGTTGGGCAATCGTGGTTAAGGGTGGATTGGTGAACGAGGCCAGTCGCACATCGTCAAAGCCGACCACCGACAAATCATCGGGCACGCGCAGCCCCAGTTGGGTGGCGGCGCTGATGACGCCCACAGCCATTAAATCGTTACAAGCGAAAACGGCCGTTGGCGGATCAGCCAATGCCAGCAACTGCCGGGCGGCTTCGTAGCCGCTTTCGTATTGAAAATCCCCTTTGACGACCAATGTTTCATCGTAAGGGATGCCGCTTTGCGCTAATTTTTGTTGGTAGCCGGTCAATCGTTCGGCGCTGGGCGACAGGTCGGAACCGCCGGAGACACAGGCGATGCGCCGATGGCCTAAATCAACCAGGTGTTGGGTGGCCATGCAGCCGCCCTGAAGATGATTGGTCAAGACGGTGTCCACCGCCACGCCGGGCACTTCGCGGTCTACGACGACCAGCGGCACGCGCCGTCGCTGCAAATCGTTGACTAATTCCGTGCTGATGCCGGCGGCGACAAAAAGGATGCCGGCGACCTGGTTTTTGATGAGCAAATCGGTGTGGGCGGCTTGTTTGTCTACGTCTCCGTCGGTGTTGCAGAGGATGACGCTGTGGTTTTGGCCGAAGCTGGTATCTTCGATGCCGCGCGCCACTTCAGCGAAGAAGGGGTTGGCGCTGTCGGGCACAATCATGCCGATGCTGCTGGTCTGTTGGCGGCGCAAATTGCGGGCCAGGGCGTTGGGTTTGTAGCCTAATTCTTGCATGGCCTGCAAGACGCGGTCGCGGGCGTTGTCGCTGACCGCGCGCGTTTTGTTGACGACGTGGGAAACGGTGGAAATTGAGACGCCCGCCTGCCGGGCTACATCGCGTATGGTGGTGATGACTTAGCTCCTTTTTGTGTGTAAAACGTTTGCGCAAACGTTTTACATGAGTGTATACGACCTGATTGCGTTTGTCAACAACGCTGCCAAGACGTATCGCCTTGTCGCCTTACCACCTCTACCAGGGGATTATTTAACAAGCGGGAAACTATTACAAACCGTGTGCTAGCATGGTCTCGAAGTTGTCGGCAATGCCAGACGAAATTTTGAAGAAACGACGGGTGAGCCAGTTCTATCCGATCGCAGTTATTTGGAACGGCCTGATCTGAAGAATTTCTGACCGGGAATGGGGGCGAAGATGATAAAAGTTATTCTCAAAACCCTCACCCCTTGTATCGTTCCTTGACGTCAACGGCCGTCACATACCGCATCGCCGTCCCCGCCGAAGTCCAGCCGAACCAGGCCATCAGTTCATCCACGCTGTAGCCCAGTCGGGCCATCTTCGTGGCACAGTAATGGCGGCAATCGTGGGCGGAGAATTTAGACACGCCTAATTGCTTCCCCAGCCAGGCGGCGCGCTCACTAAGTCGTACCCTATTCAATCCCTCACCCAACAACTGGCCGCCTTCGCCATTTTTCAACAGCCGCGTCGTGGCTAAAATCAACGGCCCATCTTCGAGTAGGGTGGGGGGATAAAGCGACCCTATATAATAGGAAGAGACCTTCCGCGTTTCCGGGGTTAACTGGTGAGTTGTCCACTCATGTGTTGTCCCTTTCACCTTTGGTCGGTAGAAACGCATCTCGCCCGTTGCCAAATCAATCTGATGCGCTTTCAGCAGGGCGAGTTCGCTGGCGCGCAGGCCATGGTCGAGGAGGAGGCACATCATCAGCGCGTCCCGGTAGGCTTGGGGGGAGTTGTTGCGGGGTTGTTTGAGGGAGACGGCCGTTTCCTCATCAATCAGCGTCGGTTGGCGTTTCTTTGTCGAGCGGCGCGTCACCACCGTGCTTTGCCTTTGGCCTTCTGCCTTGTACGCATACGTCACCTTGTCCATCCGCGTCTGCGCCCGCTGCTCATCCACATTCAAACCGCCAGCGCGGGAGAAACCCTTGACCGTCTGAATCAGAAGCCCTTCCTGCCTATCCACCGCGCCAGCCTTAACCGCCATCTGGGCATAAATCCGCACCGTAGACAGCCGGGCGTTGACTGATGACACCGCGTACCCTTCACCCAGCAGCCAGCGGCTGAACCCTTCCACGATCCCCCAGGTAACACCGCGCCAGGCGGCAGGGTCATTTTGGAAGTCGGCGCCGTTTTGCAACGGGATACGGCCGTCAATCAGATACTCGGCGAACAGTTCCAAATCCCGCGCCTGCCGTTTAATCGTGTTGACCGACTTTTCGCTCAAATAGCGCTGGAAGATGTTTTGCCCGGCGGCGCGATTGGCGATTTGGCCGGCTATTTCCAACGGAGATGGTTTTACGGGGTGTAAGGGATTGGGAGCTGGGGACTGGGGGCTGATGCGACGGCCGTCGTTTTGGGGGACAAGTTGGTTGCTTAAATCGTTACTGGAATCATCATTTTTTGCCATGCCGCCATCATAACACAAATTCTCGTTTCTGTACATACATTTACAGTATGTACGGTTATTTTGTTTCGTATAGACCTGCGAATGACATTGCCGTTCGCAACGGTGATTGGCGCAAATCCTGCGGCGTTATTGGGCGTAAATCAGAAATAATTGCCCCAGAAATTAACCAGTCGTGACAGCCGCGAACGGCAAAGAAAATGATTCCTTACGAGCCATCCTCCTGGCACTGCCACTGTAGCCAGCGCTGCATATCCGCCTCGATTTGCGTCAACGTTATCAACAAGCTGTTATGTTCGGCCGCCAACGCTTGCGCCGCCTCAGTGAACCCCTGCCTGACGAAAAAAGCATAATGAACCTGCCACGTGCCGCTGCCAGGCAATACTTTATCAGTTTTGTCGATGAGCGTCTGGATAACTGCCCGCCCCACCGGTTTCTGACCCCATTTGCATTCCCCCAACAATATATCTTTCGTGCGCCAATTGATGGCAAGCACATCCACCTGCGCTTGACGAG
>JANTHP010000061.1 GCA_024762395.1 Anaerolineae bacterium | reverse complement strand
TGTCGTAATCGTATTCGTAATCGAAAAAATCGATCACGAATACGATTACGATCACGACAACGATTTTTTTGCCAGCGAAGTCTGGCAAAAGACGTAGTTACTAACTCAATATCAAAACTTGATAAACAGCGCTCATTGGATGGAATGGAGTCCAACATATCAGGCAATCAATCATTATGATCACATTTGAACGTCAGCAATCTATCCTACGCTTATTGCAAGAGCAGCCCGGCATAAAAGTCACCAAAATGGCCGAATTGCTGAGCGTATCGCGCGGGACCATCCGCAACGACTTGTTAGCGTTGGAAAAAGAGGGCAAGGTGAAACGGGTGCGGGGCGGCGCCGTTTTGCTTGCCAAAGCTTTACCGAAACAATCATTGCAGATGCCGGCTGAACGGCCGTTCACAGCCAACGCCGCCGCCAAACGACGCATGGCCAGATGGGCGGCAGAACTGATTGCGGATGGTGACGCCATTTTTTTGGATGCCAGCGCCACCGTACAACATTTGACGCCTTTCCTTAATAACAAGCGCAATTTAACCATTGTTACCAATGGCTGGCGGACCGCCCGTCTGGTAAAGCAGCAAACCAAACATATGGTGGTTATTCTCGGCGGCGTATTGGTCAACGGCGGCGGCGCTACTGGCGGATTATTGAGCGCCGATATGTTGAATCAACTGCATGTCAGCACGGCTTTTGTTTCAGGGACCGGTTTCACGTTGGAAAGCGGCATTACAGAACGCAGTTTAGAGGAGGCGCAGCTTAAGAGGGATGTGTTGAGCAAGTCGGGGCAAACGGCCGTTCTCCTCGACGAAACCAAATTAGGCAAAGTGGGAGTCGTCCCCTTCGCCAAACCGGAAAACATCACCCACTTCTTCACCAACGCCGACGTTTCGGCCGATTTCATCCAACAAATGCGAACCGCCGACATCAACCTGATGATATGCGGCGAAAACACCGTCCGCTCCTACGCCGCCACTGACAGCCAATCGCAATACAAGCTGGGGTTTGCCAATCAAAGCGAGGCCCTCCCCTTCGCCATTGATGTCCGACGTGGTTTGGAACAGGCAGTTGCCGACTGCAAAAATATTGATTTGGTCATCGCCGATAACAAACTAAGTGGCGCCGAAGCGCTGCGCGTGGCCGACAAGTTGATCGCCCGCGAGGTGGATTTGGCGATTGAATATCAAATTGATCACAAGGTCGGCGGTCTCATCATGGACAAATTTCAGCAGGCCAATATCCCCGTCATTGCCATTGATATTCCGATGGTTGGCGCCACCTTCTTTGGCGTAGACAACTACCGCGCCGGGTATGTAGCCGGCGTGGCGATGGGCGAATGGCTGCAAGCGGAATGGAACGGATCGTTTGACCGTATGTTGGTTCTGGAAGAGCCGCGCGCCGGGGAACTGCCGGCGGCGCGTATTCAGGGTCAGTTGGATGGCGTGACCGAGCTGTTGGGCGCATTACCCAAAGAAAAACTGCGTTTTCTGGATAGCGGCAACACCAGTTCGATGAGCGAGGCGCGGGTGCATCAAGCGCTGCAATCTATGCCCGATGCACGCCGGATAGCAGTTCTTTCATTTAATACGGACGCCGCTATTGGCGCTTTGCGGGCGGCGCGGCGTTTAGGGCGCGAGCAGGATGTGGTCATTGTGGGGCAGGGGGCGGATCGCTTGCTGTTGGAAGAAATCAGACGACCGGGATCGCGCGTCATTGGTTCCACCGCCTACATGCCGGAACGATATGGCGAGCAGTTGCTGGAATTGGCCTTGAAGATTTTGCGGCGAGAGGCTGTGCCGCCGGCCGTATATACGCAGCATGTGTTTTTAACGGCCGATAATATCAACGCATATTATCCGCAATGAAATAAAAGATGATAGAACGAACCTCTCCTAAAGGAAAACGAGTTTCATTATTTGTTACCTGCATGGTGGACACGCTCCATCCCGAAACGGGGCTGTCTGTTGTGGACATATTAACGCATTTGGGCGTAGCGGTGGATTTCCCAATGGGACAAACGTGCTGCGGACAGCCCGCCTTTAACGCCGGTTATCGTCGGGAAGCGCGGCAGGTTGCCATCCAATTTATCAAAGCATTCAAAGATGCCGAGGTGATTGTGGCTCCATCCGGCTCTTGCATAGCGATGGTGCGGCATGAGTACCCGCGTCTGTTTGCCGACGATCCGGAGTGGCGGGATGAGGCGGAGCGGTTAGCCGGTATCTCCTGGGAATTTACCGAATTTATTGTGGATGGCTTGGGCATCGCCGATTTGGGCGTGCGGCTGGCTGAACCTAAAACCGTCGCCTTTCACGATGCTTGTCATGGCTTGCGGCTTTTGGGGTTGAAACAGGCCGGGCGGACATTGATCGGGAATATGGACAATGCGACCGTCGTCGAATGGGAAAACAGCGAAACATGCTGCGGTTTTGGCGGCCTGTTCAGCGTCAAAATGGCCGATGTGAGCGGCGCGATGCTGGGGAACAAGATTGACGCCATTGAAACGAGTGAGGCGGATACGATTTTGACGGGAGATGTAAGCTGCTTGACGCATATGAATAACGGATTGGCGAAACAGGGGAAGCCGATGCGGGTCAAGCATATCGCCGACATGCTGGCGGAGGGAATTCGAGAAAAATAGGACGTGGATAAATGCGGAGAACGCGGATAAAAACTTCAAATCTGCGTTTATCTGCGTCCCAATCTCTAGTAAATATGAAGATACGATCAAATAATTTTATTCCGGCGGCGCGGGTGGCGATTCAGGACGCTGATTTGCAAACGGCCGTCTCCTCCGGCGCTAATGCGGGCTTCACCAAACGACAGACGGCCATGTTCGCCGATGGGCAAGAACACGGACAGGCGATGCGCCAACAGGCGGCGGCGATTAAACGGCACGGTCTGAACCAACTGCCCGATTTGCTGGAGCAAGCCGAAGTCGCCATGCAAGCCAACGGCATCCAGGTGTTATGGGCGGTAGACGGGGCGGAAGCGAACCGGCACGTCTTGGAAATCGCCCGGCGGCATGGCGTGAAATCCGTCGTCAAAAGCAAGAGCATGGTCACGGAAGAGACGGGGCTGAATGAGGCGTTGGAAACGGCCGCTATCGAAGTCCTGGAAACTGATTTGGGCGAATTTATCGTGCAACTGGGGGAAGAAACGCCCAGCCATATCGTCGTCCCCATTGTCCATAAAACCAAAGCCAGCATCCGTGACCTGCTTATCGAAAAAGCGGGTATGCCGCCGACGGACGATGTGACGGAGATGACTCATTTCGCCCGTCGCACGCTGCGCCAGAAATTCCTGGCTGCGGACATGGGCGTTTCCGGCGGCAACTTCATCATTGCTGAAACGGGGTCTTTATGCCTGGTTTCTAATGAAGGCAATGCGCGGCTGACGACGAGCCTGCCCCGCGTTCATGTGGCGTTGGTGGGCATCGAGAAGGTTATCCCGACGGTGGAAGATTACGCTACGCTGACGCAGGTTTTGCCGCGTTCGGCCACCGGCCAGAGCATGACGGTGTACACGCATATGATTCACGGCCCGCGCCGCCCCGACGAGCCGGACGGCCCGGAGCATGTGTATGTGATTTTGGTGGATAACGGCCGTTCCCGCATTTACAACAGCGATTATACCGAAGCGCTGGCCTGTATCCGCTGCGGCGCTTGCCTGAACGCCTGCCCCGTTTACCGAATAACCGGTGGCCACGCTTACGGCTGGGTCTATCCCGGCCCGATTGGGGCGGTCATTACGCCGCTGCTTAACGGGCTGGAAAATGCGTCGCCGCTGCCGTATGCCAGCAGTTTATGCGGCCTTTGCCAGGAAGTGTGCCCGGTGGAGATTGATATTCCCCGGATGCTGCTTGATTTGCGCCGCGATTTGGTGGAGATGGGGGAGGGGGGCGCGCTGTGGGATTGGGGGATGAAGGCGTGGGCGTGGGGCAATCAGTCGCCGAGATTATTTAATCTGGGCGGGAAAGCGGCGGCCATCGGGCAAAAGCTTCTGCCCAAAAACCTGCCCGGCCCGCTCGGCGGCTGGACGGATTACCGCACAGCGCCATCTTTTGCCAAGAAATCGTTCCATCAGCTTTGGCAGGAACGGCAGGAAGAGGATAGAGATTAAAGATTGGAGATTGGAGATTCTCCCGTCTCCAATCTCTAATCTCCAGGATGAGCAATGTCAAAAAGTCGAGAGCAGATTTTGGAGAAATTGAGGCAAGGAAAACGGCCGTTTCCCCACATCGCGCCGCCCGCCAATTACCGGCCCATGATACCCGGCGTGGAACGCGACCCGGCGGCTTTGCTGGCGCGATTTACGCAGGAAGCGGAGAAAGCCAATTGTGTTGTGCATCAAGCGCCCGATTCTGAGGCGGCGATTGCGGTTGTTTTGGGGCTGATTGGGGAGGATACGGCCGTTTCTGTCTGGGCAATGTCCCAAATTCCATTACCGGGCTTAGAAGACGCGCTCACTGCCCGCAGCATCGCCGTGCGGGGGCTGGACGCTGATGTGCGTATTGGTTTAACCGGTGTGGATGCGGCTTTAGCGGCGACGGGGAGTTTGGTGGTGATGAGCGGAAACGGCCGTACCCGCGCCGCCTCCCTTTTGCCCCCCATCCACATCGCCGTCGTAACCGCCAGCCAAATCCTGCCTGATTTAGAAGGTTGGTGGGCGCAGCAGCGCAAAAAAGGGCTGGAACAAACCCGTCAGGCCAGCAACATCGTCGTCATCACCGGCCCCAGCCGCACCGCCGACATCGCCATGCAGTTGGTCATGGGGATGCACGGGCCGAAAGAGTTGCACATTGTACTTACACTCTGACTGTAGATGATACGCCTGGCTGTTGGCCTGCTGCCCGCTGTAGCCGGCCAATAATCTCTTCCGCAATACTCTCCACCCCTTGATCAATTTTGACGACGATGGCGTTGACCGGTTTTTCCAGCGCGTCGAATTGACTTTGCAGTTGGACGCGGTATTTTTCTTTGAGCGCGGAACAAGCCGGCAGCAGCAATTGGCCCGCTTGCAGATGATGGCTTGGGTAATCATACGTTACACACCGCTAAAGGCTGAAAAACCGCCGTCAATGGGGACGATGACGCCGGTTACAAAGCGCGAAGCTGGCGATAGCAGCCAGAAAACGGCTCCCAATAAATCATCCGGGCTGCCAAATTGCCCCATTGGGGTGTGGTCAATGATGGTTTGGCCGCGCTCAGTTAATGAGCCGTCTTCGTTGAGCAGCAAAGCGCGATTCTGTTGACCGATGAAGAAGCCAGGGGCGATGGCGTTAACGCGAATGTGGGGGGAATATTCGGTGGCCATGTGGACGGCCAGCCATTGGGTGAAATTACTCACGCCGGCTTTGGCGGCTGAATAGGCGGGGATGCGGGTTAACGGCCGTAATGCATTCATGGAAGAGATGTTGAGAATAACGCCTTCGCCCTGTTCGGCCATGATGCGCCCTATAATCTGGCTGGGCAAAATTGTCCCCATCAGGTTGAGGTTGAAAACAAAGCCCAGACTTTCCGGCGGCAGGTCAAAGAAGGCGTTGTCGGGGTTTGTGGTCGCTTGAGGATGGTTGCCGCCGGCGGCGTTGATGAGGATGTCTATTTTGCTGAATTTTTCCAGTACGCTTTCTACCGCAGCGGCCAATGAATCTTGCTGCAACACGTCGGCGTAGGCGACCATGCAGCGGCCGTCCCCGGTATTCATCACGGCTTGTAATTCGTCGGGCAGACGGGGGTTGCGATCTAGAATGGCGACGTTGGCGCCGCAGCCGACCAGCGCGCTGGCCATCCGGCCGCCTAATACGCCGCTTCCGCCGGTAATAACGGCCGTTTTCCCCGAAAAATCATACCATTGCGTTACTTCATGTAAGTTCATCGTTTACTCCAGTTTGTAGGCGCGCCGCGCCAGACCGTAGGCCATCTCATATGCCATTGCCTCTGCATCTTCCTTGTCCACAATCCCCCGAAGCAGCAATCCTGCCAGCCAGTTGGCGCTGGCGCGCCGCCACATATCATGCCGGGACGGGATGGAGAGGAAGGCGCGGGTGTCGTCGTTGAAACCGACCGTGTTGTATAGTCCGGCCGTTTCCATGACTTGATCAAAATAGCGGCGCATCCCGTTGGGGCTGTCGTGGAACCACCAGGGCGGCCCCAATTTGACGGCTGGATAATGCCCGGCCAGCGGAGCCAGTTCCCGGGCGTAGGTCGTCTCGTCCAAAGTAAATAATATGAGCGAGAAACGGCCGTCATTGCCATATTTTTGCACCAAAGGCGCCAGATTACGGGTAAATTCGGTGCGTGTGGGAATATCGGCGCCCATGTCGGCCCCGAAACGGCCGTAAAGCTGTACATTATGATTGCGGTACGAACCGACGTGCATTTGCATCACCAATCCATCTTCAACGCTCATGCGCGCCATTTCCACGAGCATATGGCCGGTAAAGCGGCGGGCGTCGGCGGCGGAAGCCTTGCCGCGCAGAGCGCGTTGGAAGATGGTTTCCGCCTCCTGCGCCGACAGGATGGTTGTAAAGGGGGTAAGGGCGCTGTGGTCGGCTGCCGCTGCGCCCATTTTCTTAAAAAAGGCGCGGCGATCTTCTATGGCGTGGATGTAACGGCCGTAAGAAACGCAGGCAATGCCCGAAACCGCGCTCAAGGCGTCAATCTGCCGCCGCCATTGAGGGTGTTCCAGGTTAATAATCGCATCAGGTCGAAAAGTGGGCAGGATACGGCCGTTCCAATCTGATTCTCGTATCGCTTGATGATGTTCTAACGAGTCTGTTGCTGCATCCGTCGTGCATAAAGTCTCAATCTTGAATTGCTCAAACAAGGCGCGCGGTCGAAACGCCGGCGAAGCTAGTTGGTCGTTGATTTGGTCGTAGATGGTTTGAGCGGTACTGCCGGTCAATTTCTTGTCAATGCCAAAAACGGAAGACAACGCTTCTGTAAACCAATTTCCCGACGGCGTACCGCGAAACAGGTAGAAATGCTCGGCAAACAGTTGCCAGATTTGCCGATGGTCAATTTCTGTTGCGCCGCCGCCAATGGGGGGAATGCCCAGCTTTTTCAAGGGAATGCCCTGTGAGTAAAGCATTCGGAAAATATAATGGTCGGGGATGATCAGCAGCTCAACCGGAGAGCCAAAAGTAAAATCAGGATCGGCAAACAGGCGCGGGTCTACATGTCCGTGCGGACAAACCAAAGGTAGATCAGCGATGGACTGGTACAAGGTTTGCGCCGCTTTGCGCTGCGCGGGGTCAGGATCAAAAAAGCGATTTTTCATGTTGACGTTGCGCCAGGGGAGGGCAATTTCGACGGTGTAGCCGTCGTCGGTTTCGGTAAAGATGAATTGGATACCTTGGGAACGGCCGTTGCGATGACGGCCGTCTTTGTTGGGGGAACAGCCGCCTTATTTTCCCGGCATGAAGCCAGTCCTGCCAGGCCCAATAAGATCAAAAAGAGTGCGCTGCATCTTGTTTTTGTCATCTCATCATTCCATCACAACGGTTATTTGGTATGCTTCTCCCTTTTTATACGGTAGAACTACATCCGGCCATTCCCGCCCGTTAACGGTGATGTGGGCGATACGCTTGCCCTGAGTGGAGTCGAAGGGGCCGTCTTCCCCTTTTTGTTGGTAACTGATGTGATAGATTGCGCCGCGAAACGGCCGTACCACCCCACACTTCCTCCACGATGGCGGCAAACAGGGATTGAGCCGCAAACCGGCTATCTCCGGCTGCAAGCCGAACACATGGTTGAGCAGGGCACTGTAAAACCAGCCCGCCGTTCCCGTTCCCCAGCTTTGGCCGCTTGTGCCATACCGGTAGCTGTTTTCGATGGCAAAGTAGCAGTTGCTAAACACATACGGCTCCCCATCGCGGCCAAACGGCAGCATCTGCATCAACCCGCGCTCCACCGCCTCGCGCCGCCGGAGCAGGCAGTCGGCGACCAGCTTGAAGGCGCTGGCGTGCAGGTAAACGCCGCCGTTTTCCTGAATGCCGGGCGTTTTGCGCGACATGAGGCCGATTTTGGGATCATATTCCGAGTAGGCGTTTTCGACGGAGAGGATGCCGAGGTCGGTTTGCAGACGGTTTTCGGCAAATTCGAGAGCGTTCCGCCCCCGCTCCAATCCCGCCAGAACCGCCCATGTTTGCGTGTTGAGGAACAGGGTTCCTTGTTTGTTTGTGTGCGAGCCGAGGGAACGGCCGTTATCGTCAAACGCCCGCAAATAATACGCCCCATCCCAACCGTGCCGTTCAATTGCCTCCCGCATCTCGGCGGCACGTTGTTCGGCGATGGCGGCGTGTTCGGTTTCGCCCGCCAATCGCGCCAATTCAGCAAACTGGTGGTTAGCCCACAGCCAGGCCATCGACAGCCAAACGCTGACGCCGCGCCCCTCATTCCCCACCTGATCCAGGCAGTCGTTCCAATCCCCGCTGCGAATACGGCACAAGCCGAACGCGCCCCGATCCTGCCACAAATAATTTACCGCCCGGCGCACGTGTTCGTAAATGGAGACAGTTTGGCCGTCGTTGAAAGGGACGAGGCGGTCTAAAATGGTTAAATCGCCTGTTTCCATCACCAAATTATAGGCGGTGGCAGGTATCCAGACGGGGTTGTCGGCGAAATCTTTGTCCAGGATACGGCCGTGCAGCCAGGTGCGCGGCGCGTAGCCGCTGCTGTACTGGAAGGCCAAAACCCGCTCGAACCGCTCCAGCGCTAATCGGGGATTGAAGAAGGCCATCGCGCCGATGTCCTGCATGTAGTCGCGGAAGCCGTTGTGGCGCACCCGCGCCCACTGCGTTCCCAGGCTGATTTGCCGTTTCAGCCAATGGCTGGCGAAGTTGTTTAGTTGTTTGTCGGGCGTGGTGAAGGCGGTCTGGCCCAGTTCGGATTGGATCGTGGTTTGGAGACGGCCGTAGGCCCACTCGACGCCGTTTTGGGATACAGACACTCTTTCATGCGTGTTTGTATCGGGAATTCCAATTCCCGATACATGCTCTGGAGAGAGGAATTTTGCCCGCAGCCGCCCCATCTCATTATGGCTAAATGCGGTTCCGATGAGGATGTGGACGGCCGTTTCCTCCCCCGGTTCTAACGTCAGATTGGTTTGCAGGGCCAGAATCGGCTTCTCCATTTCGCAATCGCTGTTAGAAAGGGGGTCGGGAATTCCAATTCCCGATACGGCATTTGCCAACGCATCCGGGCTTTGCCACGTGCCGTAGCCGACAAACGCCCGCTCGCGGCTGTCATACCCGGCGACGGGGCAATCTATCATCATGAAATTATGGCTGCGAGTCATGCCGTCAAAATCGCAGTCGGCGCTGACGACGACGGCTTGGTGGTCAGCGAGCCAATAACCGCTGGACATGTAGTACGCCTGCGGTTTGGCCAGGCCGTCCAGCAGCGTGTCTATGAAGGGGAAAATCTGCAAGTGACGCGCCTGCTGGCCTTGATTGGCGACGCGCAGCGTCCAAATTTCGGCTAACTCGTCGCTGGGCACAAAGATGCGGAATGACGTGGCGATATTGTTTTGCTGTAATTTGATAGTCGAGTGGCCTAAACCGTGCGTGCAGCGGAACCTCCCGGAGGTTTTAAACCTTCGAGAGGTTGGAGGCAGCGGCAGCCCGTTGGCCGACCAAAATTCGCCGGATTCAGCATCGCGCAAAAACAGCATTCGCGCCGCCACGAGGGGGATACGGTTGCCCATCCCGTCCTGGCTGAACGATTCGCCTTGCCCAAGCTGGGAAAAGAGGCTGACGTGACGGCCGTTCCACAAATAGTTGTACCAGGGGCGCGGCGTGGCCGGGTTGGTGATGATGTATTGTTGACCGGTGGGGGAGAAACGGCCGTATTGTTTTTCCATAATGTTTGAAATCAGTAACTTGAGACTTGAGATTGGAGATTGAAATAAAGCCTGTCTCTAATCTCCAGTCTCCAATCTCCAAATCTCCTTCAGCTTATGCGCCGCCAGTTTGGGGCGGCGGTCGCGGGTAAAAACGCCTTTGTAATTGATGGCGTTCGGCCGTTTCACCCCCTGCGCCGTCTTAAAATCGCACATATTCCACACATGCTGACCGACGACAAACGGCCGTTTCCCCATCTCCGCCAAATACCCCGCAATAAAATCAGCCTGATACTCCTCGCTAAACATCTCCGCCGGCAGGGCATGGTGTCCGGGAATCGCATCCGCCCCAAACTCAGTGACGATGATCGGCTTGCCAAACTTGGCGTGGGTGGCGTCGAGAATGCGACCAAATTCCGCAAATCCCTGTTCCAGTCGTCCCATTTCCTGATACCAGCCGCGATAGATGTTGAGACAGACGAGATCGAAAAACGCAAACGACGCTTCGGCCGTGAACAGGTCGCTGACAATCGTCACCGGCCGTGTCGGGTCAAGTTCCTTTGCCAGATCATACAGTTCGCGGAAAAACGGAACCTCATTGCCGCGCACCGACCGCGCCTCATTCGCCAAACTCCAGGCGATGACCGAAGGGTGATTTTTATCTCGGTCGATCAGTTCCCGCGTGTATTGGCGGCACAGTTTCAAACGGCGCGCCAGCCCCTCCTCGTGGAAGAACAGACCGACGGCGGCCGTTTCCGAGATGACGAGATAGCCCAGCCGGTCGGCCAGTTGCAGCGCCTCCTCGTCGTAGGGGTAGTGGGAGGTGCGGAAGGAGTTGGCTCCGATCCAATCTAGCAGGGCGTAATCTTTGACGGTGACGGCCGGCAGCGTGCCCCGTCCCACAATGGGAAAATCTTCATGACGGCCGAAACCGCGCAGAAAAACCGGTTCGCCGTTGAGCAATAGCTTGTCGCCGTCTACTTCAATTGTGCGGATGCCGATGGGGAGGGTGTAACGGTCTAGGATTTGCCCATCTTCCAATAATTCCACCGCTAAGTCGTACAAATGGGGCGATTTTGGCGACCAGAATTTGGCATTGGGGATGGTGAGATTAGCAACGGCCGTTTCCCCTGTCAGTTCTGCGTTTGCCTTGTGTTCGTTTACTTGCACGCGCACACTGTTTCGGGAATTCCAATTCCCGAAACATGTTATCTGGACACGGCCGTTTTCCCCCTCAATTTCCGTCGTCACAGTGATGTCTTCAATGTGCATTTGCGGAACCGCGCACAGCAGCACAGGTCGGTGAATCCCCGCAAAAGGGAAAAAGTCAAACGTCGTATCCGGCAGCAGGCCGATTTGGTGCGAATCGAGCGGGTCTTGCACCGTTCCCGGCGGCACACGGTCGAGCGCCATTGCCCCGTTCACGCGAACAACCAGCAGATTGGCCTCGTTTTTTAGCAGCGGCGTCGCCTCAAAGGCAAAAGCCATATGCCCGCCCTCGTGCGATCCCAGTTTTGTACCGTTGAGCCAAACATCAGCCAAATAGTTGACCGAGCCAAAGCGGATAATCACGCGCTTATCCTCCCAACCCCAGGGCAAATGGAAGCGGGTCTGATACCAGGCATCGCCGAGGTAATCGCGCCACTCCACAAATTGATCATTCCAACTGGCGGGGACGGCGATGGGACGGTTGGCAGCAAGCCTGCCGATCCCCTCGAACCATCCTTCCTGTTCGCCCACCTCTTCCGGGTCAATACAAAAATCCCAATACCCGGAAAGATCGACAAATTGGCGGAATGGGTTGGTTTGTGGGTAAAGCATGTTTAACCTCTTCTAAATTTAGAGATTGGAGATTTGGAGACTGGAGATTAGAACAATCTCCCACTCTCTAATCTCAATTTGCCATAAAATCTTGACAACCGCAAGAATTATTGCTATTTTACACACAATCATTTACACGTGTAAAGTGAATCGTGTAAATTGACCAGGAAAGTTACAAATGAAACGACCCACGCAAGTTGATGTGGCCCGATTAGCGGGCGTATCCAGAGCCACAGTTTCCTACGTCCTCAACCGGCAGACCGATACCCGTGTCCCCATCTCTGAGGAAACACGCCAGCGCGTTCTGGCAGCCGTAGCGGAACTAGACTACGAACCAGACGCGCGCGCCCAATCCCTGCGCTCCGGCAGCACAAAAACCATCGGCCTCCTCATCCCCGATCTGCAAAACCCCCATTTTTGGCAAATTATCAACGGCGCCAATCAGGCTGCGCGGCGCGCCGGCTATGATCTGCTCCTGACCAGCAGCGACCTTGATCCCAGGCAGGAAGAAGAGAGCTTAAAAGCGTTATCGCGGCGGCGCATTGACGGCCTCATTTTGTTGACTGCATTTACGACGTTATCTCAAGAACTGCTTAACGAAATGGCCGCCCGTCGTTTGCCCATTGTCATGATCGGCTGCAAAGATTTGAGTTTCGATTGCATCGGCTCCAACTACAGCGAGAGCGCCGGGGAGGTGATGCGCCACCTGCGGGAATTAGGCCACGAGCGTATCGCCTTTATTCATGGTGTCGCCAACGAAAGATCGGGATTGGATCGCTTGCAGCCTTACAAGGACAGCTTGCTGGCGGCTGGTCTGCCTATTGATGAAAATCTTATCGTCCACTGCGGCGCAACGACGGCCGATGGCTATGCCGCAGCCAAACAACTGCTCACGCAAGCGCCCAGCCCGACGGCCGTTATTGTCGTCAACGACTTGTTGGCACGCGGCGTCATTCGGGCGGCGGCTGATTTGGGGCTGTTTATCCCGCAAGATTTTTCATTGGTCAGCTTCGATGATATTCCAGCGGCGCAGTACATGACGCCGCGCCTGACCACCGTTCGTACCGATGCGGAGGCCATCGGGCGGGGGGCGGTTGAATTGTTGCTGCAGCGGGTGGGGAATCGGGAACGGCCGTTGCAAACCATTCATATCCCCACACAACTCATGATTCGAGAATCAACCGGAGTCGTTCCAAATTAAGGAGGTGAACCTGGAGATATATTTTTGTAAAGCGAGCCAGGTTTCGGAAATTGGTTTTTCCGAAACACAAAATAGTGGATGATGTTTCGGGATTAGTTTTCCCGAAACCCCGTTAATCAAAATTCCGAGAGGAGAAGAACATTCCCATGAAAAACAAATATCTTGTTATTAGTTTAATCATTCTGCTGGCCGCGTTGGCATTGGCTGCCTGTGCGCCGCAAACCGTCGAAGTGACCCGCGTCGTCACCGAAACCGAAGTTGTCACTGAGCAGGTAGAAGTGACGCGCGTCGTCGAAGGCGAAGTGGTGACCGAGCAAGTCGAAGTCACCCGTGTTGTCGAAGTCCAGCCCGAACCGGAAGAGATGGAGCCCATCACCCTGGAATTCTATCATTGGTTTGGCGCTGACCTGGGCGAAACAACCATCAAACAAATTGACGGTTTGTTCCATCAGCTATACCCAAACGTGACAGTCGAATTTGAAACGGCCGATACCGCCACCTTCGAGCAAGTCATTAATACCCGCCTTTCCGCCAATGATGCGCCGGATGTGTTTGGCGTTTTCCCCGGCACCAAATTCCATCCCCAGGCCGACGCCGGCTTTTTGATGGATTTGTCCGACCAAGCCTGGGTGGATAACCTGTTGGAAGGCGGTAAATTCTCGGCCACCTACAATGGCAAAGTGTACGGCTATCCCACCGATGCCAACGTCATCGGTGTCATCTACAACAAGCAGATTTTCGCCGACCTGGGTTTGGAAGTTCCTACAAACTGGGACGAATTCCTGACTGTCTGCGAAACCATCAAAGCATCGGGCGTAACACCCATTTCTCTGGGGCTGCAAAGCGCCTGGGTTACGCAGCTAATCCCTTACGCAATGGCTCCTTCCGCCATTTACCGCGACACGAATGACTTTGACGCCCAGATGTACGCTGGCGAAGCGACCTTTGTCGGCTCCCCCTGGCAGCAGATGATGGAAGATTATCTGGCGTTGGGCGATGCAGGCTACTTCAATAGTGACGCGCTGGGAACCGACTATAATCTGAGTACCGATCTGATGGCCAACGGTGAAGCAGCCATGTTGGTGCAAGGTAACTGGGCATTGGCTGCCCTGGCCGACAAAGCGCCGGATGTTGAGTGGGGGATGTTCCCTCTGCCCTATGACAGCGGCGGCGACGTATGGGTTTCGGCGGCCATTGGCGGCTTGTTAGCCATTTCCGCCGACACCGCACATCCTGAAGCGGCCAAAAATTACCTGGACTTTTGGGCCAGCCCTGAAGTGCAAGAAATTTACTTGACGGCTAAAAAGGCGTTCCCCGCCAGCAAGGGCGTCAACCCCGTTTTGGACCCGGCAGCGGCCGAGATGATTCCTTACATGCAAACTGGCACGTACCCCTTCCTCGATCAGAACTGGCCGGCCGGCGTGCAGGGCGTGATGCTGGAAGGCATTCAATCCGTCTTTGCCGGTGAGTTAACCATTGAAGAAATGCTTCAGGAAATGGATACCGCCTGGGCTGACGCTACCGAGTAATCTGTTTCTCCATCAGGTGACAGTCGCCTTCAAGGTGACTGTCACCTGATTTATGTCACCAACTTTTTGGAGACAACCGATGCAAGCAAAGCCACCACGGAGTTTTCTCGCCAACAATGCGCGCTGGCGCAGGATTTTTACCGACACGATGTTCGTCCTGCCGGCCGCGCTGATCTTTGCGCTTTTTTTTGCTTATCCGGTCATCAGCAGCTTTTACCTCAGCCTGACCAAATGGGATGGGCTTAATCCTGAGTTAAAATTTATCGGCCTGGATAATTTCGTCAGGCTGTGGACGGATAAACATTTCTGGCTGGCGTTCAAGAACACATTTAAGTATGCCTTTTTGGTGACGGTCATTCAAAATGCGCTGGGGTTGATC
This sequence comes from Anaerolineae bacterium, assembly GCA_024762395.1. Lineage (GTDB taxonomy): Bacteria > Chloroflexota > Anaerolineae > Promineifilales > Promineifilaceae > JACKCC01. The sequence goes on along the minus strand of JANTHP010000061.1, from coordinate 5,103 downwards.
CTGGCGCTGGCTGCTTCCAATAAGGTTTTTCGTGGATTTCGCGTCTTGTTTCTTATCCCGCCTTTGTTGAGCAGTATTGCCCTGGGAACGATTTGGAAATATATGTATGCTCCCAAGGGAATCATCAATAGTTTGCTGACGGGCATTGGGTTGGAAGCGTATACGCAAAACTGGCTGGGTGACCCGAAGCTGGCTTTGTACAGCTTAATCGCCACGAATGTGTGGAAATGGGCGGGGATGGCGATGATTATTTATCTGGCGGGGCTGCAATCTATCCCGGATGTGATTCAGGAGGCGGCCAGTATTGACGGCGTTGGCGCCTGGCAGCGGTTCCGGCACATTACGTTCCCGTTGATTGCGCCGGCGTTTACGATTAACGTGGTGCTTTCGATGATTGGCTCGCTGAAGGTGTTTGACATTATTTACATCATGACGCAGGGTGGGCCGGGGCGAGCGACGGAGTCGTTGACGACGTATATTTTTGGCCGGGCGTTTGACGCCAATAAGTTTGGCTATGGTACGGCCGTTGCCGTGGCTATGTTCGCCGTCATTTTGGTTTTGTCCCTGGTTCAACTGCGCTATCTCACGCGGCGGGAGGTGCAGGGATGAGCCTGAAACGACAGGAAATGTGGCCCCGAATCGCGTCACTTGTCATCGTGCTGCTGTGGGCGGTCATCATCATCGTACCATTGGCGATTATGGTGTCGGGCGCGGTGAAAGCGCCGGACGAACTGGCCGCCCATCCCTTTGCCTGGCCGCAAGAATTCCATTGGGAGACGTTCGTGAAAGCGTGGACGGATGCCAATTTAATGCGCGGGATGCGCAACAGCTTTATTCTCACGTCGGCTTCATTGGTTTTGCTGGTTTTTTTGGGCGCGTCGGCGGCTTATCCACTGGCTCGCCGCAGCAATTGGACGCCGTTGTTTTACTTTTTTCTGGCAGGGATTATGGTTCCCTTCCAGTTGGCGATGCTGCCCCTGTACCGGCTGATGAAGCTGCTCCACCTGATCAATACGTATTATGGCGTGATTTTTATCTACACGGCCGTTTCCCTGCCCATGGTCATCTTTCTCTACACCGGTTTCATCAAAGGCATCAACCGCGAACTGGAAGAAGCCGCCCTCGTAGACGGCGCGGGAAAATTCCGCATGTTCTGGCAGATCGTTTTTCCATTGCTCAAACCAGTCACATCCACCGTCATCATCATGAACATCATGTCCTTGTGGAACGACTTTTTCATTGTCCTGCTGTTCCTGCCCAAAAAGGAGATGCGTACCTTACAGTTGTCCATTTTCTCCTTTGTCGGCCAGTACAACAGCAAGCTCAACCTCGTGTTAGCGGCCGTCATCCTATCCATCCTGCCCATGATCACCGTCTTTCTGCTGCTGCAAAAGCATTTCATCAAAGGCATCGCCGGCGGCGCAGTCAAGGGATAATTCGCTGCGATGCGTCATCTTAAGGAGAAAAAATGCAATCTAAAATTTTACAACTGCCAACACAAAAAGTTGCTTATTATGAAAGCTCCGGGACAGGCGCGCCCATCATGTTGATTCATGGTAATTCGTCATCCGGGCTGTCCTATCAACATCAAATCAACAGCGCGCTTGGTGAAAAACATCGCATCATCGCCATAGACCTGCCCGGACATGGCAGCTCCGACCCGGCGGCGGAACTGTCCGCATACAGTATGCCCGGCTACGCCAGCGTCGTTGTCGCTGCCGCCGAAGCACTGGGAATGCAAGACGCCGTTTTTGTAGGCTGGAGTTTGGGCGGCCATATCGTTTTAGAATGCCATAACCAACTGCCGCAGGCCAAAGGCTTTGTCATTTTTGGCACGCCGCCGCTTGCCTTTCCCCCGGCAATGGAAGCAGCTTATTTGCCCAACCCGGCCATGGGCGCGGGCTTCAAAGCCGATATAACGGAAGATGAAGCGCACGCTTACGTCACCGCCTTCTTTGCGCCGGGGACAGCGGCTCCGCACACGCCCTTCTTAACCGATGCGCTGCGCACAGACGGGAATGCGCGCGCCGGGCTGGCAGCCAGCATTACGCCGGACGGGTATCAAGACGAAGTCGAAATCGTCGCACATTTAACCAAACCACTGGCGATTTTTCACGGCGACAAAGAGCAATTGGTTAACGCGGCGTACATCAGCGAGCTGACCATGCCAACCCTCTGGCAGAACAAAGTGCAAATCATCTCGGAGGCGGGACACGCGGCGCACTGGGAACAACCTGAGCAATTCAATGCCCGGCTCGAAGCGTTCGTTGCGGATGTGACATAATTGTAACTATGCAGCGCGGTCGAGAAAATTTGTCAAATTTTTGAGTTGACCAGGTATTTACCGGGCTAAATTTGACAAATCTAAAGAAAGGAGCATCCATGAACGCAAAAGAGCGCGTTATTGCAACGCTGGAGCGGGAGCCTGTAGACCGAACGCCCATTGATTGCTGGCTGTACCACAAATACTTCCTGGACAAGCTCGAACCGGTTTACGGGAACCGTGAGCAGTTCATGGACGAGTTCAACATAGACATTTTCACCGGCTTCATGACGTTTCCCAGTGTGGGGGTGGAGGGGGCCGGTAATTACCGGGGCCGTTTAGACATTCACGATCTAGCCAACATCACCCTGGCCGGCCCTGCCGATCCCAAATGGCTTAATTACGCCGATTGGGCCGACGATTTCGCCGGCGTCAACATCCTGGAAGCAGTCGAACAGCAGGGGGATAAGCGGTTCATCATCGCCCATCTCTGGGGCATCGTTGAGGGAACCAGTATGCTCATCGGCATCGAAAACTGCTGGCTGCAAATGGCCGAACACCCCAAACTGCTGACCGCCTGGTTCGACCGCTACGCCGATTGGCTGTGCGGCTTTGTAGAAGCGCTGTCCCAAACCGGCGTGGACGGCATCACCCTGTCTGACGATTGGGGCAGCAATGGCACGATGCTCTTTTCGCCGCGCATGTGGCGCAAATTGATCAAACCATATGCGATGCGTGTGGTTCAACACGCTCGCGCCCAGGGGCTTTACGTTAATTTGCACAGCGACGGCTACATCATGCAAATCATGGACGACGTGGTGGAGATGGGTTACAACAGTTTGCACCCGGTTCAGGAAAGCGCGGGGATGGATCCGGCAGCGATCAAGCGGGAATATGGCGACAAACTCGTCGTCTACGGCTCGTTGGATGTCATTGACGGCATTCTGGCGTATGATGGGGAGGAACTGGACGCTTACATCAGTAAACGATTCGAGATTTATGCGCCCGGTGGCGGTTTTATTTTCAATTCCGGCCACTTCATCCAGCCGGATATTCCGCCGCAGCGGCTGCTCCGCGCTTACGCGCTGGTGAACCGGCTGGCGCAGAAATTTAAGACCGACTAACCATAGCGCGATTTGGTAAATCGCGTATCGAATTGCCAATTCGATTTACAGATGGAGAAACTCCAATGCCATTACTGTTCGATATGCCCCTGGAGCAGTTGTATGAATACCAGGGAACTAACCCGCGACCGGATGATTTTAATGTTTTTTGGGATACGGCCGTTGCCGAAGCCCGCGCCGTTGATCCCCAAATAGACCTCATTCCGGCCGAATTTGAGAGCGCCGCCGCCGATTGTTTCCATCTCTATTTCACCGGCGTAGGCGGAGCGCGCATCCATGCCAAGCTGCTGCGCCCTAAAAACGCGCCGTCGCCCCATCCGGCCGTCCTCATGTTTCATGGCTACTCGGTGGATGCCGGGAATTGGGTGGATAAATTAGGCTATGCGGCGCAGGGCTTCACCGTCGCGGCAATGGACTGCCGGGGTCAGGGCGGTCTGTCGGAGGATAATGGCGCGGTTAAGGGGTGGACGCTGCGCGGCCAGATTGTGCGCGGCGTGGAGGACGCACCGGAGAAGTTGTATTACCGGCAGGTGTTTTTGGATACGGCCGTCCTCGCCCGTATCATGATGGATATGCCCGACGTAGACGAAACCCGCGTCGGCGCGATGGGAAACAGCCAGGGGGGCGGCCTGACGCTGGCTTGCGCCGCGCTAGAACCGCGCATCAAACGCGCCGCGCCCGTCCATCCCTTCCTCACCGATTACCTGCGCGTGTGGCAAATTGACCAGATTAACGGCGCCTACAACGAACTGCAAGAATGGTTCCGCCGCCGCGATCCCATGCACAAGCGGGAACAGGAAATTTTCACCCGGCTCGGTTACATTGACGTGCAGCACCTGGCCGCACGCATTCGGGCCGAGGTGTTGATGAGTACCGGGTTGATGGACACCACCTGCCCGCCCTCGACCCAATTCGCCATCTACAATAAAATCCAGTCGCCAAAATCGGTCACCTTTTACCCCGATTTCGGACACGAGAACCTGCCGGGACATGCGGATGCGGTTTTTAAGTTTATGCAGGGGTTGTAAAGTGATTAGAGATTGGAGACTGGAGATTAGCGGCTGTTACAATCTCCGATCTCCAATTTCTGGTCACTAGTCTCTTTTCACGAATGACAACACGGAAGATCATCACTCAAGACCCGTTCATTTCTCGCAACGGGGACAAACATTGGCGGGAACGGGGCTTGTGGCCCTGCCAATGGATCGCCTGTTCCGATGCGGGTGAGCCGCCTTTTGTAACCGCTTACCGATTGCAATTCAGCCTGAACGCGGCGGCGACGATTCCTATTCACGTCACGGCCGATGAGCGGTACGAGCTATTTCTGGACGGTGAACGCATTGGCCGGGGCAGCGAGCGGGGCGACGCCAACAACTGGTTTTACGAATCCTACGATTTGACGTTAGCGGCCGGGGCGCACGTGCTGGCCGCGCGGGTCTGGTCATTGGGGCCGGAACGCCCTATCGCCCAAATCAGCGTCCGCCCCGGCTTTTTGCTGTGCGCGGAGGGGGAATGGCAGGCATTGTTGAGTACGGGCACGGCCGTTTGGCAGACCAAGAAGTTGGACGGTTACCAGTTCGAGACGCCGCCGCGCACGTACTGGCGCGGGGCCAGAATCGCAGTGGACGGCCGTCGCTTCCCCTGGGGCTATGAAAAAGGGGAGGGGGATAGCTGGGAGACGGCCGTTCCCGTTGAACAAGCCGTTGGCCGCGTGGT
>JANTHP010000060.1 GCA_024762395.1 Anaerolineae bacterium | reverse complement strand
CGGCTTAGACGGGTAGCCGACTTGCAGCCCCTTGGTACGTAAAACAAGCTCGCCGCTGCGATGGGGCGCAGCCAGCTTCATATTCAAGGTGGGCGGGCGGGACGGGCCGCGCAGCTCGCCAATACGCTGGCGCAGCTCGCCAATGGTTGAAGGCGGCGTCTTAAAATCACAGGCCAGCGACGCCTTCGTCTGCGCCCAGCCTTTGCTCCGCAGTTGACCTAAAATGCCCAGGCCGCCGGCGCGCACCGCCTCCACCTCCCGCCCCAGGCGGCTGAGTTTACCCTGCGCCATTTGCGTGCGCTGCCCGGCCATATTGCGCTGAATATAATCCAACTCCTTCGCAATATATGCCTGAAAATCGGTAAATTCCGCTTGCGCCTGCTCCCAGCGCGCCTGCCGCTGCTGAACATAAGCGCTGTAATTACCCCGGTAGCTTTCGATGCCGCCGGCGTGCATCTCCCAAATACGGTTGACGACTTTGTCCAGGAAGTAGCGGTCGTGGCTGACGACGAGAAGCGCGCCAGGCCAGGTTTTGAGCGTCCCTTCCAGCCATTCGATGGCTTCCACATCGAGATGGTTGGTGGGTTCGTCGAGGATGAGGAGATTGGGTTGTTCCAGCAGCAGCCGGGCCAGCAGGGTGCGCGTTTTTTGCCCGCCGCTCAAATGGTCGAGGGGCAATTCCCAATCAGCCTCGGTAAAGCCCAGCCCGGTCAATACCCGCTTGATGCGCAGTTCGTAATCGTACCCTCCCTCCAATTCAAATTTTTCTTGCAGGACACTGTACCGCTCAAACAAGTCGTCATCCAAATCAGCGGCGGCCATCTCGGCTTCCATCTGGCGTAAACGGGCGGCGTCGGCTTTGAGATGGGCGAAGACGCGCAGCATTTCATCATGAACGGTGTGGGAACGCCTGCCTGCGCCATCGCGGCCAAACGCCCTTTCCGATTCCTGGTGCAAATACCCAATCTGCGTGCCGCGCGCCAGATGAAAGCTGCCGCCGGTCGGCTGGCTAAACCCCGCCAATACCCGCAGCAGCGATGTTTTGCCAATGCCGTTTGGCCCAACCAGTCCAACTTTGCCGTTAACAGGCAGGCGAACGGAGACGCCGCTGAAAATATCCGCCGCGCCAAACGATTGGCTCAAGTGGGATGTAGTGAGAATTGCCATGACGCAAGTATAAAGGTATCTATACAGGTGACAGTCACTTCTTCCAGAGTATTAGCCAAAGCCATGATGTTGGAAAGTGACTGTCACCTCTGGTAGCTGTATAGTTACGTATAAAGGACTGAGGACTGAGGGACGAGTCATTACTCAGTCCTCAGTCCTCAGTCCTTTTTTTATTTGTCTATTAAGTGAATGGTTTGCTAGTTGAGGTATTGTCGCAGATGGCCGGCAAAACCGGGATGACGCAGCTTGCGCAGCGCTTCTTTTTCTAGCTGGCGGATGCGCTCGCGGGAAAGGCCGAACATTTCACCCACTTCTTTAAGGGTGCGCGATTCGCCGTCTTGCAAGCCGTAACGCAAGCGCAGGATGCGGGCTTCGCGCGGGGTGAGTTGGTCCAGAATGTCGCCTAATTCTTCGGTGAGCATTTGGTTGGCGACGGCTTCGGCCGGCGGCGGCGCTTCGACGTCTTCGATGAAGTCGCCCAGTTCAGCATCAGATTCGTCGCCAACGGGGCGTTCCAGATGGACGGGTTGGCGACTGGTGCGCAGCATCCAACGGACGCGGTCGGCGGGCAGTTCCATGTGTTCGGCAATTTCTTCAGCGGTGGGTTGACGGCCGTAATCCTGTTCCAATTCCTGAGCAATTTGATATAGTTTGCTGATACGGCCGCCTAAATGGGCCGGAATACGGATGGTACGGCCGTGATTGGCCAGGGCGCGGGTGACAGCTTGACGAATCCACCAGGTGGCGTAGGTGCTAAACCGGTTACCGCGGCGGTAATCATACTTTTCCACCGCCTTCATCAAGCCTACATTCCCTTCCTGAATCAAATCCAGAAATTGCAGGCCGCGTCCACGGTATTTTTTGGCAATGCTGACAACTAACCGTGTGTTGGCGCGAATTAGATGAGCGCGGGCCGCGTCTCCAATTTCCTTTGCCAGCAACAATTTATCTCGATCTTCTTGTGAAAGAGGATATGGCATATCCGCCCATAATTCATCTTCTGGCGTTTCGTTTGCATATCCTTCTGGCAGTTCCACCTCCACTTTAGGGGGGGGCGGTGTGTCTGTAGGCCCTTTTAGCTTTTTCACTGCCGCTCGGCCTGCTTCAATCTCCATAGCCAGATGAACTTCTTCGCTGGCTGTAAGTAAGCCCTGCTGCCCCATTTCGCGGAAATATAACCCTACTGAATCGTCAATGGGTACATTGCTCAAATCGAAAATCGGCGCCGTATGGGGGGAGTCATCGGCGTCGCTGTCAGCTTGGGGAGCGCCAGGCAGTTTTTTATCAATGCCATTTACGCCAATATCTCCTTCAACCATCATTTCGTTTGCTTCTTCTTCGTTGTCAAAAATCGGAATGCCCGCAGCCTGGGCTTCTTCCATGATGGTTTCCAGCAAAGAGAGGTTGTTCTCAATATCCGGCCAGGTCTCTAAAATCTGGTCATAGGTGATGAATCCTTGCTCCATCCCGTCATTCAACAGCACGCTGATACCAACAACGTCCATTTCGCTGCCGAATGGATTGTTTCGATCGCTCATAAGTCGTTTTAAGCTCCCGTTTCTCCTAATTTTTTTTGTTTGGGCAAGTATGTTTTGTGCGAGGGGTGTTGCACCCAACAATCATTTCTTCCCGACAAGGATGCAGTCTAGCATATTCGGAGAGTAAAAGTCAAGCCCTAAAATGGGCCGATTATTTATGGTTAATATGGGCTGATTTGAACCGGTTTATGACTTCGTCTACGCCTAATAATGGGGTTTGTAAAACGGCCGTTCCCCGCCCCAAATCCAACCGGCAATCCAATGGCCAATGACCGCCGGTTGACGGCCCGATCGTCACTGTTTCCCGGTCGGTAATCCCCCACCAATCCAGCATTTTCAGGGCAAACTCGGCGCGGCTCATTTCTTGCCGTCCGGCTACGTTGAGAATGCCGGTGTAATTGTTGGCGGCCAGCTCTAAACAAGCGCTGGTCAGCGTTTCTACCCAAACGGGGTTGCGAAATTGGTTGTCAAATAAGGTGATGGGCTGCCCTTTTTGCAAGGCGCCGGCCATCCATCTGGTACCGCGATCCATTTGCTCCAGGCTGTAGATGAGAGAGGTGCGAATGATGACGTGGTTGGGGTGTTGGCTGACGATTGTTTCGGCGGCGGCTTTGGCACGGCCGTATTCGGTAATGGGGGTGGGAACGGCCGTTTCATCATAAAGCGGCTGTGTGCCGTCAAAAACAACATCGGTTGAAAGATGAATCAATCTGGCGCCAACCTGGGCCGCCGCCTGGGTCACATGCTGCGTCCCCTGCCGAATGATGGCGTCCAGCCCTGCATCTCGATTGGAGCCGACGGTGTGGATGATGATGTGGGGTTGGAATTGGGTGATGAGTTGGGTAACGGCCGTTTCATCCCGTACATCCAACCGCCGCCCAAACGGAAGACCCAGCGGGTCATTCTGAAAAAACGTATACCCAACATCAAACGATTGCGCCGCCAACGGCGCTAAATGTCGGCCCAGAAAACTACTTCCCCCGGTAATGAGCATACGTTTTGGCATAAAATCACGGGGCCGGGGCCTCCCAGACCTCGGCGTCTAATCAATCTCCAATCCCAAATCTTCCGCTTCCGCCCGTTCCAGCGCATTCCGGGCCGCCGCCTGGGCCGCCGCCTGCTTACTGCTGCCCTCTCCTTCGCCCCAAACCGTATCGCCAACCCGCGCCTGCACCGCAAACAATTTGGCATGGTCTGGCCCCGACGAGCCGACGACCACATAACGCGGCGTGATATTAAACCTCGCCTGCGCCCATACCTGAAACTCACTTTTGGCGTCAATATGCAGCCCGGCATCCATAATCCGCTTCAGCGCCGGCTCAATCAGCGGCTCGGCGATGGCGCGCACGGCCTCCAAACCCTGATCCAGATAAACAGCGCCCGTCAACGCTTCAAAAGCGGCACAAAGAATCGGCGTCCGATTGCGTCCGCCGCTGTCCGCCTCCCCCATGCCCAACCGCAAAAAGCGGCCAACCTCCAGCAAGCGGGAAAAATCAGCCAGCGTTTCCGTTCGCACCAACGCCGCCCGCAGGCTTGTCAGTTCCCCCTCCTTCATTTCCGGAAAGCGGTTGTACAAATACGCGCCTACCAAAAAATCCAGCACCGCATCTCCCAAAAATTCCAGCCGCTCATTATCTTCCAACGCCTGGCCGGGATTCTCGTTCAGGAACGAACGATGCGTCATTGCCCGCGACAGGAGGGATTTATCTTTGAATTGAAGCGCAAGCCGGTTCTCAAGTTCGTTTAATTCATCCATAGCTGGGGACGTGAAACGTGAAGCATGAAACGTGATGTTTTCGCGTTTCACGTTTCACATATCACGCTTCAAATTCCTTAAAAATCAATACCGCATTATGCCCGCCAAAGCCAAAAGCGTTGTTCATGCACACGCGCACGCGGCCCGGTCGGGCTTTGTTGGGGATATAGTCCAAATCACACGCCGGGTCAGGCGTTTCATAGTTGATGGTGGGCGGCATTATTTGGTCGCGGATAGCCAGTGTGCAGAAAACGCTCTCGATGGCTCCGGTTGCGCCCATGATGTGGCCGGTCATAGATTTGGTGGAGCTAATGCCGACTTTGTACGCATAATCGCCAAACGCGCCTTTGATAGCGGCCGTTTCTGATAAATCATTCAGCGGGGTAGCCGTGCCGTGCGCGGAGATGTAATCCACGTCTTCCGGCTGTAAATTGGCGTCAGCCAGCGCTTTTTGCATGGCGCGCGTGGCACCGGCGCCATTTTCGGCCGGGGCGGTGATGTGGTAGGCGTCTGTCGTTTGGCCGTAGCCAATGATTTCGGCCAGGATGTTTGCGCCGCGCGCCTGGGCATTCTCCAAACTTTCAATGACCAACATACCGCAGCCTTCGCCCACAACCAGGCCGTCCCGATTTTTGTCGAAGGGCTGCGGCGCGCCGCTGGTTTTGGTAGAAGTGGCTCCTGCGCGCTCGAATCCGGCGACGGCGACGGAAGTCATGATGGTTTCGCTGCCGCCGGTTATGGCGGCCACCAATTCGCCATGCCGGATGGCTTTGAAGGCGTGTCCGATAGCGTCGGAGCCGGAAGCGCAGGCGGTGGCGATGGTGTTGCTGGGGCCGTGTATGCCGTAATCAATAGCCAGCATTCCTGCTGCGCCGTTGGGCATGATCATGGTAATGGCATAGGGGCTGACGCGGCGCGCTCCCTTTTCCAAAACGATATGTTCCTGGTTAACCAGTGTCTGGATGCCGCCAACGCCGGTTCCGATGTAGATGCCAATCTGTTCTCGGTTCTCATCGGTTATGGTCAGACCTGATTGCTGCATGGCCTCCTGTGTGGCGATGGTGGCAAACTGCTGAAACCGGTCGCGGCGGCGCACCTGGCGCCGAGGCAGGTAATCGGCAGGATCGTAATTTTTTACCTCGCAGACGCCGCCAAAGATATGGTCGTCTCTGGTTAGCTGGGTGGAAGGGCCGAGGCCGGGTGTTCCGGCCAGCAACGCTGACCAGGTATCGGGGACGTTGTGCCCCAGGGGGGTTATGAGGCCGACGCCGGTGATGACGACGCGGTGGGTATTGCTGCCATTGTTCATTCGCGTTCTCCAAAATGATGCATGTGAAATGATGAATGATGAATGATGAATGATGAATGTAACTATACAGCTACCAGCGGTGACAGTCACTTGTGTAGTTACTGATGAATTAAGTTTTCGTCATTCGTTACTTACATTTCCGATTTGTTGTTTTGTTTGCCAACGCTGCTTGTATTTTGCTAATGTGGCTGTAAATGCCTGGTCTAAGTCTACGTTGGCGGCGGTAGCGAGCTGGCAAAGGCTGTACAGGACGTCGCCTAGTTCGCCGGCAAGATGGGGGGTGGCTTGAAACGGCCGTTCCCCATACCCCGTTGCCAGCAAAATCTCTTTTGCAACTTCGCCTGCTTCGCTCATCAAGTCTAAAGCATAAACATCTACCGTATGGTGTAAGTTACGTTTTTGGGCGAAATCTGCGGCTTGCGTCTGCCAATTATCCATAATTTAAAATTGGGGACTGGAGACTGGGGAGTAGAATTTATCTAATCGCTAATCGCCAATCGCCAATCTCTAATTATCCTTTTCCGTAGGATGATATTTTCCTTCAACCCAGACGCTTTTATCGGGGCCAACTTCCTTTTTCCAAACGGGTACGATTTCTTTGAGCCGGTCAATGCCGTAACGGGCGGCGTCGAATACGCCCTGGTCGCGGTGGGCGGAAGCGCAGGCGATGAAGGTGGTCGTTTGGCCGATATCCAGCTTGCCGATGCGCTGAACGATGGCGATTCCTTTAACATGGGGCCATTGCTGCCAGATTTCGCGGGCGATTTGGGCCATTTTGAGTTCGGCCATGTCGGAATAGGCTTCATATTCCAGATGGGTGGTTTGCGGCGGCAAACCGTCGCGGCTTGTTTGGCCGCGCACGGAGCCGGTGAAGCTGACGATGGCGCCGACGTCGGGGCGGGTGATGTGCGCCTGAATGGCGTTGATGTCTAGCGGTTCTTCGGTGATGGCGAAGTAGGTAGGATGGGACTCGCTGCCGCCGCTGACGGGGGGGAAGAGGGCGATTTCGTCGTTGGGTTGGATGGGCGTGTCCGGTTCGGCGAAGGCTTTGTTGACGGAGACGAGGCAGATGGGCAGAAGGGGGAGGAGTGCGGGGTGAACGGCCGTTATCTTATCCAACATCGTCTGCACAGTCGCCGGTTCGGGTATGTCAATTTGTATTTGGGACGCGCCAACATGATCTCTCAGGGTGGCGAATAATCGGATTTTGAGTTTCATTGGCTGTTATTCGGCGGTAAATGTGCCGCTTTGTCCTCCTGATTTATGAATGACGCGCACGTCGGTGATGTGCATACTGCGATCTACGGCTTTGGCCATGTCGTAAATGGTGAGTGCGGCAACGGAAACGGCCGTTAACGCTTCCATCTCCACCCCCGTTTTACCCCGCAGCCGGGCCGACGCTTCAATATCCACGCTGTTTTGGTCAGGGTTGGGCGTACAAGTCACGTCAACATGCGTGAGCAAAAGCGGATGGCATAAAGGAATCAGGTCGCTGGTGCGTTTGGCGGCCATGACGCCGGCCAATTGGGCGACGGTTAAAACATCCCCTTTTTTGACGTTCCCTTCTATAATTAGCTGTAATGTTGCGGGCTGCATTATCACGCGCCCGCGAGCAATGGCAACACGTTCTGTGTCTGATTTATGGCCCACGTCTACCATTTTAGCGCGGCCGGCTTCATCAAGATGGGTTAGTTGTTTGGACATGGGTATGATCTTATAGGAAGTAGGCGAGTGTGCAAGTGGCAGGGTGGCAAGGTGGCAAGGTGGCAAGGTAGCAAGGTGGCAACGACTAACCTTGCAACTTCGCAACTTCGCAACTTCGCAACTTTGCAACTTCGCCACTTCGCAACTTCGCCACTTCGCAACTTCGCCACTCTCCCCCCAATCTCATGAAACCATTTTACGACACAATTTATCTCTCTCCGCATTTAGATGATGCGGCGCTTTCGTGCGGGGGACAGATTTTTGCGGCAACGGCCGTTAACCAATCCGTCCTCATCGTCACCATCATGGCCGGCGATCCGCCTGTGGGGGCCGAATCGGAGTATATCGCCAGTTTGCATGACCGCTGGCAGTTGGTAACTGACGCGGCGGCGGCGCGGCGGCAAGAGGATGAAAACGCCTGCCGCGTCCTAAACGCCGATTTTGCCCATTGGGATGTGCCGGATTGCATTTACCGCTTTCATCCGGTAACGGGCCAGCCCTTGTATTTATCCGACGATGACATTTTTGGCGGCATTCATCCGGTTGAATCGGGGCTGGTTGAGCAAATTGCCGCTAAACTGGCGCTGCTGCCGGCGCACAATCGGCTTGTCGCGCCGTTAACGGTTGGTAACCATGTTGATCATCAATTGGTGCGGCGGGCGGCGGAAAGGCTTGGACATGAACGCCTGTTTTTTTATGAGGAGTTTCCTTACGTTCGCCAAAGCGGTGCATTGGAGGCTGTTGTTCCATCTGACGGCGCGGGGTGGCGCAGTCATGTTATTCCTCTACGCGATGTGGATTTGGCGGCCAGGGTGGAAGCAGTGTCGGCGTTTGGTTCGCAGTTGAGTACGTTTTTTAACGGCCGTTCCGACCTGGAGCAACAAATTTCAAGGTATGTGCAGCGCGTGGGCGGGGAAAGAATTTGGTTTTTCAGATTGGTCCAATCTTGAAGATTGGACCAATCGCAGTTACTTACGGTTCCGCGTAATAAATAATGCCCACTGTTCCCGGCCCGACATGGGCGCCGACGATGGGACTAAGGTCGGTGTTGTACAATTCAACGGGGTTGAACCGCTGTTTCAGTTCATCAAAAATCCTTTTGCCTTCGTCAGGCGCCAACGCATTCATCACAGCCATGTGGACATTGGATTTGTCTTGCACATCCTCAGCCACAAGGTTCAATACATGGCTGACGGCTTTACGTTTGGTGCGCACAGAGGCTAATGGTTCGATACGGCCGTCTTCCAGATGCAGCACCGGTTTAATAGACAACATCGAGCCAATCAACCGCTTCGCCCCGCCAATCCGGCCGCCGCGATGTAAAAATTCCAGCGTATCCACCACAAACACAATGTTCATGTGAGGCTTCAACGCCCGCGCCGCTTCCGCCGCTTCCTTGTAATCAGCGCCATTGTGCACGGCCTTCGCCGCCGCCAACGCCATAAACCCCAACCCCATTGCCGTTGAGCGTGTATCTACAATCTCAATGGGAAAATCGGGCATCATATCGGCAGCGGCGCGGGCGGAAGCCAATGTGCCGCTCAGATATTCGGAAATTAAAACGGCAACGATAGCATCGGCCGTTTTAGCAATCTCCGTAAAAAACTCAAAAAACTCGCCCGCCGATGGCTGCGATGTTGTCGGCATCTCCTTCGCCGTCTTCAGGCGTGTATAAAACACATCAGGCGTAATATCAATATCATCCTTGTAGCTTTCACCTTCCCAGTTCAAAATCTGGGGAATGACGTGCAAATCATATTGTTGGATTAATTCTTTTGGAATAAATGCGGTACTATCAACCACAATGGCTACTTTTGACACGGTTCCTCTCCTCTAAAACGGGACGCGGAGATACGCGGAGAGAAAAAAAGAAAATCCACGTTCATCCTTCGGCGTTGCTCAGGATAAGTCTGCGTTCACCTGCGTCCAAATTTCATTTATTTGTAACGACTAATCGCGCCGTGCGCGCCGGAAAAACCCGCGTTTTTCAGCTCGCGCCGGGGTCTGTTTGCTTTGAATCTCGTCGCGGAGGGACAATAACGTTCGATGATACAACGATTTAATTGCGCCTTCGCTCCGCCCCATGATGTCGCCAATCTCTTTGTTTGATAACCGCTCCACAAACTTCAAAATAAGCAGTTCCTGACGATCTGTAGGGAGTCGGCGAATCATCGCCAACAAAGCCTCACGGTCTTCCAATAACTGCGCTAATTTTTCCGGCCCATCTTCGTTGACACGCCATTGGGAAACATCATCCAATGACATAATCCGGCGGCGGCTCCGATCCCGGTGCCAATTAGCGACAAGGTTATGCGCGATGCGGTACAACCAGGCCGAAAAAGGGACGCCGCGATCGTCATATTTGCCGATGTGCTGCATAGCCCGAATAAATACGCGCGCGGTCAAATCTTCTGCATCAGCCACATTCCCGGTGCGGTAATAGATGTAATTGTAAATTTTGGCCGCATAACGCTCGTAAAGCTGCCCGAAGGCGTCTTTATCGGTTTTTGCGCGTGCGATTAGCTCTGAATCTTCCATGCCGGATGTTGACTGTGTTCCTTTAGCTGCCATTGGCATGTTACCTAAAGGAACACGCCATCGCGGGATTGGTTGCGCCCAATGATGGGGACAGGATGCAGTATATCAAAAGGGGAGGACACTGCCTACAAATAAAATGAGTAACTATATACCTGCCAGAGGTGACCGTCACTTATCAACATCACAGCTTCGGCTAATACCTCTGGAGGAAGTGACTGTCCCCTGCATAGTTACTGAAATGATTCATACATTGACACGGCCGTTCCCCCTGTGTATGCTTTGGAAAGAAAATTCGGGTGGGGAAACGGCCGTCTTCCCACACCTCAGATAAAAGGAAACCACCATGCTCCTAAACCCCAAAACCCAAACCTATGACCACCTCGACCCCGCCTCCAAAGAACTGATGCTTAAAACCATCGCCTTCTTCGAGAACAAAGGCAAACAAAAACTCAAACACGACGACCACGAGCGCGTCTGGAACTACGACTTCGTCGAATTTGTCAAAAAAGAAAAAGCGTTCGCCACCCTGATGACGCCCGCCGGCTACGGTCCCGCCGATTCCCGCTGGGACACCTTCCGCATCTGCGCCTTCAACGAGATTCTGGGGTTTTATGGCCTGGCCTACTGGTACACCTGGCAGGTCTCCATGCTCGGCCTCGGCCCCATCTGGATGAGCGACAACGAGGCCGTGAAGCAAAAGACTGCCCAACTGCTGCAAGAGGGCGCCGTCTTCGCCTTTGGCCTGTCCGAAAAAGAGCATGGCGCCGACCTCTACTCCAGCGAAATGACGCTGACCCCTGAAGGCCACGACAAATACATTGCCGATGGTTCCAAGTATTACATCGGCAACGCCAACGAAGCGGCGCTCGTTTCCACATTTGGCAAAATGAGTGACAGCGGCGATTATGTCTTTTTTGTTGTCGATTCCCAACATGAGAGCTTCGACTGCGTTAAAAACACCGTCAACTCGCAAAACTACGTTGCCGAATACGCCCTGCACGACTACCCCATCACCGACGCCGACATCCTCTCGCGGGGGCGCGACGCCTGGGACGCCTCGCTCAACACCATCAACGTCTGCAAATACAACCTGGGCTGGGCCTCGATTGGGATGTGTACCCACGCCTACTACGAAGCCATCACCCACGCCGCCCACCGCCGCCTGTTCGACCATTACGTCACCGATTTCCCCCACATCAAGCAGTTGTTCACCGACGCCTACACCCGGCTCGTGGCGATGAAACTGTTTGCCCTGCGCGCCGCGGATTACATGCGCTCTGCCTCGCCCGATGACCGGCGCTATTTGCTTTACAATCCGCTGGTCAAAATGAAAGTCACCACCCAGGGCGAAGAAGTGATCAACCTGCTGTGGGATGTGATTGCCGCCAAAGGGTTTGAGAAGGATATGTTCTTCGAGATGGCGGCGCGGGACATCCGGGCGCTGCCTAAGCTGGAAGGCACGGTTCACGTCAACATGGCCCTGGTCGTCAAATTCATGCCCAATTACTTCTTCTTCCCGGCCGAATTCCCCGAAATCCCGCAGCGCAGCGACCCTGCGAACGACGCCTTCCTGTTCAACCAGGGGCCGACCAAAGGGTTGGGCAAAATCAAATTCCACGATTACGCCCTGGCCTACGACAGCGTGGATTTGCCCAACGTCCACATCTTCAAGGAGCAAATCGCCCTGTTCAAGCAGATGCTGTTCACCGCCCGTCCCACCGAGGAACAGATCAAGGATATTGATTTTCTGCTCAACCTGGGCGAACTGTTCTCGCTGGTCGCCTATGGCCAACTGATCATCGAAAACGCCCAGATTTACGCCGTTGACGACGACATCCTCGACCAGATTTTCGACTTCATGGTGCGTGATTTCTCGAAGTTTGCGCTTCAAGTCTATTCTAAAACTAGCAGCACCGAGGAGCAGATGGCGCTGTGTTTGAAGATGATTAAAAAGCCAATCATCAATGTGGAGCGGTTTGAACGGGTGTGGACGAATTATGCTTATGCGTTGAAGGATGCGTATGAAATGAATGGGTAACCCATCCTATTATTCTCTACTTGAGGATACGACAAAACAACACATGCCGCTTGACAGTATTACCGCGCGGCGGTAATATTTATCCTATGATTAAGTCCTTCAAATCCAAAGAGGCTGAAAAGGTCTTTCATCGCCATTTTTCGCGCAAACTTCCGCAAGATATTCAAAAGACCGCATATCGTCGATTGGCCTTTTTACATTCAGCCAAAGAACTGAAGGACCTGTTAATTCCGCCGTCCAATCGATTGGAAAAACTGTATGGCGACCGGCAAGGCCAGCATAGTATTCGGATTAATGACCAATGGCGGATTTGCTTCATATGGCAAGATGGCGATGCCTATGATGTCGAGATTTTGGACTATCATTAATTATGATTAGGTGAAGGCAAATGATGAAAGAAACACGAATTCCACCAGTTCATCCGGGCGAAGTGCTGCTTGAAGATTTTCTTAAGCCGTTGCGTATCAGTCAGTACCGGTTGGCCAAAGAGATGAAGGTTTATCCACGAAAAATCAATGAAATTGTGCATGGGAAACGGGCCATTACAGCTGATACAGCCTTACGGTTAAGCCGTTATTTTGGAACGTCAGCCGAGTTGTGGATGAATTTACAAGCATTATATGATTTGGAAAAGACACGGGATGAGATTGAGGCGCAATTAGAAAAGGAAGTTGTGCCTTTGGATCGAGACAGCCTTAACGTTGCTCTGATATAAGTGCATACGATGAATGATTAGTGAATGGGCACGGCCGTTTCCCACACTACTGTCAGAATATGAAAGGGCGTGGTGGAAACGGCCGTGCCAAATGACAGGCAGTTAACGCATGACGCAAAACAATTACATCGCCGCAAAGGCCAGGCCCGCATAATCTTCGGTAACGGCCGTTTCCGGGTCAACACCCAACAATTCCAGCAATTCCGTCATCAACTCCGCCTTCCGTTCCGCATCAGTACGCGACCAGGTACGCGACTTTATCTCCAGAAAATAACCATCCATTTGTGGCCGCGTTACATCATCCAAATTGATAGCAAAATCAGTTCCCTGGTACAGCACACGCCAACGCCGCCGGTCCTTATGCACCTCAACCTCCGCCATCGGGTCAAAATACTCCCGATAGAAACGCAGCGTCCGGTCCGCTTCAGCCAGGAAACGAGAACGGGAGAGCATGACCGCATTAGGGAACGCCTGCCGCTCCTCCTCACCAATCAGCGTTAGCCGGGAGCGCGCCTGGAACACTTCGCCCGCATCATTGACAAACTCATCTTCCCGGTAACGCAAACGGGCGGCATCCGGGTCATGCCGGTCAAACATAAAGTACTGGTCATACTGTTTATAGTGAGAACGTTTGACGATTTCCAGCTGGTCACCGTCAATGGCAGCCAAAACGGAAGCGTCATCGGCAATGGGAACCTTCACCTGAATTTCAAAGCTTTCTTGCCGCTGCACGCCGGAAAGCAAGACGAGCTTATTGTACGGGCTGGATTCACGCTCCAGGACAAAAGCGTCAATTTCTTCAGCAACCTGGGCCGCGTCGGCTTTGGCCTGCGCTTCGTCAACGGTAAGCAAATCACGGTCGCGCATAAGCCAACGGCCGTTACACATCACATGAGCCACATCCGTACTCTTAGCCGCATACACCAGCCGCGAATAAACCGCATCGGCATGGTTATTAAAGTGAGGCTGATTATGCACCCCATCCATATCCACAACAGCAATATCGGCCCGTTTGCCCACTTCCAGGCTGCCGGTGACATCATCCATGTGCATCGCTTTCGCGCCGCGAATCGTTGCCAGCTCCAACGCCTGCCGCGCCGGCAGCACCGTCGGGTCATTGCTCTGAGTCTTCGCCAACAGCGCCGCCAGCCGCACCTCCTCAAACATATCCAAATCATTATTGCTGGCCGGACCATCAGTGCCGACGCCCACATTCAAATTCATTTCCAGCATCTGCCCGACGGCCGCAATACCGCTGGCTAATTTCAAGTTACTGGTGGGGCAGTGGGCCACACCCGCGCCCGCCTTTTCCAAATCATACATCTCGCCCCGATCCAGATGGACGCAGTGGGCAGCCAACAATTTGGTATCCAAAACCCCGTTTTTGGCATTCCAGGGGATGGTAGGCATGTTATGCTGCTCGCGGCAACTGTCCACCTCAAACCGGGTTTCAGCGATGTGGGTGTGCAAGGGAACGTCAAAAGCGCGGGCCAAATCGGCGCAGGCGCGCAGCAGTTCCGGCGTAGCCGTGTACCAGGCATGGGGCGAAACGGCCGGTTGAATCAGTTCGTGCCCGTTCCATTTCTCGATAAAACGGCGGCATAAAATCAAGCCGTCTTCATAAGTAGGCGCGTCGGGAGCGGGGAAGATGAGGATGGTTTGGCCCAAAAGCGCGCGCATTCCGATAACGGCCGTTTCCTCCGCAATCGCCTCTTCAAAATAATACATATCGGCAAAAGAAGTAATGCCGGAACGAATCATCTCAGCACAGGCAATCCGCGTTCCCAGCTTAACAAACGCCGGCGTCACAAACTCCCGTTCCAACGGCATCAGATACCCCAGCCACACATCCAGGCGCAAATCATCATTCAGGCCGCGCAGCAGCGTCATGGGCACATGCGTATGCGCGTTAACCAGGCCGGGCATAATCACCTGGCCCGTGCAGTCAACAACTTCGGCAGCGTCGTAAGCCGCCGCCACTTCATCCGCCGGACCGACAGCCACAATACTGTCACCCTGCACGGCTACCGCACCATTTTCATACAAATCATAGGCCGCATTCATCGTCACGACGGCGCCGCCAGTTAATAGTAAATCTACTTTTTCAGGCATATTGGTCTCCTATTTTTAACTGCGGATTGTACCACAGGCGGCCAGCCCGCCTAAAAATGCGGCAGCGGAATTGGGGATTCGGGGATAAGAATCAGAAAAATCTCCAAATCCCTCAATCCCCGCTGCCTAATAATCCAACTTGAAAAGTGACTAATGTGGCGAGCATGGTATAACAGGCGCATCATGCGCCAAATTCAATCGAGGTGACAGGCAATGACTGAATTGGAAAAAGAGATATGGGATTTTTTGCACCGACATTTACAAAGCGTTTTTACGCGCGATGTCGAGACATATCGGGCCACGACGAGCGCGGAATTATCGTTGTATGAATGGTTCGTCGCGCCGCATCGTCAAGATGGATTGGATTTTCATTTTTTTATGATAGAGCATAGTTGGGCCGGCACAACGGCCGATTTCCGGTATGATTTGCTGGAACCACGATTACAACTATATGGCGCGTCGTCCGGCTCGCCAACGGCCGTCGTCTCCTACACCTTCATGCTCACCACAGCCGATAAAAGCGGCATTCACCATCGCAGCCACAACGAGAGCCGAGTGTTAATCAAAAAGGCGGATGGCTGGCAAGTGGTTCACGTTCACAAATCACCGGCATGGCCCGCGCCGCACATGCCGCCAGGAGGAGACACCCATGCGTGAAATAGGACAAATTATTCAGGTACAAGTGCAAATTGAAAGTTTGAAACACGGGCAAAAACCGCACCGCACTTACAAGCTAACCAATTTACGCCCCGTACCGGCCGTCAAATTAAGCAAAAGCGGCGTCACCGGGTTGGAAGATGACGGCATGGAACTGCTCGACGTGCACCACATGGCCCACCCCCGTTCCCGCTACCGGGAGGGAAACGGCATTTCGTTCAACTTCACATCCCATTACGGCCGTATGCGCAACCGATACGGCCGTCACATCACAACAGGCTGCGCCGGCGAAAACATCATCATCGAAACAGCCCGCTCTTTCACCCTGGAACAACTGGCAAACGGCCTCATCATCCAAACCGCTGCCGGCCAACAAATCCACCTGAACCAAATCGCCGTCATGCTGCCCTGCCTGCCCTTCAGCCGGTACAGCCTGCAAGACGCCAACCCGCCCGCCGAGCTGCTCAAAGAAACATTGCAATTTCTGGATCATGGAACGCGCGGTTTTTCCGGCGTGTTAGCGGGGAAAACGCCAGCGTCAGGCCAAACCGAAACGGCCGTCATCCGCCCCGGCGACATCATCCTCCTGCCTGCGCCTGCCGCCCCAAAAGTAACAATCGCTTAAAAATTGTCTATTGAGACTGGGAACTAGAGACTGGAGACTAGCGACTAGCGACTACCAGTCTCCAATCTCCAATCTCAAAAAAGGGAAGTGATTTATAGACACTCACTTAGCTGCCACATCCGCCTCTAACTGATTGGGGCCGCTCAGCTTCAAACCGGGAATCACAACAGCGCCGGTGCGGTTGCCGGCGGCTTGTCCGCGCGCGGCGCGCAGCTCATCAGCCATGCCCAATTCATCAAAAATAGTTGTAGCCCGGAAATGACAATCCACCGCCCAGGCGGACTGTCCGGCACGGTCATACAAACGGCGCATGATGAGGTAAGTGCGGGCCAAATCGGGGCGGGCGCGGATTTGGCGCAGCGTGTGCATGGCCCGAATGAGATTGGCCTCGATGTGCGTCCAATCGGGGTCAGGCAATTTCATCCCGATTTCGGCCTGGGTGCGAAAAGCGACAGCTTCGGCCCAGCGGTTACCCGCTTCGGCGGCAAGTTTGGCAGCGTGTACGGCCGTTCCCCTCCCCTCCGTCAGCATCCCCGCCCCATACTGGGCTTGCGCCAGATACACATGAATCACATGCACCAACACCCGGTAATCCACCTCTTCCGCCCATTTCAGCGCATCCTGAATTTCAGCCACCCCCTTTTCCGGCTGGCCGGTTTGCACCAGACAGCGGCCAACAACCGCCCGCAGCGTAAAGGCGTGCGGCGTCATCCCCTCTTCGCGCCACAAATCGCGCGCCGGTTCGGCAATTTTCAGCGCTTGTTCCCATTCATTCAGTTCTCCATACACATAAGCTAACTGCATTCTGGCAACCGTGCGCATAGCCCCGGAAACGGCCGTCTCCGCCAACTCCAACCCCTTCTGCGCTGCGTCAATCGCCCGCTGCCAAGACCCCACACGGGCATAAGCCACCCCCAAATAGCCGTAAATAGCGGGCAAATCATCCATTTCCCCACCCTTTTCCGCCATATCCACATAGCGCAGCAAATAGGCAATCGCGTCATCGTAATGGCTGAGCGCGATACCCGCCCGCCCCAGCATCCGCAGCGCCGCGTAGCGCAAATTGGCGTCGTCCAACTCCTCGGCGTGGCGCAGCGTGCGGCGGGCGTAATCGTCGGCCGTATCGGGACGGCCGCGCAGCCAAAAAATTTGCGACGAGCGGTGAAAAATATGCGCCAATCGCCCCATATCGCCCAACGATTCAGCCATGCGCTCCGTTTCTTGCAGCATTTGCAGCGCTTTGGGCAGCGCGCCGGTAAACGCATACGCCTGCGCCAACTGCACATTCAAATCAACCCGCTCCCCCTGCTTCAGCCTGGTCAGGCTGGGGAAGCGGCCCAGCAGCCCAATCGCCCGCAGGCCAAACTCCCGCGCCTCGGCATAAGAGCGCACGCGCAAGGCGCGCCGCCCCGCCTGCGCCAGATAAGGCAGCGCCCGCCCCGGCTCATTGCTGAGGTAAAAGTGATGGGCAAGCTGGGCCGGATCGGCGTCGGGGCGGTTGGCGCTGAGAAATTCAGCCACCTGGAAGTGAATCCATTGGCGGCGGGCGCGGCTGAGCTGCTGGTAAGCGACCTGGCTCAATTTTTCATGGGTAAAATCGTAGCCGTCGCGGGTTTCGCGCACCAGACCGCGCGCCAGCCATTCGTCCAGCGCGTCGAGCAGGGTTTGGGTGTCGAATTGGCTGACTTGCTGCAAAAGCTCAAAAGTAAATTCGCGGCCAATGGCGGCAGCAACGCCCAAAGCGGCGCGGCTTTCATCGTTTAGCTTGTCCAGGCGGGATTCGATGATGGATTGAACTTGCAGCGGGATGGCGAAGAACGGCCGTTCCCCCCTATCATCCGTAGGCACACTGCGCGTCCAATCCCCGCCCGCCTCGCGCACCGCCCGCGTCGTCTCAATGATGAAGAACGGATTACCCTCAGTCTCCTCGTAAATGCGGCGGGCAAAAACGGGGTCGAGATCATCGTCATCCATCAATTGGGCAACGAGTACGGCCGTTTCCTCCTGCGACAATCGTTCCAACGTCAATGATTGCAAAAACTGCTGCCGCGCCAATTTCCGCGCCAGCCGCACTCGTTCGCGGGGCATATCCTCCGTGCGCGCGACGCCGATGATAAGCAGCCGCGCCGTCGCCGCCCGCTGCGCCAGATAGCCCAGGAAATTCCAGGTTTGACCGTCAGCCCAGTGCAAATTGTCCAAATACAAAATGACGGGGCGATGGCGGGACAGCGCCAGCAAAAAACTGCCCAAGCCTTCAACCGCGTGGTGACGATGGCCGGCCGCGTCCAAATTGTGGCCGGGAAAATGGGCCGGTAAATCGGGCAAAAAGGGGAGCAGCGCGGCCAACCAGGGCGGCGGCGGCTGCAACCGTTCCCAGGGAAGTGTCTCTGCTGCGGCGTCGCGCAGGGCCTGGGCGATGGGGTTGTAGGGAATCATGGATTCAAACTCATGCCCACGCCCGATGAAGCGGTGTACGGCCGTATCCACACCCGCCAGCATCTCATCCACCAACCGCGTCTTGCCTACGCCCGATTCCCCCTGGACAAACACAAAGCCGCCTTGCGAACTGCGCGCCGCCTCCCACGCCGCCCGCAGCCAGCCTAATTCCGCCTCGCGGCCGATGAAGGGAACGGCAGAAGGCGGAAGGCGGAAGGCGGAAGGCGGAACAGGAGATCGCTCGTTAACGGTTGACTGTTGGCTGTTGGCCTGGTAGCTGCCGGCTAACATCGCTTCGTAAGCGGCTGTGGTTTTCGGCAAAGGGGCGGCGCCAAGTTCATCGGCAAGGACGGCCGTTAACTGTTCATATTTCTGCTGCACCCGTCCCCGGTCGCCGGCGGCATAATGCAGCCGCATCAGGCGCACGTAAGCGCTTTCCAGCAGCGGTTCGGCGCTTTGGTAACGCTCGGCGTAGGCGATGGCCTCAGTATACTGGCGCGCGGCTTCTTTTTGATCAATCAGGCGCAGCAGCGCTTCCCGGTACAGCCGGGCCAGCCGTTCCCGCTCCGGTACGGCCCAATCTTCATACACATCTTCCAGCAAATCGCCGCGATAAAGTTGTACAGCCTGCGGGAGGTCTTCGTGTGGGGGAGAAACGGCCGTTTCAAATGCAGACACATCCAAATAAAAATCAGCCGGAGGACGGAAACCCACCTGATTCCCCTCCGTCGAAATCAGCTTACCCTCCGGATCAATCGGCTCCAGCGAACGGCGTAAACGGTGCAAATACTGGCGTAAATTGCGCCGCGCCGCCTGCTCGCTGCCGCGCGGCCAGAACTGGAACGCCAACCGCCGCCGATCCATCGTCTGCCCCCGGTTAAGTGCCAGGTAAGCAAACAATGACCGGGCCGTAGGCGAACCCATGTCCAGGGGCGGGCCGTCGCCAGCCCGGACTGCCAGTGATTGAAAAAGCTGAATGTGCAGCGTCGTCATCAGAATCCGCCCCATTATACAGAGAGGCGGCGCAACGCAAAAGATACGTGTGTAAAACCATAGGGTTCAATCGTAAATAACTTTGGTGTTTCGGGAATTGGAATTCCCGAAACATGCTGTCCAAACAGGAAAGTAAAAGCGACAGTCACTTTCCCCAAAGCCGTTGAACGGAGCTGCGCCGGGAGAATCGGCGATAATTATCACTCCAGACGCAAAATACCTCGTTCTAACGCCATCGTCACCGCCGCCGTGCGGTCGTCTACGCCCAGCTTGCCGTAAATATGGATGAGATGCGTCTTGACGGT
>JANTHP010000059.1 GCA_024762395.1 Anaerolineae bacterium | reverse complement strand
AATGTTGTTGTATTGGGGTTACTTCCGTGGCAAAGAGGAGTTTGAACGGCCGAAAGAAGTTTTACTGGAGGAGGCTTTGGTCTCGGTGAAGTATTCGGTGTTGGTTCCGGTGGCTGATGAGGAGCAGGCGACGCTTTTGGGCCGGTTGGGCAGTCTGTTGGCGAAGGAGCATGATGGGGGGATGCTGGCTTTGCATGTGATTAAGGTGCCGCCGCCGTTGAGTTTGTCGGACGGCCGTATGTTTTTGGAAGAAGGCCGCGCCCCGCTGCAAAGGGTGATTGAGCAGGCGAAACGACGGGATGTGCCTGTGCATACGATGATCCGTCTTGGACGAAGTGTGCCGGAGGCCATTCTAAAAACAACGATTGAAAATGCCAGTGATATGATTTTGTTTGGCTGGCCGGGCGTTTCGGGAACCAATGAGCAGTTATTTGGTTCGGTGATTGATCATATTGTGTCTAATCCTCCGGCCGATGTTGCGATTGTGCACGGACGGCCGTATGAACAGCTTAATCGTATCATCGTCCCTGTAGCCGGCGGGCCTAACGGCCGTCTGGCTGTTATCACCGCGATGGCGCTGGCCCGTAATTCTGATGGGCCTTCAACGATTGTTTTGGTCCATGTTTCCATGAATAACGATGATCCAACGGCCGTTGAAGCGCGGGCAAACAATGCGTTCCGTCGGGCGACTGACGGGTTGGAAGCGTTCCCCTTTGAGAAAGAAATTATCGCTGGCGCATACCCGGCCGAAGGGATATTAAAAGCGGCCGAAGGCGCTGATTTAATTGTGATTGGGGCGACCAAAGAGCCGTTGTTCAGTAATTTGTTAATGGGTAACGTGTCACAGCGGGTCGCCGAAGGCGCTGATTGTCCGGTGATGATTGTGAAGCGGCGCAGCACCATCTTGAATTCAATGATGCGCGAAACGATTTTGTCGCCAATTAAGCGTTCAAAGAAGTTTGATTAACGCGAAGCGTGAAGTGTGAAACGTGATGCGTGATGCGTGACTAGAGAACTTTCACGTTTCACGCATCACGTTTCACGCAGTTTTTTTGCAAAACAAAACCCCGCGAATTCCCAAAGAGCCACCATTTTTTTACGAAGAGGGCAGCGTTGGAATAGGGGTATTTGTGGGGGGAATAACGGGTGTGTCAGTTGGCTGCGGGGTATTTGTAGGCGGCAGTGTAGGGATGGGGGTATCTGTCGGCGGCGGAACGGGCGTGTTGGTCGCCGTTGGTAGCGGCGTATTGGTTGGCTTAGGCTGCGGGGTGTCGGTAGGTTCGGGCTGCGGAGTGTCCGTGGGTTCGGGCCGCGGAGTGTCAGTGGGTTCGGGTGATGGAGTGGGCGCGCTTGTCGGTGTGTTTGTTGGCGGGATCTGGGAAGCGGTTGGCGAAGGCTGCGGAATGGCGGTTGGGGTGGAAACGGCCGTTTCTACCGGCGCCGGCGTAGACGATGGTTGTGCCGGTATCGTGGCAGCAGGCGTTGTTGTCGAGCCGTCAGGCGATGGTTGTATGTCAGAAAAGGACGTTGTAGGCGTTGGTGTGGGCGAAAATAGAGTCGCCCCTGGCGTCATTCGCAAAAATTGCTCATCTGAAGCCACGTCCTCAATGACTTCTGCATTGACTGGGGCAAATGGGGTCAATAGATCACGCTGTGTCACATCGTAACCCGCCTGACTATTGGCTAACATACTCGCCGGAACCGAACTCGTTTTCTGCATGTAAGTCGCTAACCGAACAGCAAAAAAAATACAAGCAAAATTAAGCGCCAGGGCCAAAATAAACAGTCCCCAGACATGGTTCCGGCTTTGCTTATCATTTCCCTCTGGCAGTTCTAACCCTCGCATCACATCACTCAACTACTCGCTCGCCAGCAACTGGCAGCGTGAAACTAAATACACTACCCACGCCTGATTCGCTTTTCAACCAAATACGGCCGTTATGCAAACCAACAATCGAACGTGTAATAAACAGCCCCAGCCCCACGCCTCGCACATGATAATTTACCGCATTCGCAGCGCGGAAAAATCTATCAAACAAGCGCGGCTGATCAGCAGCGGCGATACCAATGCCCGTATCCTCCACATCCAGGCGCACCTCCCCTTGCTCTGCAAATACCCGAACCTTTACACCCCCTTCCAACGTATAATTAAGCGCATTGTTCAACAACACCTCAACCGCCCAGCTTAATTGATCCGAATCAGCTTCAATCCAAATGGGATCGGTGGGCAAGTGCATCTCAAAAGTCAACGCTTTTGAGGCCATCCGTTCCTGCCACTTCTCTGTCAAAGCGCGAACCAGCGCCACAAAATCAATCCGTTTCTTATCCGGATGAAATGTCCCGGCTTGTATCTCAGAGATATTTATTAACCGGTTGATATGCTGCTCCAAATGATCGCTGTTCACACTGATTTTTTGCAGAAATCCGAGCAATCGCTCATCCATATGACTGTTGGATGTTTTCAAAATCAAATCCGTGTAAACCTTGATAACCGTCAACGGCGTGCGTAATTCATGCGAAATACTGGTAATAAACGCATCTTTTAACTGATCGGCTTCGGCCTCACTGGTAATATCTCGCAAGATAATCACGGTTCCAATCCGTTCATCATCCGGCGTTAAGACAGGGGCCGCCTGTGCATTCAATATCCGATTGCCAATTTGGTATCGCTTGGATTGCAAATCAACAGGCGGTTGAAACGCAGCGCCGTTTGTTTTCGCCGAACTCTGGGCACGGGGGATGGTTAATTCACGCAGCGGGCCGGCATTAAAATCATGAGACATATCGGCAAGCAGTTTTTGAGCGGCCGTATTGATCGTGATGAATTGGTCTGACATATCCAACACAATCACACCATCAGCAATACTATCGAGAATGGCTTCCAACTTGCTGGCTTGCTCCGTTAATTGCCGGTTGCGCTCCGACAACGTTGTTGTCATGAAATCAAATGTTTCAGCCAACTTACCAATCTCATCGCTGCTTTCAATACCTGAACGCTGTTCTAAATCACCTTCTGAAACAGCCAGCGCCGTTTGTACCAATTTATCAACGGGTCGAATGATTTGTTGGGCAGTCAAAAAACCAACTGCCAAAACAGCAACGGTGGCTAAAGCAAATATCGCACTAAATGTGTTCCGGCCAGTCGCCAGGGTGGTAAGGATAAAGTTGCTGGGCAGGGCAACGCTGAACATGCCAACCGATTGCCCACGCAGCCGCCAATCGGTAAACGCCATCAGGTATTCCTGTTCCATTATATTTACTTCACGGAAATAGGTTTCTTTGCCTGAATTATTGATGACTTGTTGATAGCGTTCTGGGGATTCGTTCAACGCGGCCGGTGAAAAATCTGCAGATTCTTGCCCGCCGCCCAGGGTTGTGACAAGAACACGGCCGTTTTTGTCATACAATGTTACGCGGGCAATAGCGGCTATGGTCAAATCAACGGCCGTCTGGCGAACTTCATCGCCCACCATAACAACGCCAACTTGTTCGCCATTCAGAAAAATCGGTCCGGCCGTGTAAAGCGTCAGTTCACCTTGCGTCTCATGCAACAAAACGCGCTTGTCGCCATATTCGTCAACCACACCGCCTAAAACTTTCTGAATTTCTTCATTTTGCGAAAAATCTTCACCGTAGCTTTCGGAAGGAACAGCGGGATCAAGATGAGGCAACTGCTGCCAACCATAAATTTCGACGCCGTCCATATTCAACAATTTGACAGCGTGATTATTGTGAATGGCAATGATTTGGGGAACGTTGCCGGCAAGGGCCGCAACATCGGCGTCATGCACAGCTTCAGGAACGCCAAGCGTCTCGGCCACAACGCTTAATGTTCTGAGCCGCTCTGCTTCGTGATTTACTATACTCTCAGAAACTAACCGCCCAGCATCTAAAAGCTGGTTATTTAGCCGTTCTTGCAAGGAGCTGGCAACCAGACTGCTGATAATAAATGCTCCCACACCAGCCACAACCAACGTCAGCGCCAGGTAAGGCAAGATTATTTTAGCGCCAATACCTGCCTTTGGTCTAAACTTTTTCTTCGATTGGCTGGGGGCGCGTTTTGAAATCAATCGCCCTTTTTTCATCTTGTTCATAGTATCGTAAACTATTTTACATGGTCAAGCGCATTGTTGGTAGAAGAAGTAAACTTTGCGTGAATTACAAACTGCATTACGATTCTAATGGATTGGGTTAATTTAACGTGAAGTTCTAAAGAGGACAGTGGGGATTGGATGATTGGGGGAGGAAAACAGAAAAAGGAGAGGAGAAAATGATGAATGATGAATTAGGCTTACAGACCAATTTGATACATGCAGGCGAGGAAGAGAATCCGACAACGGCCGTTTCCACCCCCATCTTTCAAAGCGCTACATTCACATTTGACGATCCGGCCCAAATTGCTGAAGCGATGACAACACAGGCGCATCCCCAGTTTTACGGCCGTTACGCCACCCCCAACAGCAAACAAGTAGAGGCTGCGCTGGCCCGGTTGGAACAAGGTGAAGCGGCGCTGGCCGTCGCATCAGGCATGGCCGCCGTCACATTGGTTCTGATGACCTTCCTCAAAGCTGGCGACCATGTCGTAGCCCAAAAAACGCTGTATCCCACCACGTACAAACTGCTGGCGCACAAACTGCCTACGCTGGGTATCGAAACATCATTTGTTGACCAAAGCGATACAGACGCCTTTGCTGCCGCCATTCAACCCAATACCCGGCTCATGTACGTGGAAACGCCAGCCAACCCCACTTTATCACTAACAGACCTGCAAGCAGCAGCCGCATTAGCCCAAGCAAAGAACATCCTCACAGTGGCAGATAACACATTTGCGACGCCTTTTAACCAACGGCCGTTAACCCAGGGCATTGACATCGTCCTCCACAGCGCCACCAAATACCTGGCCGGCCACTCCGATGTCGTCGCCGGAGCCATTATCGGCAGCGCCGGACATATCGAAGCGCTGTGGCGAAACCACGTCATGTTTGGCGGCGTACTGCATCCCATGGAAGCATGGCTCTTGCAGCGAGGCCTAAAAACATTTGGCCTGCGCATGGCCCGGCACAACCAAAACGCCCGGGCCATCGCCGAATTTCTGGTACAGCATCCTGCCGTGCGTGAAGTCTACTACCCCGGATTAGACAGCCATCCCCAACATGCGCTGGCGCAGCGGCAAATGCCCGGCGGATACAGCGGTATGGTCTGCTTCGATTTACGCGGCGGGCGGGCGGCCGGCTACAAATTACTGCAGCGAGTCAAACTCATCAAACTCGCTGTCAGTTTGGGCGGCGTTCATTCACTCATCACCCACCCGGCCAGCACCATTTCGGCCGTACAAAGCGATGAAGAAATCGCGGCCAGCGGCGTCATGCCCGGTCTGGTACGGTTTTCAGTCGGATTGGAAGACCCGGCCGACATTATCGCCGATTTGGAACAAGCAATGGGGTAGCAGGGTTGCAGGGTTGCAGGGTAGCAGGGTTGCAGGGAGCAAGGTGGCAGGGTTGTAAGGGGACAAGAGTGCTCTGCCCCCCCTACCACTTTGCCCCCTTGCCACCTTGCCACCTTGCCCCCTTGCCACTTTGCCACCTTGCCCCCTTGCCCCCTTGCCACCTTGCCACTTTGCCACCTTGCCACCTTGCCGCCCTGTCACCATATATTTTCCATTAAAACGTTTGCCAATCCTCACTTGTGACAGTAGACTAGTCAACGGTTAAAATGCTACACTTAACCCAAATTTAGCAAATGGTGAAACATGACAATAAAAGAACCAGAACTGATCTCAATTATTGAAGGCCCAACCCCTGAATTTCGACCAACGCCGCAGCATTGGCTTCAATCTATCCATGAAAGCCCAATGGATCGAGGAATTGCCCTGTGCCAATTACGCACGGCCACAGGGCCGGATATTTTAGAACGCTGCCAACACGCCTGGCGCGAAAACCGCCCCGTCAAGCTGGAATTTCCTGATGAGATGCGGATGAGCCAACAAGTAGATGTGGTTGCCATGCGCTTGAGTGAAGTGGAGGCAGGTCAAGTTCTGAATCTGTGGGTCTCGCTGC
This sequence comes from Anaerolineae bacterium, assembly GCA_024762395.1. Lineage (GTDB taxonomy): Bacteria > Chloroflexota > Anaerolineae > Promineifilales > Promineifilaceae > JACKCC01. Next base: position 13,928 of record JANTHP010000059.1, on the reverse strand, counting down.
CCTTTGAAATGTTTTTCGTTATCGAAGATGAAGATGACCTGGGCGATGATGAATTCGATGAAGATGATGGCTTAGATTTTATTTAGCCGTCTGGCAGTATCGCATAACTTTGAACGTGAAGCGTAAAACGTGAAACGTGAATGGCCATTTATAGCTGCTTCACGATTCACGTTTTATTTTTACCAAGGGTTCCATGAACTACGAAAACATTCTTTTTGATACAGCCAACAACATTGCCACCATCACACTCAATCGGCCTCAAACACTCAATGCGTTTACTGAGGCGATGATTGCAGAGACGACGCACGCTTTCAGGCAAGCGGGACGGGATGAAGGTGTACGCTGTGTGGTGATTACGGGAAACGGCCGTGCCTTCTCATCCGGGCAAAATTTAGCCGAAGTGCAGGAACGAGCCGGGCAGTTCTCCATCGGCGAGCATTTGCGAAAAGGGTATAACCAGCTCATCCGACAAATGGTCAGACTGGAAAAACCCGTCATCGGAGCCATTAACGGCATTGCCGCCGGGGCCGGCTGCGGCATCGCTTTGGCCGCCGATATACGCATCGCTTCCGATAAAGCCGGCTTTATGCTGGCCTTTAGCAAAATCGGGCTGGTTCCCGACAGCGGCATCAACTGGTTCCTGCCCCGGCTCATCGGCTACGCACGCGCCTACGAAATGGCTCTGACAGCCGCTAAAATTCCGGCCGACACAGCCCTGGCGTGGGGGATGGTCAACCGGGTTGTTCCGCATGAGCAGCTCATGGAAACGGCTGCAGCCTGGGCCAGGTCGGTGGCATCCGGGCCAACGCTGGCCTATGGCCTGACCAAACGAGCCATGAACAAAAGCTGGCGCATGAGCCTGGATGAGGCATTGGATTACGAAGCGCATCTGCAAGAAGTGTGCGGACGCAGTCAGGATAATCAAGAAGGCATTGAGGCGTTTCTGAAAAAGCGGGAAGCGCGGTTTAGCGGGAAATAAATGCAATGGATATAAACACCGACGCGCTGCTGGCGTGGTTAATTGAACATGGCGTAGCCGTTGTCGGCATTTTAGTCGTGGCGGCGCTGTCGTATTGGCTGCTGGGAATTGCTACCCGCTCATTGAGTAAACACATTCAGTCGCTGGATGATGAGGAAGATAGTGAACTGGATCGGCGCACGCGGACGATTTTCCGGGTGGTACACAGTACGGGCGTGGTGTTGATTGTAGGAACGGCCGTACTCATGATCCTCACCGAAATGGGCATTCCTGTCACCCCCGTGCTGGCCAGTGTGGGGTTTGTAGGGCTGGCCTTTGGCCTGGGGGCGCAAACATTAGTCAAAGACATTATCAGCGGCCTCTTTATTTTGCTGGAGAATCAATACACCGTCGGCGACACGGTTACCATCAGCGGCATTACCGGCACAGTGGAAATGATGACCCTGCGCTCAACGGTGGTGCGCGATGTCGTTGGCACACTGCACAACATTCCCAACGGCGAAATTCGCATCGTTGCCAATAAATCGCGGGATTGGTCGCGGGCAATTGTGGATGTAAGCATCACTTACGATGATGATGTGGATGCCGCTTTGCAAACATTGCAAGAAATCGGCGCAGCGCTGGCTGAGGATGAGAAATTAGGAAAGCTGTTGCTGGAAACGGCCGTCGTCACCGGCGTAGAAGGATTAGACGATTGGGCCGTGCGCCTGCGCATTATGGTCAAAACCCAACCCGACGCCCACTGGGGCGTTCAACGACATCTCCGCCGCCAAATCCGCCTCATTTTCGAGCAAAAAGGCATTGACCTGGCCTTCCCGCGCCAAGATGTGAAGCTGCTGCCGTAGCCGCGAAACCCCTTCCACACGCTACGGCTGCCCGCTCCGCCGCATCGTCTGCGATACAACAGCAGCCAGTTGTTCCAGATTTATGGGTTTTAACAGCCAATCCGTCATGCCCAGCCCCCGCAGACGCTCTAAATCACCTTCCAGGACATACCCTGAAATCAGCACAAATGGAATCGTGTTCCCCTGGCGTTTAAGCGCTGACAACATCTCTTCTCCACCCATATCCGGCATGATGCGATCAGAAACTATCAAAGAAATGTCATCGCCATGCTGCTGCACAATAGTTAGCCCTTCACGGCCGTTTTGCGCCGACAACACACGGTAATTCAACAATTCCAGGCTGTCAACCAACGCCTCGCGGGTAACGGCATCATCTTCTACCACCAAAATCATCTCACCGCCGCCGGTAGCGGGAACGGCCGTTTCCTCCACCGTCCCCGCAGAATCCGCCTCAGCCCAAACCGGCAGATAGATAGTAAACGTCGTCCCCTCACCCACCTCACTGACAACATCAATATACCCGTCATGCTGTCGCACAATGCCATAAACCTGCGCCAACCCCAACCCCGTCCCCTCTCCAGGCGGCTTTGTCGTAAAAAACGGTTCAAAAAGGTGCGCCAAAGCCTCCTGTGGGATACCTATGCCGCTATCCTTCACCATTATCTGAACCCAATTCCCTGACGACAACCCCGGCAAAGGCAAAAAATCATCTGCAACTTGTATCCGCTTTAAGCCAACAGCCAACTCACCGCCATCCGGCATCGCATCCCGCGCATTGATGACCAAATTCATAAACATTTGCTGCATGCGCGCCGGATCGGCAAAAACCATACATCCATCTGGATCATAATCGAAAGACAGTTTGATATTCTCCGGCAGCGTTCGCTGCCATAACTTAACCAACTCCTTCGTCAAAAACGATAAATCCATTGCGATTCGTTCCAGCGGTGCGCGGCGGCTGAAATCCAGAATCTGTTGAATCAAATCGGCGGCCCGTTTACTTTGCCGGGCAATCACATTGGCTTGTTTTTGAACAACCGCCGGTAACTGGGGCGATCCTAACATCAAATCTGTGTACAGCGAGATAACAGCCAGGATATTATTAAAATCATGAGCGACCCCGGCAGCCATCTGACCAATAGCTGCCAAGCGGTCTTGCTGCTGAGCCTGCGCCTCAATACGTTTCCGTTCAGTAACATCCTCTTTAACAGCCAAAAAATGGGTAATGTTGTCAGCCTCATCTTTAATTGGCGAGATGGAAGCCGCTTCCCAATAAAATTCGCCATTTTTCTTTTTATTCCGAAACTCGCCGCGCCATTCCTCACCGGCAGTAACTGTTTGCCACAGTTGCTCGTACTCTTCCTGAGATGTGCATCCCCCTTGCAAAATACGCGGGTTTTTGCCGATAACTTCATCCAAGGTATAACCAGTAATTTCAGTAAATTTGGGGTTCACATACTCAATGTTGCCATCTAAATCTGTGATGACAATAGATGCCGGGCTTTGCTGCACAGCCCACGACAGCTTTCGCAGCTCCGATTCGGCCTGGATACGGCGCCGCTGCTCCGCTTTTTCGCGCAGCGCGCGGTGAACGACCGGCCCCAACCGCCCCAAACGGGTTTTAAGCACATAATCGGTGGCGCCGGCCTTCAAACTTTCGATGGCAATTTCCTCGCCTAATGTGCCGGAAACGAGGATGAAAGGCATGTTTAAGCCTCGCTCGCTGAATAATTTCAACGCCGTAAGGCCATCGAAGGCGGGTAAACTGTAATCGGCCAAAATAAGATCGTACTGGGGATCATCCAGGCAGGCCAAGAAATCTTGCCGTGTTTCTACACGTTTCCACTGACAGTGATAACCGGCTTCTTCAAGCGTGGCGATCTCCAATTCAGCATCAAATGGGTTATCTTCCAGAATGAGCAGATGGAGTGGAACAGGCATGAGTTTCTCCTCCCCGAACGAAACGGGTTTTGGGTTAAACGGCCGTACCCGGCGGCGGCTCATTGACTAATGCCCAAAACAAGCCCAACTGTTTAACCGCTTTAATAAACCCTTCAAACGCCACCGGCTTCACAACATACGCATTCACACCCAGGTCATAACTCTGAATAATATCCTTATCCTGGCGCGAAGAAGTCAACATAACAATGGGGATCATCTTAAGCTGCGAATCCCCCTTCACCTGGCGCAGCACCTCCAACCCATCTACCTTTGGCATTTTCAAATCAAGCAAAACAACAACCGGATGACCGGCGGAACGGTCTGCATAATTTCCGCGCCGGTAAAGGTAATCCAACGCCTCAGCGCCATCCCGAACAACCACAACCTTATTTGCCAAATTATATTCAGACAACGCCAACAGAGTTAATTCAATATCATTTGCATCATCTTCAGCCAGCAGAATTTGTTTGGTTTCCATGTTTACGCACCAGCTTTTTGCAATGTAAAATAAAAAGTTGCGCCCTCATCCACTTTGCCCTCGGCCCATGTGCGACCGCCATGCCGGTGAATGATACGGCGAACGATTGCCAACCCAATACCTGTCCCTGTAAACTCATCATCACGGTGCAATCGCTGAAAAACGCCAAACAATTTATGGGCGTACTGTTCGTCAAAACCTACGCCATTGTCGCGGATGTAAAAGGTAACTGCGCCCGTTTCGTCTGGCGGCATCGCGTCAATTTCAATCTGCGCTTGTGAACGAGTAGAAGTGTATTTAATGGCATTATCGAGCAAATTCAGCCACACCTGGCGCAACAAAGCAGGATCAGCCGTAACTGCCGGTAAATATCCAATCTGCCAAACAATATCACGCTCGGATAATTCAGGAGACAGTTCCCGCTGTAACTCCGCCACCACACCATTCACATCCACAGGCTGGGTGCGTAATTCTTGGCGACTGGTGCGAGAAAAAGCCAGCAAATCATCAATCAACTGCCCCATCTTATCCGCAGATTCTCTGACGATACGCAAATAGCGAGCCGATGTTTCATCAAGTCGCTCGCCCTCTCGCTTTCGAAGCATATTAACAAATCCACTGATATGGCGCAAGGGGGCGCGTAGATCATGTGAAACGGAATATGCAAAGGATTCCAACTCGGCGTTTGCTTGTTCCATCTGCCGGGCTGTTTGGGTGACGCGCTGATTAGCGATTTGTAAATCCTCCAACAAATTAATCATGCCCCGGTTCAACTGTTCCACTTCCGCAATGCGCGCGTTCAAATCAGCCGTGCGTTCAGCTACGCGCTCCTCCAACTCCGCCGCATGGCGCTGTACCTGCATTCGCAAACGAATCTGTTGAATTGCAATCGCCAATTGATCGGCTATTTCGCGGGCAATATCTATATCTTCAGTCGCAAAGACGTTGGGTCTGTCGGAAGACATATAAAGTGCGCCAATCAGTTCGCTCTGGAGAATAAGCGGCACGCTGACGTATGAACGCATCCCCTCCGTCTGGAGACTGCGTACCGCTAACGGCGGATTGTCCATCGTCAAAATATCTGCTTGCATATCTGCATCGCCCCGAAACAGCTTGTCACTAATAGCCATTGCCTTTAGCGGCATACGGATACCGATCGGAATGCTGCTTTCACCTCCGGCGGAACTAGCTATTATTTCCCCTTCGTTCGTTTCAAAGTAAAACAACACCAAGCTGGCTCGCAAAAAAGGAATCAATCCCCTCATTTTGTCTATTGCCGTTTGGGCAACGGACTGAGGAGATTGAGCGACCAAAATATCCTGGTCAATTTCACGCAAAGCCGCCAGCCTTTGCGCCTGTCGCTGTAAGATTTCTCGCGTCTGCACCCGTTCGGTAATGTCACGATCAATACCGCGATAACCGGCAAATCGGCCGTCGGCGCCAAAAATAGGCACGCCGCTGGTCTCCAGAACAATGCGCCGGCCATCCTGGTGCATGTTCACGTTTTCCAGACGCTCAATCGGCAAGTGATTTGACAGTAACGGCTGAAATTGACCGGTAACCCGCTCGGCTTCTTCGGGCGGCATCAAATCAAGAGGGGTTTTGCCGATGATACTTTCCGGCTCATAGCCTAATAAAGTTTTGACAGCGGGGCTGGCATATGTGTAAACGCCATTTGCGTCTATCTCCCAAATCCAATCGTTAGTTGTCTCTACAATGGCGCGGAATCGTTCTTCGCTGGCCCGTAATGCCTTTTCTGCCCGTATCTGTTCAGTAATATCTTGAACAGTGCCAATGGAGCGGATGGCTTTGCCGGCGTCATCGTAAAATGTCTCGCATCGTTCATTGACAAACTTCACTGTTCCTTCTTTTAGCAGTAGTCGGTGGATGATGTTGTAGGGGGTTCTATTGTTGACGGATGCGACATAGGCTTTGTTAACAAAGTCTCTATCATCAGGATGGATATTATTCAGGAAGGCTTCATAAGTGGCATCAAATTGCTGCGGTTCTAATTCAAAAATCCTGTAAACCTCATCTGACCAGTACAATGCATTTGCGGTCAGGTCTAATTCCCAGTTTCCGATTCGAGCCAGGCGCTGCGCCTCCTTGAGTCGTGATTCGCTGGCCCGCAGCGCCGCCTCGGCTTGTTTACGCTCTGTAATATCGCGGTTTTGGGAAATTATGCCGGCAACTTCGCCTGCATCGCCGTAATACGGGGTTAAAATTGTGTCCAACCACCTTGTCTCCCCTTGAACTGTTTTAATAACGGTTTCAACTCTGAGGGGTTCCCCGGTTGCCAAAACTTGCTGTAACTGGGGTATGCGCTGACGCACAAGGTCCGGCGGCAATGAATCATGGATTGTTTTGCCTATCATTTCTTCAGGATTGCCCACCGGTGAGCGGTTAACGGCAATATGACGAAAATCTCTATCTAAAAGCGCAATGGTGTCCATTTGGTACTCAAATACGATGCGGAACTTTTCCTCACTCTCGCGCAGCGCGGCTTCGGTTTGCGCTTGCCTGGTGATGTCTTTGGCAATACCGAGCATGCGTAAGGGACGGCCGTCATCGGTGCGTTTTATGCGGGCCTGAGAATGGAGAATACGCTCGTCTCCGCCGGCACGAACGATGCGATATTGTACATCGTAAGGTTTTTTGCCCGATAATGCTTGCTCCATCGCCTGTTGTACCATGTCTCTATCATCTTCGTGGACAATGCTGAACAGGGTTTGCGGGGATGCTTCTACCTCCTGGGGCACACCAAAGATATGACGCATTTGACGCGACCAGAAGGCTTTTCCCGTTTCCAGGTTCAATTCCCAATGACCGATGTTGGCCAGGATTTCCGCATCTCGCAAACGGGCTGTAATTTCGCTAAGCGTTTCATCCGTTTCTCCGGGTACGGCCGTCTCCCCTCCCCCCTCCGTCTGGCGAAAGGCAGTCAGATTCCCGGTTTTGATAAGGCGAAGAACAGCCCACACAGCCAGAACGCCCAGGCCGGCGATCAAGCCGCTCAATCCCCACCGGTCAGCGGCATTTACAGGGACGCGGAAAACAATCGCTTCTGCAGCGGCAGCCAACAAGACTGCGCCGCCCAACAGCGCCATTTGCCGCCATGTCAACCGCTGCCGGCCGAATCGGAACGCTTTTTCCACTTGCTTGCTACCTTTTTGACGGGTCATCTTCATCCAGGCTGCCGCCGTCCACCAACGGATCATCGGCAATAGGAACCAAATTGGCTTGCTGCAATTGTTGGCGCAGTGCGCGGACAACTTTTTTAAGTTCGGCCATACGCACTTCGCGGCCAGCCATTGCTGCAACCAGTTTGCGTAATTCGGCCGTGCGTTCCCGCACACGCTCTTCTAGTTCGGCATTGATGTTTTGGATTTTGGCCTCGGCTTGCTTACGCTCGGTAATGTCGCGAATGATTGCCATGGGCCGTTTTTCCCCTTGCCAGGTTGTTGTTGTGGTGGATATTTCGACAAAAATTTCTGTCCCGTCTTTTCTGACGACGATCCGTTCGTATTGTTTCTGGCGAAGTTTTCCGGCCATCCGGTCTTTCATTTTTTGTTGAAGTTCAGCGCGGTCTTCCGGCCGGGTAAAATCCCAACCGGTCATGGATAGCAGTTCATCCCTGCTGTATCCGGTGATTTCTGAGAATTTCGAGTTCACATAAATATGACGGGCATTCTCATCAGCAATGGCTACGCCGTCCATTAAATTTTCGACCAGATCGCGGAAGTTTTGTTCACTTGTGCGCAAGGCAATGGCCTGACGCTCTAATTGTTGGTTTGCTTGAACCACAGCTTGTCGGTGACGGCGAGCCTGGGCCAGACTGTTTTGTATTTGGGAAACAGCCAGATGCAGCAGAACAGCGGCAAAGATGAAGTTGCCCGTTAAACCGCCCCACATGGAAACGGCCGTTGTTTCAATAACCGGTTCCGGCAGTACTCCCTGCAACTGGAACCACAAAATGATTGCGCTAACGGCCATACTCAACACCGCCGTAATTACGCCCACCCGCGTTCCCAAAAGCAGGCCGGCGATAAGGATTACAATCGTATAACTGCTAAAACTTGGGGTGAAAACACCGCCTGAATAAACAGCCGCCAGCGTTACAATAAGCCACAGCAGTGACGATACCAGATAATCTGCCATTTTTACCCGTCCGCGTCGCAGCAAGATATGGCCGCCAATGCCCAGCAAGATAATAGAGCCTGCTACTGTTATCCGTTCTATCTGCTCAGGCGCCGTTTTCAAGGCAACAATGCCGTAAAGGAACGCCACAATCATCATCGCGGTTAGAATAACGGCCGTTAACCGCGATGATCGAATGGCCTCTTCTTTTTTTATTTCATCGCCCATTGCAAAATCCCCTTACAGCTATTCAGGAGGTTCCCTAAAATTTGTCCGATCTGCCCGGCAGATGCCCGGTCATACTAAAGGATTTGACAATCAACAGCGCTGTACAGTCACATACCCTTCACATCAAGACAAAGCGCAGATCAATTACTGCTCGGCCGATATAGACAGGTAAACGTTACTGATGGAAGCGGGATCAGCCGTAAACATACGGCCGCCAGTGACATTGGCGATTCGGGTCAACACATTTGTGTCGGCTCCTTCGCCAAAAGCAATGGGGAAAATTTTGACGCCATCGGCTTCGGCGTTGGCGGGCAAGCAGGTGGCGAACATCTGATTTTCGGTGGGACGACCGATTGTATCCTCCCCATCCGACAGCAGCACAATGCCATACAAGCGCGTTTCGCCATTTCCCTGGTCTTCAAACTGCATTTTTTGAATTTCTTTGGCCGCATCGCAAACCGATTGATAAAGCGCCGTGTTGCCATTGGCCAACAGCCCGCCGACGCGCTGCGACAACCCTTCAACCACATTTCCAACGCGCTCCGGCTCTTGCAGCGTGGTCACAACATCGCTAAAAATCATGAGACCTACTTCGTCGTCAGGGTCAAGCCGCTGCAAAAACTCAATCGTGGCGTCGCGGGCGGTCTTAATTTTCTCCCCTTCCATGCTGCCGCTCACATCCAGGACGATGAAGATGGTGGCTTTGCGTTTGGTGATGGCAAACAGGTCAATGACGGCGGCGCTGATTTCGCTGTTGGGGCTGGGCAGCGCGGCTACCGTTTCCGGGCTGACGCGCGGGTCTGTGCCATGATCCAAATCCAGCGGCGCGTGCAGGGGGATGTTGTTGTCTAACGGCCGTAAATAATTGTCAATTGCCAACGCCTGCTGCTCCGGGGCCAGCAAATAATCGCGGAAAATGGCTGCCGCTTCCGCCTGTTCCGGCGTCACCCAATCGGCGTTATCCAAAATGCAGTAGGGATGGTCGGCCCAGATTGTGCCGCCGGAGGGGAAGATAAAGGCCAGGGGGAAAGTCAATTCGTCGCCGCGCTCAACGTTCATCTGCACGGTGTTGGCTTCAGGAACGGCCGCTGCATGGAGGTAGCTGGGGCCTTCGCGGGCCATCAAATCCAGCAGCGCCGGGGCCTGTTTGCCGTATTTGGAGGTGTTTTGCTCCAACGCCCGCATCGCCTCTTCCACTTCCGGCGCGTAAATGTCAGCGGCGGTCAAGGAATCGGCGGCGCCGACAATGCCATAGACGAAGCCGGTCATGGATAGCAGACCGGAGTTAGCATAGGCCGGGTGGGTGTGTCCAAAGCGGAATTGACCCCATTCAGGACGGCCATAACTACCCCATCCTTCCGGGTCTGCCGCCAATTCTACAATCGTATCCCAACCGATGGGCGTATCCGGCCAACCCAGCGTCTCCGCCATTGGCCGCCACATGGCAAACCCCAGCGGCGCATAGATGGTGGGGGCGCATGGTTCGCTGGCAATGGGCTTGTTGTTCCGCTGCTGCCAGACATCGTTGGCCTGGTCTACCCAGGAAGCGTCGCCGGGACTCCAGGCGGTAGGCTGCGAGGTTCCGTCCAAAATAGCGTTCATCGAGCCGCCGGAGGTGACGTGGCTGACTTCAACCACAATGGCCTGTCCATCGGCTGTTGTGTGTCCACCGCTGTTGAAATCGGCGACGACCTGGTCCAACCAATTGCGCTTGGTGTTGGAAGAGGCCAGGCTGACGAGGATGGTTCCTTCGGGGATGGGAGTGGAAACGGCCGTTTCCTCCTCGGTAAAAAGCCCGCCATCCTGCGTATTACGATCAACAAATTGAAATACAATCGCCCCGGCAATAATGGACAACGCAACGCCAACAATTGCAACAAAAATAATACGGGTTCGTGACATACTCTATTTCCTTGAAAATGTAGGACAAGTTGTTAACTTGTCCCAAAGTCATAGCTGCCATTTCATAACAAATGCTGCTTAACAGCAATAATCAATTCGCTGACAGTGTATGGTTTTTGTATAAAGGCCGCTAATCCTTTACCGGTAAAACGGCGGGTTGCTTCGATTTGATTGTATCCCGACGACAAAATGACGCGAACGTCGGGGTTGATGCGGCGCAATTGGCGAAACGTTTCCGCGCCATTCATCCCCGGCATAGAAAGATCGAGCAGCACCAACCCAATATCCACCTGGCGCTCCCGGTACAAAGCCACGCCCTCGGCTCCGCCAGAAGCGGAGATGACCTCAATATCTTCCAACGCCATAATATCGGTCACAGCCTCTCGAACGGGCACTTCATCATCAATGATCAAAATCAGCCCCTTTGTATGACGATGAGACGCAATGGCGCTGTCCGTTGGCGGCTCGGCCGTATCCTGGCTAACAGGAAAGAGGAGTTTGAAGATCGTCCCCTCCCCAACTTCGCTGTAGACGGTCAACCCACCTCTATGACCGCGCACGACACCCAGCACAGCGGCTAATCCCAGCCCGTGTCCCGTCTCTTTGGTGCTGAAAAAGGGGTCGAATATCTTGGAAAGCGTATCGGCAGGCATCCCCCGCCCATTATCGCTGACTTCCAGGGTGACGTACCGGCCGGGTATTAGTTTGTTACCGGTATATTGGGTGTAACGGCCGTCTCCCTCTTCCAACATCATTACCCCAGTCGTGACCATCACCTGGCCTGACTCCTCTTCAATTGATTGCGCGCCATTGATGATCAAATTCATAATTACCTGCTGCATCTGGCCCGCATCCGCCATAATCAAGGGCAGCGAATCGCTTAATTCAGAACGAAGATGGATATTTTTAGGCAAACTGGCCTGAAAAAGATGTAAATTTTCGGTAATCAAGCTGTTTAAATTTATGGGGCGGGTTTCAAAATGGCCCCGACCAGAATAAGCCAACATTTGCCGGGTAAGATCAGCGGCCCGTTCAGCGGCCCCCACCGCTTTTTCAATATGAGGACGAGCCGGGCTTTCATTACTTAATTTAGCCTGAGCCAATGAAGTTTGCCCTAACATTGCCACCAGTAAATTATTAAAATCGTGCGCCACGCCGCCGGCCAACACGCCCAGACTCTCCGTCTTTTGCATCTGGCGCAGCGCCTCCTCCGTTCGTTTACGTTCCGTAATATCCCGCCCAATTATCAGGATGCCCAGCGGTTTTCCCGCCTTCACCAGGGTTACCGATGTGACTTCTAAAGGAATGTGTCGTCCCCCTGCAGCAATAAGTTCAGTTTCGTACGTAAAAACAGTCTGGTCGCCCGCCATCCGCTGTGCAAACCGGCGCTCAGATTCAACCAATTGATCGTCAGGCAGCAAATCTTTTAGGTTAAGCTGTTGGATTTCTTGCTCGCCACACCCAATCATCTCGATAGCAGCTTTGTTGGCATAGGTAATACGGCCGTCAAAATCATGCGAAATAATAAAGTCCCTTGCCGTTTCAGTAAGCAGGCGATATTTCTCCTCACTCTCGCGCAGAGCTTGGGCCGCTGCCTCACGTTCGGTAACATCGCGCACAATCGCTTGCAAATTACCATCCGGGAGACGCCTGCTGCTAATTTCGGCCATGAAAATAGAACCATCTTTGCGGCGCACCTGCCGCATCGCAACAGTTCGCTCATCAAACGAAAAATCATGAAACTGTTCTGGTATTGAAGAGGAATGGGCCGGCGCAGCCATATCCTTCATCCTCAATTGCAGTAACTCTTCCCTCGAATAGCCAAGCAATGAACATGCGTAAGCGTTCACATCAAGAAACTGCCCCCGATCATTCATGATAAAAATGCCGTCCGAGGCGTGTTCAACAACAGCGCGATACAATGCTTCACTAATCTGCAACTGCCGCAAAGCGCGCCGGGCCTTGCGATTCCAGAGTTCAACAAGAACGCCGCTGATACCGCCAAACAAAACAGGAACAATATAACCTCGGATATCATTCACAGGCACGCCGAAAGAGATCTTTTGCCAAATAGAAAACAGGCTCAAAATTACAGCGCCTGACAAAAATGCTAACAAACAGCGGGTTAACAGAAAATCTACCAGCGGGATGGAGTTCATGCCCATCCTGTCTAGTTTTGTATTTTTCATATTGATTTAACTCCTCCCTATTTGTCATAAAAACGCTGGCAGCGAATCCTATAATTCCCCCTATTCTCCCTCCACTGACTTGCCTGCCTCTCGCCAGGCACGCCGCGCATCGTCATATCCCATTTTGTATAACCGCTCATGCCCCGTTTGTGTATAACGAATGATTTGCTCAACCGGAATCACCTCATTCGGCGCCACAATAATTGGCTCCGGTAATTCGTGATACTTTTCCTCCAAAATATCCGGCACGCCATTACCATCCTTATCTTCAAACGCAATCGCCTTACCAGCAAGCTGCTGCTTCAACAATTCATTCGTCGCCCGCAGTCGCGCATTCTCAACCTGTAACCGTACTAACTGATTTACCCGGCGGAACATCTTCAAATCGGCCTGGAAGGAGGCCAGCAGCGCCCATTCTAACGTTGTGCTAGCGGCCGTTAACAAATTACGCGGCGTTTCGGCCGATTTCTCAGCTTGATCGTCCCAGGGCGTCATAATCACCACCACAATCTCTTCTGCACCGGCGTCAATAGCCGGCCCCAAAGGCGTGTTAGCCACCGTTGCCCCATCCCAATATAACGTATCATGCAGTTGTGTGGCTGGATACACAATGGGAATTGAACAACTGGCAATGATATGCTCCAAACCTAACGGCTCTTTTCGCATCTTGCTCGGATACACATCCGGGCTGTTGCCAAACACATCCAAATGCCCTGTGTTCACCTCTGTTGCCGTAACCCGCAAATGAACGGCCGCTTCCTCCGAATTAATACGCTCAAAATCCACCCACCCTTGCTTTTTCAACGTATCCCGTAACGGGCTGGTATCCAACAAAAAATTACCATCCAACGGATTCAGATTCACTTTCTGCACATCCTGCGTCTTCAACCGCTGCCACAAAGACCAAAGAGAATGGGCGTTGTGCCCCGAAGCCATCGCCGCGCCATTCACTGCGCCGATGGATGTGCCGACAACCACATCCGGCATCCACTCATGCTCTTCCAGAAACCGTAATACCCCCACATGGTAAGCGCCGCGCCCCCCGCCCCCGGACAAAACCAACGCACGTTTCCTACTTCCAGTTAGCATAAAACATCACCTCCATATTCCGAGCCAGTACGCCAATTTCCCCTCTAAAACTATCCAATCAAAAACCCCGATCGTTCAGCGGCAATCGCTTGATCCACCTCAGCCATATTTGGCGGCTTCAGCGGCAAAATGATGTGAAA
>JANTHP010000058.1 GCA_024762395.1 Anaerolineae bacterium | reverse complement strand
AAGTGCGTGTTTCGGGAATTGGAATTCCCGAAACGTTGAGCCAAGTATCGGGAATTCCAATTCCCGATACATCAACTGAGATGAAACACACCCTTTGCTAAATTGTTCTACGAAACCGTCTGCGTATTTACGCCATGTTGTACCAACAGGAAAACGTCCTCTAGCGCTTGCTCTCGCTCCAGCCTATTTTAGTTCAATCTTTCCATTGCTCATGTCGGTAATGGTGGCGGCGGCCATAATGGGGACTCCCCAATGCGACAGCGCTTCGCGGCCATTCTCAAAGCTCTTTTCAACAACGGCCGCAATACCCACCAATGTCGAGCCGCTGTTTTTTACGATGCGCGCCAGGGCGTCAATCGTCTTGCCGCTGGCTAAAAAGTCATCCACAATCAGGACGCGATCATCTGCATGTAAAAACTCCGGCGAAACCATCAACATCACTTCTCCCCCCTTGGTGTGGCTGGGAGCAGTATCTACCAAAACAGGTTCCATCATGGTGATGGGCTTATGTTTACGCGCATAAACAGTGGGAATATTACCCAATGCTTTGGCGGCCATCACCGCCGGAACAATGCCACTGACTTCGGCCGTTAAAATACGTGATGGCTTTGTACCCTCAAAAAAAGCGGCAATCTCTGCGCCGATACCTTCCATCAAATCTGCATCAAGCTGATGGTTCAAAAAGCTGTCAATTTTGAGAATACCTCGCCCCAAATTCTTCCCTTCACGCCGAATCCGCTCTTTTAACACTTCCATAACTTCCAATGACCTCCGTTGGGGGAATTCCCCCCGATTTTTTATGGCAAGGATTTAATTGCTGGGAATGTTGAGATTGAGGAACACCATCGGAACATCCACAATACTGAATTTCCCGGTTATTAACCCCTTCCTACTCTACCCACCTATTCGTGGATCAAGTATAATTATAGGTTGGGTTTGATTTGCGCCAAGTACCAGTTGGGAAAACTGTTTGCAAGGTTGTGGGTTAAGCCAGAAACATTATCACCAACCAAATAAATCTAAGAGTTTTCGAAGGCTTTGCGGATTCTTTCACAAATTGCTTGACGGTGACAGGCGACTATTTTATAATCCGTTAAATCGTTCAAAAAAAATTGAAAGTTGTGAACAAGGTAGGAATTATGGGCATTAATTCAATACATGAAGGGATGGAAGCAATTGAAGAAACATTGCATACCATTGTTAACAGCGATGTGGATGTTCTGCAAGAGGCCAGCCAACACATCATCTCTTCAGGGGGTAAGCGGGTACGCCCCCGTTTGGCTCTGTTAGCTTATTTGGCAGCGGGCGGGGAGGATTTGGAAACGGCCGTTCCCATGGCCGCCGCTTTGGAAATGGTACATACAGCCACCCTGGTTCATGACGATATCAACGATCACAGCCTCACCCGGCGCGGCAAAATAACCGTTCACGCTCGCTGGGGCAATACCTTCGCCCTCCTAACTGGCGATTATCTGTTTACCAAAGTGTACGAGTTGATGGCGCCATACGGCCGTCCCTACAACAGCATCATGTCCGACGCCTGCATCCGGCTGGTAGAAGGCGAAACGCTGCAAGCCGCCGCCGCCAAAGCGGGCAATATGGACCGCGAAACCTACAAAACCATCATTGCCAAAAAAACAGCCAGCCTTTTTGAGGCGGGCGCAGAAATGGGCGCTCGTCTGGCCAAAGCTGATGATGAGATTATTACTGCGCTGACAGAATACGCCTATAATTTGGGATTAACCTTCCAAATCGTGGATGACATTCTGGACATCATCGGCGACCCGGAAACAATGGGGAAACCAGTTGGCGCAGACCTGGCCCAGGGACGCGGTGTGATGATGACGCAAAACGGGGGCAAAACATTGGCTCAATCCAACACTAAAGAGCATGAAACGGCCGTTGTTGAAGCTGCCGACCCCGTACAACAAATGATGGCCCAACTCCGCAGCTCCGGCGCAGTTGAAATAGCCCGCATGCAAGCCATCGAAACTGCCGATCGCGCTCGCGCCGCCCTCAAAAAAATCCCCACTTCCCCCGCTCGGGAAGACCTGGACAATTTGATTACCCTGATTTTGGAACGAGACAAATAACCGAACCGCACAAAATTACCTGTAAGTCCGCAGCACACTAACGGCCGTGTTCCCCCCACCCTGCTATCAGCAAGGGCGCATCTCTGCGCTTTCCAATGAGTACAACGAGCGCTCCACCCCTTCAAAAGCAGGCAGCTCCATCATGAACGCGCTCCCCAAACCAATGCCTTCACTTTCCGCCCAGATGCGTCCCCCATGCGCTTCTACAACCAATTTACAATAAGTCAATCCCAACCCCGAACCCGGTCGGCGGCTTTGTACAGACTTATTCTGCCGGAACTTCAAGAAAACTTCACTCTGCTCTTCAATAGGAATGCCGGCTCCAGTATCGCACACACCAACTAACACCATCCCATCCAAAGCCGGCTGCGCCCACAATCGGATTCGACCATTGTTCGGCGTAAACTTAATGGCATTATCCACCAAATTAGATAAAACCCGCAGCAGATGTTCTCTATCGCCAGAAAGCAGCGGCATGTCTGGCGCTGTTTCAGCTTCAATCTTAATCTCCGCTTCATTTGCTGCTGATTCAAAATGTGTCATGACTTCATTTAATAAAGGCAATATAGGTACAGGCTCTAAATTCAGCGGGAGTTCGCCACTTTCTAATTTGTACGTATCCAACAAATCATTAAGAAGCTGCAACATCCGCTCACCGCTGACTTGCGCCAGTTCCAATAAACGCTGTACGTCTTCAGTGTATCCTTTTTCCAACCAGGCCTGAATTGTTTCCAAACTACCCAGCGTAACGGAAAGCGGTGAGCGCAAATCGTGTACAACCATGTGGGTCATGTCCTCACGTATTTGAGCCAGTTTTACTTCCTCAGTAATATCACGAAGAATTAGCAGCCACCCGCTGATTTCTTGTCCCTGATCATGTACGGGAACCAATGTACGTTCGATGTACCTTGGGAGCATTCCTTCTATAACAATCTGACTTTTCCGTAATTTCTCACCTTGATAAATGGCATTACAATCCCGTTCTAACTCCTCTTGGGTATACTCAAGGTGAGACATAAGGATCCCGGTTTCGCCGACTTCGTTTATGACTGATTGCCCAACCCAATCAATATCCGCAGCGACTACGATTTCAGTAAAGGCGCGGTTTGTCGCCAACACCCGCCATTCTTTGCTGAACAGTAAAATGCCATCTCGCGTGGCGCGAAAGATGGAGTCTAATTCTTGAACGCGCTGCGCCAAAGCACTACCCGTACGGGCGTAAAGACGGGCGTTTTGGATGGCAAGGGCGGCTTGCGTGGCAATGGTTACCAGCACATTCAGGTGCCTATCATCATAAACATTGGGCTGAGTAAATGATTGCACAGCCATAACGCCAATTGGCTCATCAGCCAACAGGATGGGGACGCCCAACCAACATTTAGCTTCTTTGCCGATTTGATCAAGGCCGAGGGAAACGGCCGTTTTCACCACATCCCGCCGAACTAGCAAAGGACGACGGGTGCGCAGCACATACTCTGTAAAACCATTCCCGGCCCGGCGCGACCGCCACTTCACAGGCGCGCCTTTTTCAAAAGCTAACGGAAACGAAACCTCGCCTGTCTCCTTTTCATACAAAGCAACAAAAAAAGCGCTGGCCGGCATCAACCGAGCCACCTGCACGTGGATGGCCGACATAATAGCCTCCACTTCTAAACTGGCGCTCAACGCCTGCCCCACAATTTGAAGACTGTCTAATTCTTCAACACGCCGGTTTAACCGCAAGCCAATTTCATTTAAATCCCGAACGATAAAAGTGATGATCACCAACGCTAAAATAAGCAAGAAAAAGTAAAGCGCCCCTAATTCACTGTAAATTAAAGTAATCAACGGAGCGAACAATACTGGTGTGGCCTCGTAGAGCAATAAAGTAGGCAGCGACCGTAAAAAGAGTTTATGCTGCCCCCCACCCAATATCAAAAAATAGATAGCAGCCAAAGCGTAGTTAACAAAAAAATAGCTCACGCCGAGCGCCGGTAAAAAAACCGGATAACTGCCATCAGCAGCCAAATGGGCGCCGCCCAGGTATTCAAAAACGTAACCGCCAACAAGAATGCTGGCTGTTACCATCACCGCATTCACAGCAGCGCGATCCATCAAATCAGACAGCTTGGCAGCAGGAAAAGGCAACTTGAAATGCTCAGTAAAGAAGTAACGGAATAGACCATGAACCCAGGCGCTAACAAAAACCAGCCACCCCGTTGTCACTAGCCCAAAACGCAAATAAGCAGCAACGGCGACCATTGGCAGCAAGGAAATCATGCCGCCAGCCAGGGGCATACCAAAAGTCATGGTAAAGACGATCAGAATGCCAAACAGGGTTATAGGCAGCCAATCAGCGATAAAATCTATCTTTGCCGCCGGTAACCCTATTAAAAACGCTAAAACCAAGAGATTAGCTACGATAATGGTGATGAGTCTATGTCTGTTTTGCATCCTGAAGCATATGGTAGCTTTTTCACGATATTTTCACAATGCGACGAAACTCCCATCAGGCATTGGCATATCATCTTTGCCGATGTATTATTTTCAGCATGAGTACACTGAATCCTAATATTCCGACCACTGAATTGGCGCGTTTGATGACAACGGCCGTTTCCCGCATGGCCGATTACAAATTGAGACTTCTCACCCCGCAGTTGTTACTACGCATTTTTTTGGATGAGAAGGAATCCGCCGCCTACCAAATCTTGCAGCAGTTGCAAAAGCAGCGCGGCTTCGATTGGGACGACCTTTCGCAGCGCGTAGAAATGATGGCGCGGCACAACAAAGGCCGCGACGCCAAATTCATGTTCACCGATGATTTTGGCAAAGACGTGCCATTGGCTGAGGAAACATTGGTTGTCATTGACGAGGGATTGACGATTGCCAAGACGCGGGAAGAATTAAAAGCTGGCAGCGGTCATGTTTTGGCGGCGATGGCTCAGCCGAATGTGACAACGTATGCGGTTTTGCAGCGGATGGGGGTAACGACAACGGCCGTCATCACCTTGCTAGGCGAAGTTGCCCAAGACGGCACGCCCATCATCCATGATTTTGTCACAGAGGCGCAGGAGGGGTTGGCAACGGCCGTTTACCAACGCCAAGACCTCCTCAACAACCTAATCAGCCTTCTCTCCCTGGCCCAAAAGCGACACACCATCCTTGTTGGGCCGGAAGGAGCCGGCAAGCGAACCCTCGCTTACAGCCTGGCCCAACTTCTGGCTGAAGGCAAAGGGCCGGACAATCTGCGTTCGTTAGTGCAAATCAACGAAACCGCCCTGCTGGAAAACCCGTTGGCGGCCATGCGCACCGGGCTGCGCCGCGCCAGCGGCGGCATTTTGCTCGTTCCCAACATCGAACGTTTCTTCGCCGACCGGCTGCGGGCCGTTTTCCCCGAACAAGTCAGCCGGGAGCTGCACAAAGCGCTGCTCAACAACGAGCAAGTCGTCATCGGTACGGCCACGCCCGGCAATTATGCCAGACTCAGCAAAAACCAACTCATCCGCCAACACACAAACCGGCTGGATGTGCCCCCCACGAACAAAAATGAAACCACCGCCATCCTCAGCTTTCATCAGCAGCGGCTGGAACAGGAATACGAACTTGAAATCGGCCGGGAAGCGCTGGCGACGGCAGCGGCATTGGCCGAACAATACATCAAAACCATTGCCATGCCCGCCGCCGCCGTACAGTTAGCTAATCGCGCCGCCGCCCTGGTGCACATGGTGACACAAGAACATGTTGAAAATTTACCCCAAGTAGCGGCAGACGGCCGTCTCTCCAGCGAAGATGTGATGGTCGCCGCCAGCCAAATGACCAAAATCCCCATCGCCAAACTGAGCCAGGACGAGCAGGGTAAATACGCCAACATGGTTGAACATTTGCATCAGCGCATCATTGGTCAAGATGAGGCGATTATAGCCGTCAGCCGCGCCGTTAAAACAGCCCGCGTCGGCCTGCGCGACGCCAAACGGCCGATTGGTTCCTTCCTCTTCCTCGGCCCCAGCGGCGTGGGTAAATCGGAGTTAGCAAAGACTTTAGCTGAATTTATGTTTGGCACGGAAGATGCGATGCTGGTTTTGGATATGAGCGAATACCAGGAAGAAGCCAGTGTCAACCGGCTCATCGGCGCGCCGCCCGGTTATGTCGGCTTTGAAGGCGGGGGACAGTTGACAGATTTTGTTCGGGAACGGCCGTACACCGTCGTCCTGTTCGATGAAGTCGAAAAAGCTCACAGCCGCGTCCTCGACATCTTGCTGCAAGTGATGGACGAAGGCCGCCTCACCGACAGCCAGGGGCGCCAAACCACATTCAGCGAAACAGTCGTCATCCTCACCAGCAATTTAGGCGCCAACCACATGCTCGTTCCCGTCATCGGTGAACGTGAACGCGAGTTGGTGATGGGCGATGTACGCCGCTTTTTCCGGCCCGAATTTCTCAACCGGTTGGATGAAGTCATCCTCTTCCACCAGCTAACCGGCCCTCAGTTGGCGCTGATTCTCGATTTGATGCTGAAAAAGGAATTCAAACTGGCAAAGAAACAAGGCATTCAACTAGATGTGACAAATGAGGGCAAAAAATGGCTGCTGGCGCAAAACGACCAACCTGAATTTGGCGCACGGCCGTTACGCCGCATCATCGCCCGCCACCTGCGCGAACCCTTAGCCGATTTCCTTCTCAGCCAAACACAAAAACCCAACACCGTCATCATTGTTGACGCCGATGAAAAGGGGTTGCATTTTGAATCAGGGGGCAACTAATTTAGAAAATTAGGGGAAAAATCAAAAGAAAACCTCCCAAACCCTCGCCTGCAATTTCCATAAAAAATGAGATGCCCCGAAAGCGGGCGCTTACGGGGACATCTCTGGGGGGGGAGCCAAAGAAAGTATACCATAAAATAAATTTTAGGCAAGCCCCAAAAATGAGAAATTTATGAATTGCCCATTTGGGCTGCAAATAGCGACCAAAACTACGCCAACGGGCACAACAGATCCCAAAAAGAAATGAACAGCCAAATTGCTGCGGTTCATGTTTGAAAAAAGACGTCCGACGCCATATACTGTTCAATAGCTTTTTATCCATCTGGGGCGCCGACGTATTATTCGAACCCTTCCCCAAAGAGTTCCTTCAGGAGGCACAAACATGAAACGCTTCACTTTCCTATTTTCGGCCCTTCTCGCCCTTGTGCTTGTTTGCTCATCCAAAGCGCCCACGACGACCTTTGCCAGAGACACTGCTCCCCCAGAACCATTCGGAGAAAACAACCCGTCTACCCGCCCGCCTTTTGCTCAAGGCATATCAGCCGTATCTGCCGATACCGTTAATGCCCAGAGTATGGGATACGACTGGATTAAATTATATTCCCCGCCCGAAAATCAACTGCCGATGAAGGTGCTGCTGCGCGTTGATGTCACTGCCCTCGATTACGACAACCTGGGTGAATTTTCTAACAGCATGTACCAACTTGTCGCCGCGCATGGCGACAAAATTGACGCTTACGAAATTGGCAATGAGGTAAACATGCTTCTGGAATGGCTGGCTCCGCCGGATGCGAGCCGATACGCCGAGGTGTTATGCACGGCGCAGCAGATAATTGAAACATGGGATCCAACGGCCGTTACCATTTCAGCCGGTCTTGCCCCAGTCGGACGCATCGAAGGTAATTACGGCGGTCACCCAGGACACAACGGAGACGTTCAAGACGAACGCGAATTTCTGCCGGAATTCATTGCTGCCGGCGGCCATCTATGCGCCGACGCCATCGGCTACCATCCCATGGGCTTCAGCGCCGATTTCGACGCCGAGCCGGATGTAGACGGCGGCACGCCGGAAACCTACTGCGACCAGGGCTTTTGCTTCCGCAGCGCCGAAAAAATTCATGAAATTTTAGTAGCTCATGGATTGAACGATATGCCCATTTGGGCGACAGAAGTCGGCTGGATCACAGAGCCGCCGGCGTACTGTCTGACCACGCCGAGCTGGGAAGGGCGCGCATGGCAAATTGTCACGCCTGAAAAGCAGGCAGAAAACATCACCGGCGCATTTACGTATGCCCAGCTTTATTGGCCCTGGATGGAGGGTTTGTTTATTTTCAACCTGAACTTTGATGAGGCGACCTGGTACGATAACTGTGAGCAAATGCGTTACTACAGTGTTGACGGGCCAATACTGCCCGTCATCAGCGACCGGTTCCTCCCCGTAATTTTCAAGTAATCCTAAAAGCGCGACGCACTCCCAAAGTGCGTCGCGCCTAAAGCTTATTTTTCCGTGATGGTCACTTTGGTCATTTTGTCGCCCTGGCGGATGGCGTTGACGACATCCTGCCCCTGGGTAACCTGACCAAAGACGGTGTGACGGCCGTCTAAATGAGGCTGCGGCGCGTGCGTAATGAAAAACTGGCTGCCATTGGTTCCAGGACCAGCATTAGCCATTGAGAGCGAGCCTGTCCCATGCTTCATCGGGTTGCCGGCAAACTCATCTTCAAAGCGGTAGCCGGGGCCGCCGCGCCCTGTGCCGGTGGGGTCGCCACCCTGAATCATAAAATTACTGATGACGCGGTGGAAGGAAACGCCATCGTAATACCCTTCCCGGGCCAAAAAGACAAAATTATTGACGGTTTTGGGGGCATACTGGGCAAATAATTCCAGTTCAATTGTGCCTTTATTCGTTTCCATCGTCGCTTGATAGGATTTCGATGGGTCAATCTGCATTGCCGGTGGGTTTTTCCATTGTTTTGCCATAATTTACTCCTTGTAAAGACGGGGATTGAGGAATTTGAGGAAAATCAAAGCCCCCCAAATCTCCCAATCCCCGCTCTTTTTTCGTTATATTTTTTGAATTATACCCCAGAAACGTCAAAACCAACTGTGAGAGGTACGTAAGAAAGTTTCCAATTCGGCCACTGCATCATCGTTTAGCGCCGGCTGTATGGGGTTAGAACCGGACGGCAGGCATTCCAGGATGATGGGGCCTTGATAGTTGATGTCTTCAACGGCCCATAACAGATTGCCTAATTTGAGATGTCCCTGCCCAATAGCCCGCCGGTTGGAGTCGCTCATGGCGAACAGCCAGAGCCGGCTGCCGGCTCGACGCATGACGCCGGCTGCATCTTGCTCTTCGATGTTCATGTGAAAGGCATTGAGATATACGCCCACATTTTCCATGCCAACGGCTTCAGCCAGGGCCATCGCGTCGGCGCCGGTGTTGATGAGATGGGTTTCGTACCGGTTGAGGGGTTCGATGACGAGGCGCAGGTCTTTTTTGGCAGCGGCCTGGGCGATTTGGCGAACGGCCGTTTCCAACAACGCGCTCTCATCTGCTTTTGAAGTAAACGGCCGTATCCGCCCCTTTACCCCGCGACAAATGACCAGCGGCCGACCAACGCCCGCCGCAAAATCCAGCAAACGCACATAATCTGCAATCGCTTGTTGGCGAACGGCCGTTTCCGGGTGCGCCAAATCTGCACTATCAATGGATACGGCAAACAGGTCTAATCCATGCGCTGCCAATGCTGCGGCCGTTTCTTCGGCCGTATCCTGTGCCAAATTGACGGTCAATGTAAGGCCATTGTAGCCCAATTCGGCCACACGCCGGGCAGTTTCGGGAAACGGCCGTTCCCCAAACGTCCATGCGGCCACACCAAGAGGGAGCTTTGTCCACATAATCTACATTCCCACAGCTAAAGCGAGCAAGAACATTCTCCCTCTAGCTCTATCCTCGCTCCCAAAATCATTCTAAATCCAACTCCCAAATACGGATAACTTTGTCGTTGCTGCCCAATGTCGCCAGAACCGGTTGGCCGGGATGAAAGGCAATGCCGGCAAAGGCGAAATTTGAATGAGGTTCGGCCAAAATAGCCATTGTTTCCCAATCGGCCGTGCGCCACAACCGGACCGTATTGTCGGCCGATTTTGATGCCAGGAAACGGCCGTCTGCCGAAAAAGCAATGCCGGACACCAATTTTTCATGCCCTTCCAGCCTTGTCGTCACCGTTTTGGAATCAAAATCCCACACCAATATGCGGCCGTCATGGTCAGCTGAAACCAGGCTGTGACCATTCGGGGACAATGCCAACGCTAACACCTCAGCCTCATGCCCGGTGAGCGAAGCGACCAACTGCCCGGCGGCCCAATCCCACACATTGATTTTTGAATCGCCAGCGCCGGAAACGGCAAAACGGCCGTCCGGCGTGAAAATGACGGTGGCAATCCGCCCATCATGGCCTGTAAGCGTGCTTTTCTCCGCATCAGTCGCCAAATCCCACACTTTGAGCGTTTTGTCATAAGCGCCGGAGATGGCAAAACGGCCGTCTGGCGAGATGGCAACGGCGTAGATGTAATCGGTATGCCCGCGCAGGGTGCGAGGCCGGGATTCTGCAGCCACTTCCCACGCTTTGAGGCTGCTTTTGGAAGCGGAGAATACGAAACGGCCGTCCGGCGTAAAGGCCACCGTAAAAACAGACCCGCTGTAGCCAAAAATCTCTCGCAGTTCCTGCCCGGTTTCAGCATCCCAAATACGAACCGTTTGGTCGTAGGAGGCTGAGGCCAGGGTACGGCCGTCCGGCGACCAGGCGATACGGGTAACGGCGCGATTGCTGGCTTTTAACGTATGCCGGAGCGTAAATCCGGCGGGGATGCTTGCTCGTTTCACGCCATCACCTGCCAAAGCCAAAAGGAAACCAGTCCGCCGATGATGGAGGCCAGTAAATTCACTAAATCATTATTCAGCCAGGCCCAGCCGCGCAACGGCCGTGTGGGATGACCACATTTATGCAATTTACGCTCAGTATCTTTTTGGCAGTGATCGCAGTAGTAAATGCGCTGGACAGTCGCGCCAAGCAGGCTGTCGAACAAAGAGCCGGCCAATCCGCCCGCTGCGCCAAAGACGGCCGTCCCCCAAATCGCATAATTTTTATCCATCAACCCGGCCATCAGCCCAATGAACAGGCCACCAATGAGGGAAACGGCCGTGCCCAACCAGGAAACGCCGCCCGATGTACCAACTTCCACGAGACGGCCGTTCGTAATCAAACGAGGCGGCTGACGGCTAAGCGTGCCCAATTCAGTCGCCCAGGTATCGGCCGTCACCGTTGCCATCACCCCCACAAACAAGGGAAACCAGGCCAAAGAGGGCATAATAACGCTCACAATGGCAATTAATGCGCCCAGCCCCCCATTGGCCGTCACCTGCCCCATGTCGCGCCGGTGGCCTTTATCAAATTTCTCAGCCGCCGCCCGTTTTTCTGTTTCCTTAAAATGAGACAATAAGCTGGACGAGACAAAGAAAATGCCCAGCAGCACGCCCCACTGCCAGCCGCCCAAACCAAAAATCAAAACGCCCACCGCCATTGCACCAACTGCGCCGGAGCGGGACAGAGAGCCGCGCCATAGAGCCAAGCCAACGATAACGCCGCTAATCAGGGCCGCGTAAATGAGATTAATGATTACTTCTGTCATATCGCTCACTACAAACTGATGCCTTTCAATGTCCCAGTATATCGGCAACTGCGGCAATCTGCACGAGGAATATTCAAACGATTTGTTTGGCGCTCTTGGGTTTTTGTGCTATCATCCTCCGGCTCTCACGCCTCTGTAAAGACGAAAACAGAGTAAGTGAATATTTTCGGAGGATTTAGACTTGGCTAATATACAATCTGCAAAAAAGCGAATTCGGCAAACGGCAAAACGGACCGCTCACAATCGTATGTACCTGGCTGCAGCCCGGACGTATGTCAAGAAGGCGAACCAGCTTATCGAAACTGGTGAGTTAGATGCGGCGGAAACGGCCGTTAAAGAAGCTTGCAGCACGCTGGACAAAGCGGCCCGCAAACATGTTTTGCACCCCGGCAACGCCAGCCGCCGCAAAGGCCGTCTCATGGCTAAACTAGCAGCCGCCCAAGCTGCCGCGCAATAAAATTCGCGCCTTTTACTTTTACCGGTAAAAAATCAAACGCCACCTACACGGTGGCGTTTTTGTTTTCAGTAAAAACAATGTCTAGCAGGCTGCCGAAAAAGTCTTGAAAACCTTGGCAGGACACGGATTAACACAGATAAACACGGATTTTCAGGCTAAAAACGTTAAAAAATCTGTGTTTATCCGTGAAATCCGTGTTCCATTATTCTTTCTCCGACAAGCTGTTAGCAATTAACCGGCGTCCCCATCAACCGGCTCTACCTGAAAAATGTAGCCCTTACCGCGCACAGTCCGCAGCAATTTAGGCTTGGCCGGGTCTTCCTCAATCAATTCCCGCATCCAGCGAATGTGAACATCTAGCGTCCGCGTATCGCCAATATAATCCGTTTTCCAAACACGCTGCATAAGTTCCGGGCGGCTGACTAATTCATTGGGATGGCTCATAAACTCTTCTAATAGGCAGGCCAGCTTTGGCGTCAGACGGCGCTCGCCCTGCCCGCCAACCTCAACGGAGGGTTTGGAACGATACAATGTTACTGAGCCGCAGCGCACCACTTCATCATCAGAATCATCAGCAGGCAGCAGCGCGTGGATTCGATTTAGTAATTTCCGGGATGTGTAGGGATGCTCCAGGTAAACATCAGCCTCGGCTGAATGGTCTTCAGGCTCACCAACAGCCCGGCTGTGGATAATGGGAGTATGCTCCAAAGCGCGTCGCAACCGCAGACAGCTGCGCACGCCGCTTGAGCGCATCGTAGAGGCGTCAAATACGACAAGATCAGGCGGATACTCTTGAGATTGCAACAGAGCATCGGCTCCTGTGTGAGCAATTTTTAAGTCGTAACCAGCTTTTTTTAGCGCAGGCCCCATCGAACTGTTTCCAGCCCCTTTCCCCTCCACTAAAAGTATAACCGCCTCCTGCATGAATAAATCCCTTCCTTAAAAAATTGCCGCTCTGCTCAAAAGACATTATAGGCATAATTGATGACTGCGCAAATCAAATAGGTAACAATTTAGGGGCAGGTTTGCTCTTTCATCAAGGTGAAACAAGACAATAAAATTTACGTATGGTATTCTAGCAGCTTGTCGGGGAAAGAATAATGGGGCACGGATTTCACGGATGAACACAGATTTTTTGCAACTATTCAGGTATCCCCTGAGATTTGTCAAATTTGGTCTGGTCAATGTTTGGTCATGTTAAAAAATCTGACAAATCTTCTTGCCAGCGCTGTATAGTTACGATTTTTTAACGTTTTAAGGAGTTGCGATGAGTACCGTTGTGCTTGAACATGTAAACAAGCGTTTTGGCAAGACACAAGCGGCCAACGATATTAGTTTTCGGGTGGAACCGGGGGAGATTTTAGGGCTGCTTGGCCCCAATGGCGCCGGTAAAACGACGACGATTCGGATGATGCTGGATATTTTGCGCCCGGATAACGGCCGTATCGCTATTTTTGGCGGCCCCATGACTGAAGAAAAGAAAAACCGGATCGGCTATTTACCCGAAGAGCGCGGTTTGTACGCGGATTTGAAGCTGATGGATGTGATTTTGTACCTGTCGTCGCTAAAGGGCATGAGGAAGGAAACGGCCGTTACCGCTGCTGAAACCTTCCTCAAAAAACTCGACCTTTGGGAACACAAAGACAAAAAAATGAGCGCGCTCAGCCGGGGAATGCACCAAAAAGCCCAATTCATCGTCACCGTGCTGCATGATCCAGACCTCATCATTGTGGACGAGCCATTTTCCGGCCTTGACCCCGTCAACACCGAACTCATCCGCCAAATGCTGTTGGATTTGCGCAGCCAGGGCAAAGCAATCATCATGTCCACCCACCAGATGCACCAGGTGGAAGCGATGTGTGACCACATTGTACTCATTCATCATGGCAAAATTATACTGGATGGCGCGGTAGACGAAGTACGCCGTCGTTTTGCCGGAAACACCGTCGAAGTCAGCGGCACGGGGCCGTTTGACCAACTTCCCCAAATCCAACTCGCCCAACATCACAACCGCACCTGGCAGCTAACCCTGGCCGAGGACGCCACCCCTAACGATTTACTACGCGAACTTGTGCAAAACGACGCCATCACGATTGAGCATTTCTCGATAGCGCTGCCAAGCTTAAACGAAATTTTCATCCGAATAGTTGGTGAAAGCGATTAAATAAGCCGCGAGGATTGAGAGATTTAGGGATAAAGAAAAGCCCCCAATCCCCTAATCCCCGTTTTCTAACATCATGAACAAAACATTTTTAGTCATGCGTCACGAATTTTGGCGGCACGTTACCCGGCGCAGCTTTATTTTCGCCATCTTGGGCATGCCCACCATTATGCTGCTGGTTGCGGGCGGTATCATCTTGTTTTTTCGGGGGAAAGCAGATGACCCGGTTGGCGTGGTTGACCAGGCACGGGTTACGATGGCCCCGGAAGCGTACCAAAAAATCACGCCGGACTCTGTGCCGTTTATACTGTTTACCAATGAAACGGCCGCTCGCAGCGCACTCACCCAAGATGAAATCCAGGCTTACATCGTCATTCCGGCCGACTATTTGGAAACCGGCAAAGTAACTTTATACCATTGGGGAAATGTGTTTGAAGAGGTCGGCAGCGAAGTGGCCGATTACATGCGCGCCAGTTTGCTGGCCGACAGCGATCCCGCTCTGCTGGAACGGTTCCGCGATAATGAGCTGGACATCAATTTCATTTCACTTTCCCCCAATGGCGGCAGCAATTCTGTTTTTAACATCATACTGCCCTTCATCATCGGGTTCATTTTTCTGATTAGCATCTTTTCCACCTCCGGCTTTCTCCTCCAGGCGATTGTGGATGAGAAGGAAAACCGAACGATGGAAATTCTACTCGCATCGCTAAAGCCATCGCAGTTGATGACAGGCAAAATTTTAGGGCTGGTGGCGCTTGGGTTTGTTCAAATTGGGGTCTGGCTGGGATTGGTGGCGGCAGGTATTGCCATCGCGCAGGCCAATATCCCTCAGTTTGAACCAATTGCTTTTTCTCGTTCGGCTGTTTTAGTGGCTGTGGGCTGGTTTGTGCCTTTTTATGTGATGGTCGCAGCGTTGATTACGGCGATTGGGATTAGTATAACGGCCGTTTCCGAAGGCCAGCAAATGGTCGGTATCATCAGCATTTCATCCATGTTTCCACTTTACTTCACCGGCCTCATCATCGAAAATCCTAACAGCGCTCTGTCGCTTACTTTGAGTCTGATACCATTCTCCGCACCGCTAACCATGCTAACACGATCACAAATCACGACGATTCCGGTTTGGCAGTATGGGGCAAGCTGGGGAATTTTGGCGGGAACGGCCGTACTCGCCATCTTCCTCGTCAGCCGATTGCTTCAATTCGGCCTGCTGCGTTACGGCAAAAAATTAACCTGGCGCGAAACGGTAACCGCTTTACGCAGCCGGTAAATGTGAAAAATCAGTATCCACCCAGGTGACAGTCACTTTTCCCAGAGGTATTGGTCACAACTTGCCGCATTTTAAGTGACTGTCACCTCTGAGGCTGAGTAGTTACAAAAATCATGAAAAACAAATATCTTCTGGTAGCCAAACATGAGTTTACATCCACATTAAAGCGGCGGTCGGCGCTGTTCGCCATCTTTGGCCTGCCCGTCCTCTCCCTGCTCATCCTTACCGGCATAAACTGGTTGGCCCGTTCCCAGAGCGCCGACAGCAGCAGCAACGCGCTTTCCAACTTTGTTTTCGACACCGATAAAACGGTTTTACCGGCCGGTTTGGTAGACGACACCGGCCAAATCACCCATTTCCCTCCGCCAACTGATGCGCTGTTTGCTATGTACCCCGATTTAGATGCGGCTCAAGCAGCGCTGGAGGCAAAGGAAATCAGCGGTTACTATCATATCCCAGCCGACTATCTGGCAACCGGCAAAATTTCCCAATACGCAGAAGATATACCGCTAGAATCTTCTGAAAGTTACATGCTCTATTCCCTCCTGGCAGATAATTTCATCGGTGATGAGGCCCCGGTGTCGTTAGTGGTTGCGCCGCTGCAGCAGTATGAGGAAGTTGATCTAAGCGCGACGGAAGAGCAATCGGAGCAAAATTACTTTGCCGCGTTGGGATTAGCAATGGCTATCGCCATCCTGTTTTACATGACGGTAATGGGCGGCTCAGGCTACTTGCTGCAAAGTTTGGGCAAGGAGAAAGAAAACCGGGTGATGGAGATTTTATTGTCTTCGGTACGGCCGTTTCAACTTCTGGCGGGTAAAGTCATCGGGTTGGGCGGGATTGGCCTGGTACAAATGGCAGTCTGGAGTATTCTGGCCTTCGTCGTTTTTCAGAAGGATGGCGGGTTGTTTGCCAACATCACCCTGCCCTCCTTAACTGCAAGCGTCTGGATTTTGACTATTTTACATTTTATGGCCGGTTATTTGGTATATGCCAGCCTGTTCGCCGGATTGGGGGCTATCGTCCCCAGTGTGAAGGAGGGATCGCAATACACTTTTTTGCTGATGCTGCCTACTTTTTTGCCGATGTGGTTCAATGCCATCATGATTTCGGCGCCCAACGGCTCTTTTGCCCTGGGGTTGAGCTTGTTCCCCCTCACAGCTCCGTTGGCAATGCCGATGCGATTGGCGGTAACGGCCGTTCCCGCATGGCAATGGTTGATAAGTTTAGCTGTTTCGGCCGGAACGGCCGTACTCCTGCTCTGGGGCGCCACCAAATTCTTCCGCAGCCAAACCCTGCTCACCGGCCAAAGATTCACACTAAAAGTAATTTGGGAAACGGTGCGAGGGCATAAATGAGCAGCAACATGGCAAAGTGGCAGCGTATATTCACACCTTGTCATCCTGTCACTTTCCCACTATAATTCCATCCATACTCGCGGCTATGGTGAAGTGGTATCACAGCAGCTTCCCAAGCTGTTATCTCGGGTTCGAGTCCCGATAGCCGCTTGATACGAAATCTTAAAACAAAAAAGGGCCTATTTAGGCCCTTTTTTCTTCTTCTCTGTCTTCCTGCGCAATTATTTGA
Source organism: Anaerolineae bacterium (assembly GCA_024762395.1). Classification (GTDB taxonomy): domain Bacteria; phylum Chloroflexota; class Anaerolineae; order Promineifilales; family Promineifilaceae; genus JACKCC01. The sequence continues at coordinate 3,094 of JANTHP010000058.1, read as the reverse complement.
TACGCGCCAGCACCTCACCCTCATCCATGATAAGGTAAGAAGTTTCGTCAACCTGGATTTCACTACCGGTGTATTTTGCAAAAAGAACTTTATCGCCAACAGCCAAATCGGTCATCATTTCTTCCTCAGACCCGATCGCTTCCACGACCCCTTGCTGTGGTTTTTCTTTCGCAGTTTCCGGCAAGATAATGCCGCTTTTGGTTGTCGTTTCTTTTTCCAACGGGCGAATGAGCACACGCGCTCCCAAAGGTTCGATCATCATGGTAATTCTCCTATTACTTAATTATTGTTTTTTAAGCCAAGTAGTTGGTTGATTTTGGGTTTGTTAAAACCGACTACTATTTTACCGCCAATATCAATAACAGGCACGCCCATTTGTCCGCTGCGACGCATAACGTCGCGGGCGGCAGCCTGATCTTTGCTAATGTCAATGTCCCGGAACCGCACTTTGTTACGGCGGAAATACTGCTTCGCCATATTACAATAGCTGCACGTCGGCGTAGTGAAAATGAGTACGCGCGGTTGCTTTTTCTTAACCTGAGCCATTCTTTCTCCTAATCATGAAAATTTGTAACCATACAGCGCTGGCAAGAAGATTTGTCAAATTTTTAAACATGACCAAGCGTTGACCAGGCCAAATTTGACAAATCTCAGGGGATACCTGAATAGTTACGAAAATTTAAGGTAACTACTAACCTCAAAAGTGACAGTCACTTAACGTATCAGAAAGTGATTGTCACCTTAGTCGTTGCAATTTTGATAAATCTAAACCTCAATTCAGCCGCTTTCTTAGATGCAGGTTAATATCAAAGGTTACAGCCCTACGAAATAGAAAACTTAAGTCAATGCTGTTACAATCCACCAACGCTATGACAAATAATCATACACAAAAAGATAAGAATTTCGTTATTTTTATGCCATCTGGTCGGCGCGGTTTGGTCGAAACCGGACAATCGCTGTTGGAAGCGGCGCGGCAGGTAGGCGTGGAGATTGAAAGCATTTGCAACGGCCGTCTCACCTGCGGCAAATGCAAAGTCCACATCGAAGAAGGCGCCTTCCCCAAACACGGCATCGTCTCCGGCGCCAGCCATCTTAGTCCGCCGAGCGGCAAGGAAAAAGAACTGCTGGCGGAAATTGGGGATGGCAGCGGTCGCCTATCCTGCTCCGCCTTTGTTCAGGGAGATGTGCTGGCCTTTGTCCCCGAGGAAAGCCGCGCTCAAAAGCAAATCATTCGCAAATCGGCCAGCGAACGGGTTATTGAGATTGCCCCGGCCATTCGGCAAATTTATGTAGAAGTGGAAACGGCCGTTCTCGGCCAACATCAAGGCGACTGGGGGCGGCTGCAATCGGCTCTGACCGAACAAGCAGGATTAACCGGCCTGACGATTGATTTACAAGCCCTGCGTCGCCTGCAAACAGCGCTGCGCAGCGGCAAAACGGCCGCCGGCAAATGGGCCGTCACCGTCACCGTTTGGCAAGAGCGGGAACTAATTGATGTGCAGCCAGGGTACGTAGAGGGCGCTTACGGCCTCGCCGTTGACATCGGCAGCACCACCATCGCCGGGTATTTATGCGATTTGCGCACTGGCGCTATTCTAGCCACGGAAGCGATGATGAACCCGCAAGTCACCTATGGCGAGGATTTGATGAGCCGCATTTCGTACGCCATGATGCACAAAAACGGGCTGGACAAAATGCACACGGCCGTCATCAAAGCCATCAACCAATTAGCCGCCCGCGCCGCCAAAACCGCCGGTTTACGCCCGCGCCAGATTTACGAAGCCGTATTCGTCGGCAACACCACCATGACCCACATTTTGCTGGGCATCAACCCGGTTGAATTAGGCGGCGCGCCCTTTGCCCTGGCTAACCGGGACAGCATGGACGTCAGAGCGCGCGATTTGGGCTTACGATTCCATCCGGGGGCCAATGTTCATGTCCTGCCGTCGGAAGCAGGGCATGTGGGCGCGGATAACGTCGGCGTTCTTTTGGCTGAAGAACCGTACAACCAGGATGACATCGTGTTGACAGTGGACGTAGGAACCAATGCCGAAATTTTGCTGGGCAATCGGGATTGGATGTTCAGCGCGTCCAGCCCTACCGGTCCAGCCTTCGAAGGAGCGCAAATCGCGTTTGGGATGCGCGCCGCCCCCGGCGCAATTGAGCGCGTCCGTATTGACCCGCTGACAAAGAAAGCCCGTTTCCGCGTCATCGGCGAAGCGCGCTGGTCAAACGAGTGGGGAGTAGAGACAGAGATAGAGACGACAAACGACCACCCGACTACCCGACTACCCGACTACCCGACTACCCGACTACCCGACTACAAGACTACCCGACCACAAGACTACCCGACTACCCGACCCGCCCATTTAGCGGTGGGGATTTGCGGATCGGGGATTATTGAGGTGGTAGCGGAGATGTTTTTGGCGGGAATTTTGCAGGCAGACGGCCGTTTCAATCCCAATTTGAACCATGACCGGATAGTGCGGAACGGCAGCAAAGCCGCCTATGTGTTGGCAACCGGCGACCAAACCGGCAATGGTCAGCCAATTTTGGTAACACAGGATGATGTGCGCAGCATCCAATTAGCCAAAGCCGCCCTGTACGCCGGGGCCAAGCTGCTCATGCTCCGCGCCAATGTGAAAAAAGTGAATAAAATTGTCCTGGCTGGCGCATTTGGCAGCTACATTGATCCAAAACATGCTATGATTTTAGGACTCATTCCCGACTGCGACCTGGAACAAGTGTATGCAGTGGGCAATGCGGCTGGCGACGGCGCCAGAATTGCCCTGCTCAACCGGCACAAACGAAAAGAGGCGCAAAATGTGGCGCATTGGGTACAATATGTAGAAACGGCCGTTGACCCGGATTTTCAAAATGAATTCGTCGGCGCTATCCACCTGCCCCACGCCAGCGACGCCTTTCCCCATCTGGACGGGTTGCTGCCGGAACCAATACCTGTGGTAAGAAACGGCCGTTCGCGACGCCGACGAAGAGGCTAGTACCAGTAAACAGAAGTCAGTAAACAGTTTTCAGTAGGCACTTTCCAGAGGTAGACCGTACTGATAACTGTTTACAGATTACTGAACACTGA
>JANTHP010000057.1 GCA_024762395.1 Anaerolineae bacterium | reverse complement strand
AGGCGCTGCATATTGACGCCGACTACCCGCTTCCCACCCCCGACGACGCCACCGCCCGCCGCGTGTCGGACCATGATCCGTTGCTGGCTGTGTTTACGTTTGAGTAGTTGTCAAGTGTGACGTACCTGCCAGGTGCGTCACACTTTTATAACTTCTGGGGTCTTCAGGATTTCGCAGGGTTTTACAAAAAAACTGTGTGAAACGTGATGCGTGAAACGTGAAGGTTTTCTGGTCACGCATCACGTTTTACGGTTAGTCAACATACCGCCTAAAACGCATAATTTGCTTAAGTTGGCTGAACAATCAAGTTTGTCCCTCACAAAAGAACAAGAAAAGTTTTTGGATAGAGTAAACGACTTCAATTTGGAAGTGAGATACCCGGAATATTGCAGGGAATTTTACAGACTTTGCACAAAAGAATTCGCTGAACGTTACTTTATTGAGATTAAGGAGTTTTCCCAGTGGCTGACATCCCAAATAGAGTTCAAAACATAATTTCTCGGTATCTTGCTGCGTTAAAAGAGCATGGTTTTCCCATCCAGAAAGCGATTTTGTTTGGTAGTTATGCTCACGGCAAAGCTAATCAATGGAGCGATATTGATTTGGCGTTGGTTTCTGATGAGTTTGAAGGCGTTCGGTTTACCGACAAAGACAAAATTCGTGAAATCACGCTTTCAATCAGTTACGATTTAGAAATTCTACTGTTTAACCCCCGCGATTTTACGCCGAGTAATCCGTTGGTGAAAGAGATATTGGATACGGGTGTTAGCGTTATCTAAGAGGTGTTCTGATGGCTACAATGTGGTCATTTGTGCTATAATGTAGTTGCAAATCATCATATTAGTGGATGTCGAGAGGTGTAAAGATGCAAACGACGGTAGGTATTCGTGATTTGAAGGCGCGGCTTAGTCATTACGTCCGGCAGGTCAAATCGGGGGAGACGGTGATAATTACAGAGCGCGGCAAGCCAGTCGGCCGTATTGTTCCCATTGAAAAATCGCTGGATGAGAAGATGCAAGAATTGGTTGATTCGGGCTTCATGACTTGGAGCGGCAAAAAAATAAAATCATCCAAACCGGTAGCCAGGACTAAAGGAGATAAGACGGCCGCTCAGTTGTTATTAGAGGATCGAGAATGATCCTCTATTTGGATACCAGCGCTCTGGTTAAAAAATACACGACAGAATTTGGCTCGGATATGGTTCACCAGGTAATTGACGCTGCCGATTCTGTAGGTATGTCTGTTATTGGCAAGGTGGAGATGTCGGCTACTTTTGCCAAGTTGATACGTGTGGGGGCGTTAGAGCCGGAGGAATCTCTGGTTGCTTTGCAGTTGTTTAAGAGTCAGTGGCCTGATTTGATGCAGTTGGACGTAACAAAGATGGTTATCGAGCAAGCCGGAATGTTTGCCTGGGAGTATCATTTGCGCGGTTATGACGCAGTTCATTTGGCGTCCGCCGTTTTGTGGCAAGAAACGCTGCGGAAGCCGGTAACGATGGCTGTGTTTGATCGCAAATTGTGGCAAGCGGCGGAACAGGTGGGGGTACGGCCGTTTCCCGACAACCTGGATAATTAGATTGGTCCAATCTTCAGGATTGGACCAATCTCAGTTTTTTTACTCTTCCTTTCCAGACGCTATCTGTCCCAAATTAGTCCCGCCCGGCAAAATATCTACACCCGCATAAATTTCCAACTTGTGGCGCGTATCGGCGATATCTAAATTTCGCATCGTCAACTGCCCAATACGATCCATCGGATTAAAAGCTTCATCCTCCACCCGCTCCATCGAGAGCCGTTCCGGGTGGTAGGTGAGGTTGGGGCTTTCCGTGTTGAGAATCGTGTAATCGTCGCCGCGACGCAGCTCCATCGTCACCGTACCCGTAATCGCTTTGCCAACCCATGTTTGCAAACTTTCGCGCAGCATCAGCGATTGCGAATCAAACCAGCGCCCTTCATACAACAGCCGTCCCAAACGGCGGCCTTGCACACGGTAAAGGTCAATCGTATCTTCATTATGAATGCCCGAAACCAGACGATCATACGCAATGTGCAGCAGAGCCATGCCCGGCGCTTCATAAATGCCCCGGCTTTTAGCTTCGATAATGCGGTTTTCGATCTGGTCCGACATGCCCAGCCCATGACGGCCGCCCACTCTGTTCGCTTCATCCATTAAAGCCACATAGTCGGCAAACGTTTGCCCGTTAATCATGGTAGGCAGTCCTTCCTCAAACGTCACGCTGACTTCTTCGGCTTTAATTTTTACCGCCGGGTCCCAGAACTTGACCCCCATGATTGGCTCCACAATCTTCATGCTGCGGTCCAAAAATTCCAGGTCTTTGGCTTCGTGGGTGGCCCCCAGCATATTGGCGTCCGTCGAGTACGCCTTTTCCTTGCGGTCCCGATAGACAAACTCATGCTCAAGCAAAAATTCGCTCAACTCATCGCGTCCACCCAATTCATGGACAAAAACTTGATCCAGCCAGGGTTTGTAAACGCGCAAATTTTTATTGGCGAGGAGACCGTAACGATAAAAACGCTCAATGTCATTGCCTTTATAGGTAGAGCCATCGCCCCAAATTTCCACGCCGTCCCGCTTCATTGCTTGCACCAGAACCGTGCCGGTTACGGCGCGCCCCAGCGGGGTGGTGTTGAAATAGGTTTTACCCGCCAACGATTGGTGGAAGGCGCCGCAGGCGATGGCGACCAGTCCTTCATGCACCAGCAGCTTGCGGCAATCTACAATACGGGCTTCTTCTGCGCCATATGTTTTGGCGCGTTTAGCGATGTCGTCAAAATCATCTTCGTCAGGTTGACCCAGATTGGCGGTGTAGGCGTAAGGAATCGCCCCTTTTTGCCGCATCCAGGCAATGGCGGCCGAGGTATCTAAACCGCCGGAGAACGCTATGCCGACTTTTTCGCCGACAGGGAGGGAGAGGAGTATATTTTTCATAATAAAGAATTGTACAATTACCTGATGGGAGATACAACCGTTTGCAAGCTGCCGCGTATTTTTGTTTTGCGGCTTTTGGGCTTGCCCTTTATACTTGTTTTGGGGGCCAAATCTGGTTCTTTAGGAACTTGCGGCGTAAAGTGTAATGCGTAAAGCGTTTTCCAATCATGTTTCACGCTTCACGTTTCATGCCGCAAAGCATTATTTATCTGTAACTATACAGCGCTGCCGAGAAGATTTGTCAAATTTTTTAGCATGACCAAGCGTTTACCAGACAAAATTTGACAAATCTAAGGGTACATCTGAATAGTTGCATTCATCTTATTTTCTCACGAGGAGGCACGAATGGCTGAAAATAAAGAAATGACAGGCGAAGTTTATTTTCCTGCCCCGGAAGTGGTGGCGAATGCCCATATCCCGGACTATGAAAAGGTTCATGCGGAGGCGACGGCCGATTTGCCCGGTTTCTGGGGCAAGATTGCCGCTGAAAACTTTGAATGGTACCAACCCTGGGACAAGGTGCTGGATGACAGCAATGCCCCATTTTACAAATGGTTTGTAGGCGCCAAAGTCAACATCATTCACAATGCGTTGGATCGGCACATGCACACGGCCGTTCGCAACAAAGCCGCTCTCATCTTCGAAGGCGAAAAAGGGGACATGCGCGTCTATACCTACCGCCGCCTCAACCGGGAAGTCAGTCGTTTTGCCAGCGTTTTGCGTTCGTTAGGCGTTGGCAAAGGGGATCGCGTGACTATTTACATGGGCCGCATCCCTGAATTGATGATCGCCATGCTCGCCTGCGCCAAAATCGGGGCCATGCATTCGGTGGTTTATGGCGGCTTTTCGACTGAGGCGTTACACGGCCGTATCGAAGACAGCCACTCCAAAGTCCTCGTCACCGCCGATGGCGCCTGGCTGCGCGGCAACATCGTCCCCCTCAAAGAAATCGCCAACGAAGCCCTCGAACGCGCCGGAACCATCCAAAGCGTCGTCTGCGTCAAACGCACCGGGCAAGACGTGGAAATGGTTCCTGGCCGCGATCATTGGTATCACGACCTCATGTCCTTGCCCATCGCCGACCCTAACGCGCCTACCGAAGTGATGGACGCCGAAGACCCGCTCTTCATCTTGTACACCTCCGGCACAACCGGCAAACCTAAAGCCATCTTGCATACGCACGGCGGCTACATGGTGGGGACAGCCACCACCTTAAAATGGGTCTTCGATGTGAAGCCAGAAGACGTTTGGTGGTGCGCCGCCGACCCCGGCTGGATTACCGGACACAGCTACATCGTCTACGCGCCGCTGATTTTAGGCGCTACCAGCGTGATGTATGAAGGCGCTCCCACCCATCCCTATCCCGATCGCTGGTGGTCAATCGTCGCCAAATACGGCGTGACGATTTTGTACACCGCACCCACGGCCATTCGCGGCCTTATGCGCTTTGGCGAAGCGTGGCCCAATCGTCACGACCTCTCCAGCCTGCGCCTGCTTGGCTCCGTGGGCGAACCCATCAACCCCGAAGCATGGAAATGGTATTACCGCGTCATCGGCAAAGAAAAATGCCCCATCATGGATACCTGGTGGCAGACGGAAACGGGCAACTTCATGATTACGCCGCTGCCCAGCGTCCCGCTCAAACCCGGTTCCGGCACGCGCGGCTTCCCCGGCGTTCAGGTGGATGTGGTGGATGAAGAAGGCGATCCTGTGCCGCCTAACGAGGAAGGCTACCTGGTTATTAAAACGCCCTGGCCGGCGATGTTACGCACTATTTTGGGCGACCCCGACCGTTATGTGCAGCAGTATTGGTCTCGTTTTGCGGAACAGGGCTGGTATTTGCCGGGCGACAGCGCCAAGAAGGATGAGGATGGCTATATTTGGATTATCGGCCGTATTGACGACGTGATCAAAGTGTCCGGCTACCGTCTGGGCACGGCCGAGGTTGAAAGCGCTCTGGTCAGCCATGAAGCCGTTGCCGAGGCGGCCTGCATTGGCGTGCCCGATGAACTCAAAGGCAACATCATCAAAGCGTACTGCATCTTGCGGCAAGGGTTTGAAGGCAGCGAGAAGTTGGAAGCTGAGTTACGCGCCCATGTCGGCCATGAGATGGGGCCGATTGCTAAACCGGCTACTGTTGAATTTGTAGACAACCTGCCCAAGACTCGTTCCGGCAAGATTATGCGCCGCGTCCTCAAGGCCAAAGCGATGGGCCAGGAGCTTGGCGATTTGTCAACTTTAGCTGATTAAACGTGTGTCTGTCAGGTTTGCAAGTCCTGACAGGCGTTTTGCCAAATTAAGAAAGCGTGACGATTTCATTGGAATTGTCACGCTTTTTGTTTGCAAACTGATTGTTGTATGTGTTACGGCCGTTTCCCCGCAAATCCAGCAGTGAACATGCTGCCTGACGGTGTAATTGGATACGGCCGTAATTCACCATTTACCATTCACAATTCATTTGTAAAAAGCCTGCGTAGGCAATAGAGCGGGGCATGGCGGCGCTAGGCCAGCGTAAAATGAAGACCGCCTCAGAGCAGGAGAAACAGAAAATAGGAAACGGAAAACATAATGCGTGCTCAGGCCGATCACGCATTACGTTTTCCGTTTCACGCATTACGCATCACGCATTACGTATCACGAGCGTTCCCGACGACGGCGGCGGCGTTCGCGGGGCTTGCCAGCGACCCCTTCCGGCTCTTTACGGTTCGCCTTAATCCAGGCCATGCAATTCTCATCATGCCCCATCATCACATCGGCAGCCAGGATGGTTTGCTTGATTTCCGCGTGCAGCGGGTTGACGATGGCCGAAGTCAGCCCATTGGCGATGGCCATGGCAATGAAAGTGGCGTTGAGCGGCATCCGGGCGGGCAGGCCAAAGGAGACATTGCTGGCGCCGCAGGTCGTATTGGCGCCCAGCTCTGTTTGGATGCGGCGCAGCAGTTGGAACACTTGCCTCCCGGCCGTGTTCACTGCGCCGACGGGCATGACCAGCGGGTCAATGACCACATCGGCGGGCGAAATACCGTAATCTTGCGCCCGCCGGATGATTTTTTGGGCGACGGCGAAGCGGACATCCGGGTCTTGGGAGATGCCGGTTTCATCGTTGGTGATGGCGATAACGGCCGCATCATATTTCTTGATGAGGGGCAGCACCGCTTCCAGCCGTTCATCTTCGCCGGTGACGGAGTTGACCAACGCTTTGCCTTCATACGCCTCCAGCCCGCTTTCCAGCGCAGCCACAACCGATGAATCAATGGAAATGGGGACATCTACCGTAGATTGCACCAATTTGATGGCTTTGGCCATGATGGCCGGTTCATCGGCCAATGGAATCCCGGCGTTTACATCCAGCATGTGCGCTCCGGCGGCCACTTGTGCCAGCGCATCGCTGACGACGCGGTCGTAGTTGTCGGCGGCCATTTCGCGGGCCAGCGCTTTGCGCCCGGTGGGGTTGATGCGTTCGCCGATGATGGTAAACGGCCGTTCCGGCCCAATAATCACTGTTTTTGTCTTGGAACTAATAATCGTTTCAATCATAATTTCATCTCCTCTCTCGTTCCACGCTCAGCGTAGAACGAGCAGTTAGACGCTCCGCGTGGGCAGAACACTATAAAGTATTAATCTCTCCGGCGGCGGTGACGCCGTTCGCGGGCTGGTTTGGATGGGGATGGGGCAACGGCCGTTCCCGCCATAGATCCCAACTCCGGCAGCTCCGTCTTAAACGCTTCCGCCATCGCCTTAATATGAGCCGGTGAACTGCCACAGCAGCCGCCAATCAACTGCGCTCCGCAGCCATACAAACGCTTCGTATACTTCGCCATCACCTCCGGCGTGCCATCATAAATCAACTCCTCATCTACCCAATGGGGAATGCCCGCGTTAGCTTTGGCAATCAAAATCGTATCAGGACTAAGCGTGCGCATCGTTTGAATGACAACTTCAATCTCTTCCGGCCCCGTGCCGCAGTTTGCACCCAGAGCCGCCAAGCCCCATTGGCTCATCGTCTCCAGCGCTTTGGCGGGCGTCACGCCCATCATCGTGTTGCCATGCGTATCAAACGTCATCGTCGCCGCAATGGGCAAATCGGAGACCGATTTGGCCCCTTCCACCGCCGCTCGCACCTCCTCCAGGTCGCTCATCGTCTCCACCCAGAGGATGTCCACGCCGCCGGCATCCAGCGCGGCGGCTTGTTCGGCAAAGGCGGCTTTGGCCTCTTCAAAGGTCATCGTCCCCATCGGGGCGAACAGTTCGCCCGTCGGTCCCATAGACCCGGCTACCAGCACGGGATGGTCGGCGGCCTCAGCCTCGGCGCGGGCGTTGATGGCGGCGGCTTTGTTCAATTCTGTTACCCGGTCTTGCAGATTGTGCAGTTTTAGCCGGAAACGTGTGCCGCCAAAGGTGTTGGTGAGGATGATGTTGGAACCGGCCTCGATGTAGCCGCGATGGACGGCCCGTACTTTTTCCGGTTCTTCCACATTCCAAAGCTCCGGCGGCGCGCCTTGTTCCAGCCCGGCAGCCATCAGCATCGTCCCCATTGCCCCATCCAGCAGCAAATGCCCTTCGGATGCGAGCAGTTGTTGTAGTTTGTTCATGCGTACTCTCCAGTTTCTAGTCTCGTAGTAAAAAACGTGAAGCGTGAAACGTGAAACGTGATGAATGCTTTTTCACGTTTCACGTTTCATTCCGGCATCTCATCTACCGGAATATCGCGCAGACGGCGGTTGGCGGCGTCGCGGTCGGAGATGATGGGCGGTGTGGTCACGCCCCAATCCAGCCCCAAATCCGGGTCATTCCAGGCGACGCCGAATTCGTCGCCGCCATTGTAGTAGTTGTCTACGACGTAGGTGTGGATGGCCGGGGTGAGGGCGAGGAAGCCGTGCGCTACGCCGACGGGGATGAAAAGGCCAATTTGGTTTTCTTCACCCATTTCGACGGTTTGGGCGGCGAGGTAGGTGGGGGAGGACGGCCGTAAATCCACCAATCCCGCCCGAATTTTGCCCGCTTGTACGTACCAATAGTCTACCTGATGAAAATGGTAATGGAGGCCGCGCAGAACGCCCGCTTTGGAATCGGAGCGGTTGGTCTGGATAATGTCCCAACTGCGCTGGGGGAACCATTCTTTACGAAATGTCTCTAAAAAACGGCCGCGATTGTCGGTAAACGGCCGTAAATGGGCCAAAAACACGCCTGAAATGAGTTGTGATTCTTCGATACGGGTCATAAAAGTCCTTTAGTATGCGAGTGTGCGGGTACGCGAGTAGCGAGTGAAGAGTGTTTGCATACTCGCATACTCGTCACGACCGAAGGTCGTCACTCGTACTACTTGAAAAAATTACTAATAAAAAACCATAAGTTAGCCGGCCGTTCCGCCAATCGGCGCATGAAGTATGGGTACCAGGCCGAGCCATAAGGAATGTACACGCGCACCTGGTAGCCATCCTTCACCAACGATTCCTGTAAATCGCGCCGAATACCGTACAGCATTTGGAACTCGAATTCATGGGGAGAGATATTATTCTCTTGTGCGTAGGCGATGGTTTTGCGGATGATGGCCTCATCGTGCGAGGCTACGCCCAAATAAACGCCGTTTTGCCTGGCCTCGGCGCTCAGCATCATTTTTGTCAGCGCCATGTAGTTGGCGTCGGTATCCGCCTTATCGGCGAAGGCGACGTTGTGCGGTTCGGCATAAGCCCCTTTACACAGCCGCACCCAGGCGCCATCGGCCACCAATTGGCGCACATCCGCTTCGCTGCGGAAGAGGTAGGCCTGGATGACAATGCCCACCCGGCGGCCAAACCCGTATTCATCGCGCAGCGTGCGGTAGACGTTGAGTGTGGCATCGGTAACGCCGCTTTCTTCCATATCAATGCGAACTTTGTTGTCGTACTGTTGGGCGCGCTGCAAAATTTGGCGCGTGTTTTCCAGAACAGTGTCGCGGTCAATTTTCAGGCCGAGTTGGGTCAATTTGATGGACACATTGGCATTGACGCCGCTTTCGTGGATGCGGTCTTGCAGCCGTAAAATTTCGTCGCGGGCGGCGGCGGCTTCGGCGGCGTTGGTAACGCTTTCGCCTAAGTAATCCATTGTAGCGGATATGCCTTTGGCGTTGAGGGTGCGGGCGGCGTTAATGGCGTCGTCTGCGGTTTCGCCGGCGACGAAACGGGCGGCAACGGTTCGGGCGATGGGTAGTTCGCTCACAAATTGTCTGGCCCAGGCTGCGCCGGAGAGGTAAAGCAGTAATAAATGCAGCCAATGTTCACCGAATCGGTACAGCAATCCGGCGAAGACGGCCAGTGAGATGAACAGAAATAGAGTGGGAATTCGACATTTTGATGTTTTCATGTGACTCCATTGGAGACTTGCGAGGTCTCCGAGACCTTGCAGGTCTGGGTATTTATTGGGCCAGCAGGGAATGGCCGCCATCCATGATGATGGTCTGGCCGCATATCATTCGGGCTGCCGGGCTGCATAGAAATGTGACAACATTGGCGACGTCGGCTGGGGTGCAGAGACGGCCGTTTGGCGTGCCAGCCAACATCTTCTCAATCAAATCATCATTCTCGCGGAAGGATGCGAAGTGGGTGAGCGCATCCGTCTTGACGACGCCGGGAGAAACGGCGTTGACGACGATTTGCCGGGGGGCTAATTCGACGCCCAAATAGCGCACCAACGATTCCAGCGCCGCTTTGGAGGCGCCGACGGCGACATAATCGGGCAGAACGCGCACGGAACCGAGGCTGGAAATGGCGACGATGGCGCCGCCGCCTCGTTTTGTCATTAATCGTGCGGCGTGTTGGGCGCCGAAGAGCAGGGAACGGGCGTTGATGTTCATGGTCCAGTCCCAGCCGCGTGGTTTTTGTTCCATGACGGGGCGGTTGAAGCCGGAGGCGGCGTTGTGGATGAGGATGTCCAGCCCGCCCCAGGCGGTTTCGATTTCGTCGTACAGGCGGGCGATCTGGTCTAAATCGCCCATGTTGGCTTTGACGACGAGGGCTTGGCGGCCTAGTTTGCGGATGGATACGGCCGTTTCCTCCGCTGGTTTACGGTTGCGAAAGAAATTGACGACCACATCCGCTCCTTCACGAGCTAACCGGAGGGCGATTTCGCGGCCAATGCCGCGTCCTGACCCTGTTACCAGGGCGATTTTGTTTTGGAATTGCAGCATACGGAATTTTAACGCGCAAATAGAAAGTTTGCATCTGTTATTGAGAGGGTGGTACATTCGGCTCTTTTCAATTAGGGCGGGTTGGCTTATGATAGTGGCGGGGAGGCGGTTTGGTGAAGTGATACGGCCGTTCGTAATGGTCTTGTCATCAAGCGCTCAAATATCTAAAGACTATGACTAAGAATCCAAACAAGCAGCAGAATGCACTTAAATCTAACAATATCGGGGTTGAATACGCAGCCGTCATGCGTGAATTTTCCCGCATCATTAGCAGCAGCCTGGACCGCCAGGAAGTTCTGCGCCAAAGCTTACAGCAGTTGAGTCGTGTGCTGGTCTTTGACAGCGCCTCGATTTACCTTCTACCACGCAATGGGCAAAATGAATTTGTGGCCGGAATTGGTTTTGAAGATGAAGATATAACATCGCGTGCGGCTGAAAGTTTGTTACAGGAGAGCGGCATTGTTCAAAAAATTGTCCAAAAACAAGAGCCGATTATTTGTCCTGATGTACGCAATTTGTCAGAGTGGGTGTGGGTTCCCGGCGCGGAGCATGTACGCTCTTTTGTAGGCATCCCCCTGATAGTGCATGGTTACTCAATCGGCACACTGATGCTTGACAGCCAAGAGGAAAATCATTTCCAGGCGGCTGATTTGGAAATTGTGCAGTCATTAGCCCAGCAAATTGCCATATCCATTGAAAATGCCTGGCTTTACGAGGATGTTCAGCGGCAGCTGCGGTTGTCGCAAACGTTGCAGAAAGTTGGCGCGTTGTTAACCACGCGCCTGCGTTTGCAAGAGGTTTATGAGCGTATATTTGATTTGCTGGCCCAGGTGGTGGATTATGACAGTGTTTCTCTTCAACTTCTTAAACCTGATGGGAAAACATTGGAGATGGCTGCCGGGCGAGGTTTTGATGATTTAGAAGCGGCAGAGAATTTTGTAGCTGGCATTAGCAAGCATTCTCTTAATAAATTTTCTAACAAGCAGAAGTGGCAGGTCATTTCTAATACGAGTACAAATCCTCTTTGGCAGCCGCTGCCGGCATCTTTGAGGCCGATTCGTTCCTGGATTGGCGCTGTTTTGATGATTCAGAATCGTTTAATTGGCATTCTGAATGTGGATTCTCATACACCTGACGCATACCGCGAAGAGATGGGGGAAACGGTTCTTGCTTTTGCCAATCAAGCAGCGGTGGCTATTGAAAATGCGCGTTTGTATGAAGAAACGCGGCAGCGTGCCGATGAGATGGCGGTTTTGCATCATGTGGCGGTGCAAACGGCCGTTATCATGGATGTGGATGAGCTGCTTCAACGCACCACAGAGATGATAGCTGCTAGTTTATATCCTGACATGTTCGGATTTGTACTATTTGATGAAGAAAAGCAAGTTTTGATTCCCCATGCTTCCTACCATGGATTAACGCCAGAGCAGCGCAAAACGCCAGTTTCGCTCCACGAGAGTATTGTGAGTTATGTCGTTCGTTCAGGCCAGATGTGGAATGCGGCAGATGTGAGTCATGATCCCTTTTACAGAAATTTAGTTCCGAAAACAAGGTCTCAAATTGCAGTCCCTCTCATGGTAAAAGGGCGGATATTTGGTGTGATCAATGCTGAAAGCCCCCGCCTCAGTGCATTTTCTGAGAGTGACGCCCGGTTTCTGACCACGTTAGCAGGCCAGGTTGCCGTTGCTATTGAGCAGGCGCGTCTTTATGAAGCGCTGCAGCGTCATGCTAATGAACTGAGCGAGGAAGTAACCCAAAGCACAGCCCAATTACAAGCAGAGCGTGACCGTAATCTGGCTATTCTAGAAGGCGCTGGCGAAGGTATTTTTCTCACAGATAGGGAAGGGACAATTTTATATGTGAACCCGGCCATGGAAAGGCAAAGCGGCTATTCGCGAGAGGAGATGATTGATCAGAACCCGCGCATTTTTCAAAGCGGGCAAACGTCTCCCACTGTATTCCGCGATATGTGGGCAACGGTTACCGATGGGCAGCGTTGGTCGGGTGAAATCATCAACCGGCGCAAAGACGGTACATTGTATGACGTGGCGTTAACAATCATGCCTGTGGTAGATGATGATGGACAGGTTGTCAATTTTATCAGTGTGCAATCGGATATTAGCCGTCTGAAAGAAGTTGAGCGGTTAAAAACGCAGTTTGTATCTAATGTGTCGCATGAACTGCGAACGCCCTTGACGAATATCACAACGTATTTGACGCTGTTGGAGCGGGGGCCGGAGGAACGAAAAGGGCGTTATTTGCAGGTGTTGAATAATGAGACGCAGCGTTTGACCCGGCTCATTCAAGATTTGCTGGATTTATCCCGGTTGGAAACAGGCCCGATACCTGAAGCGATTGTGCCATCTGACCTGTCGGCTTCGCTAAAAGCGAATTATGATGCGTTTCTGGCTCAGGCTGATGCTAAGCAGATTCAATTTGAAATAGATGTTGCCCCTAATTTGCCGTTTATTGGCGTTGAGAAGAACCATTTGACCCAGTTGTTGACCAATTTGCTGGGTAATGCGATTGCTTACACGCCGAATGGAGGTCGGGTTACAATACAGGCAGGTGTAGCAAATGATATGGCTTGCGTAAATGTGGCAGATACGGGTGTGGGAATTCCCAAAGAGGAGATTCCGCGATTGTTTGATCGTTTTTTCCGTGGGGCTGCTGCTCAGGATGGCGCTACGCCGGGAACAGGATTAGGTCTGGCTATCTGCAAGGAGATTCTGGATCGCTATGGCGGCCGCATTGAGGTCGAGAGTGAAGTTGGCGTTGGTTCGATATTTACTGTTTGGCTGCCTCTGGCAAGATCATGAATAGGTTTGAGAGCCAAGATGGATTGGAGCGGTTGGAACGGCCGTTTTTCACTCGTCCGGCTTGTGTGGTGGCGCAGGAATTATTGGGGAAGCGGCTGGTGCGGATGGTTAACGGCCGTATCCTCTCCGGCATCATTGTAGAAACAGAAGCGTACTGCGACAGCGACGAACTGGATTTGGCCTGTCATGGCGACCGGGCCAATGGAGGACGACCAACGCCGCGAACGGCCGTCATGTTTGGCCCGGCCGGTTTTGCTTACGTTTACTTCACCTACGGTATGCACTGGATGTTTAACGTGGTGACGGGGCAGGTGGGGCAGGCCAACGCCGTGCTCATCCGCGCGTTAGAGCCGGTGGATGGGGTGGCGGTGATGGTAGAGAATAGAAACGGCCGTTTTTCCCAAAATGGCCGTCCGCACCCCCAACTTACCAACGGCCCCGCCAAACTGGCCCAGGCCCTTGCCATTGACAAATCCTTAAATGGCGCAAACCTTTGCGCCACCGGTGGGGTTATATGGATAGCAAACGCACCTGATTTACCGGCTGCTGCTGTCGCCTCCGGCCCGCGCATCGGATTGGGCCAAACGCCTGAACCCTGGCTGTCCATGCCCTGGCGGTATTGGGTGCGGGAGAATAAATTTGTATCAAGATAGCCTGTCAGCTAATCAGCGTATCAGCTTTGTGGCTCTTTGGGAATTCGTGGGGTCATCATGGCGTGATGCGTAATCCGTGATGCGTAACCAGAGGCGCGTTACGCATTACGTATCACGGATTACGACAAACTCCATGAAATCCGAAAGACCCAGCTTTGTTTGCTGACAAGCTGACAAGCTAACCAAAGGAGATTGGATGAAACTGTTAGAAGGGAAAAAAGCGCTCATTTTCGGCATTGCCAACAACCGTTCCATTGCCTGGGGCATTGCCAAAACATTCCACGAACACGGAGCTGAGATTGGATTTAGTTATGGCATTCCTCAGTTGGAGCGGCGGGTACGGCCGTTAGCCGAACAATTAGGCGTTAACTTTGTGGAAATATGCGACGTCTCCTCCGATGAGGACATTGAGGCCGTTTTCGCCAAGGCCGCCGACCGTTTTGGCGAAATTGACATCCTCGTTCACTCCATCGGTTATGCCGAACGGGAAGATTTGACCGGACGCTTTGTAGATACCAGCCGCCAGGGCTTCAAAACCGCCATGGACATCAGCGCATTCAGTTTAGTGGCCTTAGCCAAAGCGGCCGTTCCCCTCATGCCCAATGGCGGCAGCATCGTCAGCATGACCTATTACGGCTCCGAGAAAGTCATCCCCCACTATAACGTCATGGGCGTTGCCAAAGCGGCGCTAGAAGCCAGCACCCGTTACCTGGCTGCCGACCTGGGGCCGCAAAACATCCGCGTCAACGCTGTTTCGGCCGGGCCAATCAAAACATTAGCCGCCGCCGGCGTTGGCGGCATCCGCAAAATGCTGCGCTATTCCGAAGAACGCGCCCCGCTGCGCCGCAATGTGAACCAGGAAGAAGTCGGCCGTACCGCTCTGTGGCTGTGCAGCGATTTGAGCAGCGGCGTCACCGGCGAAGTGGTGTACGTAGATGCCGGCTACCACATCCTGGGTATGCCTGAGCCGCCGGAAAAGTGGGAATAACGGCGAAAAAGCGACAGTCACCTGGACGTCTGCTGTTAGATTACAATTTTCTCAGATAATTGTAACTATACAGGTGACAGTCACTTTTTCCAGAGGTATTAGCCAAAGCTACGATGTTTAGTAAGTGACTGTCACCTCTGGTAGCTGTATAGTTACAGATAATTTTGAGAAACCCGGACAGTGGGTTATACTCGTCCAACTAACAATTTAAATCCTTATCAGGAGCAGTGGAGGGAACGGCCCGTTGAAACTGCAGCAACCTCCCCGACGGGGAAGGTGCTAATTCCGACAGCAATCGCTGAGAGATAAGAGACACCCGTTTTATGACACATGCCTCTTGCCCAGCAAGAGGCTTTTTCTTTTTGGAGGTAACAAAAAAATGACCACTAATTTTATGACGGCGCCGAGCTTATTGTTTACATCAGAATCGGTGACGGAAGGGCATCCCGACAAGATGTGCGACCAGATCAGCGACGCTGTGTTGGATGCGATTATGGAACAGGATCCGATGGGGCGCGTGGCTTGTGAAACGGCCGTCAAAACCGGCTTCGTCATGCTCCTGGGCGAAATCACCACCACCGCGCAAATAAACTACGACGACATCGTGCGTAAAGTTGTCACCGACATTGGCTTTGATGACAGCAGCAAAGGGTTTGATGGCAACACCTGCGGCGTGCAGGTAGCTGTTGCCAGCCAAAGCCCCGACATCGCTCAGGGCGTAGACACAGCTCTGGAATACCGCAAAAATGGCGACAGCGAGGCCGAAATTGACGCCATCGGCGCCGGCGACCAGGGCATGATGTTTGGCTTTGCTTGCAACGAGACAGAAGCCCTCATGCCGCTGCCCATTCATCTGGCCCATGCGTTGACCCGTCGTTTGGCCAAAGTCCGCCGTGACGGCACACTGCCCTGGGTGCGTCCCGATGGCAAAGCGCAAGTTACCGTTGAGTACAGCTTCGGCCAACCAAAGCGCATCCACACCGTCCTCATTAGCACCCAGCACGCGCCCGACGTTGACGCCAAGACCATTCGCGCCGGTCTTATTAAGCATGTTATCCGCCCCGTTTTACCGGCTGACCTGGTGGATGATGAACTGCGTGTTTTCACGAACCCGACCGGCCGTTTTGTTGTTGGCGGGCCGATGGGAGACGCCGGTGTAACCGGCCGAAAAATCATTGTAGATACCTATGGCGGCATGGGACGGCATGGCGGCGGCGCATTCAGCGGCAAAGATTGCACTAAAGTTGACCGCAGTGCGGCTTATGCAGCCCGTTGGGTTGCCAAAAACATCGTTGCCGCCGGTTTGGCGGAGCGGTGTGAAGTGCAGGTGGCCTACGCCATTGGCGTTGCCGAACCGCTCAGCGTCAATGTGGAAACTTTTGGCACAAGTCAGCTTTCTTCCGAGCAGTTGGTGGCGCTTATTAACGAGCATTTTGATTTGCGTCCCGGCGCAATCATCCGTGACTTGAATTTGCGCCGCCCGATTTATCGGGCAACGGCCGCTTACGGGCATTTTGGGCGTGATGATATCGAAGCGCCCTGGGAAAATACAGACAAGGCTGAAACATTACGACAGGCTGCGGCCGCTTTCACTCCTTCCGCTGCTTGATTCCGGCAAGGATAAAACTGAATGTATGAAGCGGGAAGCAATCAAACGATTGCTTCCCGTTTTTTATGAGGATGGCACTGGTGTAGTGTCTACGAACAACTTGTCATTGATTTCCCACAATCAGGGCCTGGGAGGCCCCTCTACAAGCCGTAAGCAGGGCCTCCCAGGCCCGCCGATAGAATTCGCTGACAACTTGTTCGTGTACCCAATGGTGTGTTGTCACTGTTACACGCATCCCTTATAATGTTTTATGGCGCAACATTATTTTTCCCTGTTGCTAACTCGCCATTTTTACTGACATTCCTCAAATAACCGGGTGAGCTGGGACGTGATTTGGTGGGTATTAGGGAACGAGTCGTTTTTGAGAGACGGCCGTAATTTTGATGATTGATCGTCTTGTTATTTGCATTTCACAAGAAGGAGTTTTTAATGTCACAAATAGGTACAGAATCGAATCCGTTACGAGTTGCAATTATTGGGGCCGGGCCAACAGGGTTTTACACTGCGGAGCATCTTTTTAGACAGAAGGAGTTGGTTGTTGAAGTAGATATGTTTGAGCGGCTGCCATCGCCTTATGGGTTAGTTCGTTATGGCGTAGCGCCCGATCATCAGAAAATCAAATCGGTGACAAAGGTGTATGATCGGACGGCTAAAAAACCGGGGTTCCGCTTTTTTGGCAATGTGGAGCTGGGCAAACATATTCAAGTAGCTGATTTGCGTCAGCATTATCATCAAATTGTGTATACAACTGGGGCACAGACGGATCGTCGTTTGGGTATCCCCGGCGAAGATTTAGAAGGCAGTTTACCGGCGACTGAGTTTGTCGCCTGGTACAACGGGCATCCCGATTACCGGGATTATGAGGTGGATTTGTCGGTGGAGGCGGCGGCCGTTGTGGGGATTGGGAATGTCGCGATGGATGTGGCGCGCATTCTTTGCCGCACGCCGGAGGAGTTGGCTAAGACGGATATTGCGGATTATGCGCTGGAGGCGTTGAGCCGGAGCAAAATTAAGGAAGTTTATGTTTTGGGCCGGCGTGGCCCGGCGCAGGCAAAGTTTACGACGCCTGAAATTAAAGAGTTGGGCGAGATGCAGGATGCTGATGTGATTGTTTTGGCTGAGGAAGCTGAGTTGGATGCATTGAGCCAGGCGGCGTTAGCTGAAAGTGACGACAGGGCGACGCAAAAGAAGGTTGAGGTTATTCAATCTTATGTTGGCCGTGAACCCAGTGGTAAATCGCGTAAGCTGACGGTTCGTTTTTTGGTTTCGCCGGTTGAATTGATGGGTGATGAGAACGGCCGTGTTGCAAAAATGCGTCTTGTCAAGAATGAATTATATAAAACTGAGTCTGGTGCGCTGCGGCCCAGAGCAACGGATCAGTTTGAGGAAATTCCGGTTGGTTTGGTATTCCGCTCGGTGGGTTACCGGGGCAAAGCGCTGCCGGGGGTGCCGTTTTATGATGATTGGGGCGTGATTTTGAATGAGGAAGGTCGTGTGATTGATCCGGATACCAGCGAGCCGGTTTTGGGTGAGTACACTGGCGGATGGATTAAGCGCGGACCATCCGGCGTGATTGGTACCAATAAGCCTGACGCCCTGGAAACAGTAAAACATATGCTGGAAGATTTGGCTGATGGGAAAACGTTGTCTCCGGCGCAGCCATCACCGGAAGCGGCTGAAGCGATGGTGCGTGAACGGCAGCCGGATTTCTTCACCTATGCGGAATGGCTGCAGTTGAAGGAAATTGAAGAGATAAAAGGCGCTGAACAAGGGCGCCCGCGTGTGAAGTTTACCAGCGCGGCTGAGATGAAAACGGCGCTGGCCGAAAGTTAACGCATGAAAGTTGTGATTTACAGTGACGGCGGTGCAGACCCCAATCCTGGCATTGGCGGCTGGGCCGCCGTGCTGCGTTCTGGTAAGCATGAGCGGGTGTTGACGGGGAATGCGCCTGATACGACGAATAATCGGATGGAGTTGACGGCGGCGATTGAGGCTTTACGGGCGTTGAAACGGCCGTCTCAAGTCGAATTTCATACCGATTCTGAATACGTGCGGCGGGGCATTACCGAGTGGATTGACAAATGGGCGGCCAACAAATGGGTTCACAAGGGAGGCCGGCCCGTAGCCAATGCCGATTTGTGGCGGCAGCTTCAGCCATTGGTGAAAAAACACGATATCGAATGGCATTGGGTAAAAGGGCACGCCGGTAATCCCATGAACGAGCGTGTTGATACGCTGGCCCGTCAGGCTCGCCTGGAAATAACACCCTCAGCGCAAATTTCGGCAGATGTTCCCCGGCTTTATGTACGGTCTTCTTGCAAAGGAAATCCCGGCCCCGGCGGTTGGGGGGCGGTTTTGGAACGCGGAGATGAGACAGAGCAGTCCAGCGGCTCAGATTCAGCCACAACGAATAACCGGATGGAGTTAACGGCCGTTATCGAAGGGTTATTGCTGCTGCCGCCAGGGAGCGACGTTCAACTATTCACCACATCAGACTATCTTTTCCAGGGGGCAACTCGGTGGATTCATGGTTGGCGCAAGCGACATTGGGTCAAAAAAGACGGCAAACCCGTCGCCAATGCCGACCTGTGGCAAGCCCTCGATCAACTTATGGACGGGTATGCCATTCGTTGGATAAACGCCAAAGGTCAGGACAAGCCGGCTTTAGAAGAGGCGCACAAACTAGCAGCCAATGCCGTCGCGTATGCGTAAAATCAAAACCTGCGGAATTTTAGGCTGTGTAAAAATTCCGCAGGTTCAAATAGCGCTGATAAAAACCTATGCTTCTTCTTTTGCTTTCCGTAAGAATTTGCATGTGGCGTGTAAAAATGCGAAGTTACCAACCGGCGGCATCAATTCCATAATCTCAACAATCTCAAAAACATTATTGTCAAAAGTAACCTCTTCGCCAACTTCCGGGCGTTTGTCAACATTGATGATCGCTCCGGTGTATTTGCCGCCAAGGACAACGTAACTTACTTTGTAGTAAATAGTTTCGTCTACTTCATTCATCGTTATTCTCCTTGTAGGCGTATCAGGCAATGGTCAGGTTCCGATGACGCAGTTTGAAGGCAATATCTACAGCCAGATTTCGCATAACGATAAAGCCGATATGGTTATTGGCTTCACATAGTTTGTAGAACTTTTCGCTCTCAATCAAATAGAGCGTAGCTCCGTCTTTTGTGGCCCGAACAGATGCCGAACGATGACCCTGGTCAATCAATGCCATCTCACCAATGACTTGTCCTTTGCCCAGAACTACAAGATTCCGAATGCCATCATCCCCATGGACAAACACATCAACAGAGCCTTCAGCGACGATGTACATTTCTGTGCCGGTTGTATTTTGTTCCAGGATCAGCTCACCCGCATCTGCGTGTTTTTTGATGCAGATTGCTGCCAGTTGTTTAAGCTCTTCATTATTTAGATTGGCAAACATTTGTACGCGCTTTAGTAGTGCAGAGATGGACATTGCTGCCTCCTTAATTACTGAATTTGACTATGAAAATAAAGATTGTAACTATACAGCGCTGCCGAGAAGATTTGTCAAATTTTTACACGACCAGGCGTTTACCAGACCAAATTTGACAAATCTAAGGGTGCACCTGAATAGTTGCTAAAGATTTACAGTTGACATTTATGATTGAATTGGTACAATGCCGCAAGTACGATTTTCAAATAGAAAATTCCAGCCGAAGTGGCGAAACAGGCAGACGCGCTACGTTCAGGGCGTAGTGAGCATTACGCTCGTGTGGGTTCGAATCCCACCTTCGGCATCCATTTGCAGCCCGGTTTCTTACCGGGCTTTTTTTATTGTTTTTTATGGTATGACCGTAAGCCATCCGGGGATGAGTCACAAAGACGTGATTTGTCGTACTACTCATTGTTTTTTCTGTTTGCCCATACATCATAATGTCATTGTGACAAAAGATTGGTTTGCCGTCAA
>JANTHP010000056.1 GCA_024762395.1 Anaerolineae bacterium | reverse complement strand
GGTGTGTTTCATCTCAGTTGATGTATCGGGAATTGGAATTCCCGATACTGGCTCAACGTTTCGGGAATTCCAATTCCCGAAACACGCACTTTTCTCAACTCATTTGAAATGCACCCATTGTGAATTGGAAGTCTCAGGGGCTATAAGTTACCGAAAAGGAACGATTTGATGCAAGTAAAAATTGTTATCGGAACGATCGCGTTCATGCTGACGATGATGATCATGGGGTTTGCGGCGTTGCGCGAACCGGCGCGTCTGGAAGAGTATACGCATGCGTTTGCTGGGCGTTCGATTGAGAATGGGGCGCGCATTTTTGAAGGTAACTGCGCTACCTGTCACGGTATTCACGGCAAAGGGGAAGTGTGTTATAACGCGGCCGGTGAGCAAATTGGCTGCCAGGGACTGCCGTTAAATTATCAACCGCTGCTTTGCAGTGATAACAGCGATCGCACGGCCAGGATGAATGCGATGAATTGGGCAGGGACAAAAGAAGCGTTTGTTGAATCGGTCGTATCGGCAGGGCGGGCTGGTACGGCGATGCCGGTATGGTCGGCACAGTTCGGCGGCCCGATGCGTGAAGATGAGATTAAAAATGTGGTGGCGTTTGTGCTGAATTGGGAAAGTGATTCATTGTGCAACGAGGAACTGCCGACGTTTGATTGGCCGGCGCTGGCGGAAACGTTTTTGGATGATTTCCCGGACGGCGATGCGGCAAAGGGGGAGGCGTTATTTGTTTCTTACGGCTGCTCAGGATGTCATGGTGCACCGGATGGTTCGGTTCCGGCCTCTGTTGGACCGGATTTGAGTAATATTGCGGTGGATGGAGAGGCGCGAATTGAGCATTATACGGCCGTTATGTACGTCTATGAATCCATTTTGGAGCCCAATGCCTTTATTGCCGATCAATGCCCGACTGGCCCCTGCATTGGCCCGCCGAGCGCGATGCCGGCCAATTTTGCCGAGCGCATGGGTACTAATCCGCAAGATTTGGCTGATTTGCTGGCTTATTTGCTAGGCGAATAGGCTGTTTTATGATGTAATCAAGGCCCGGTTGAGTTTCAACCGGGCTTTTTGTCTTTGGGCCGGAGGGGTGAATATATTTTTGGTTGGCGTTGATGGGAGAATTGCAATGTATAAAGTGGCGGTGAAAAGGGGTTTTGTGGCACAGCATTTTTTGATTGGCGGGGACTGGGGTGCGGAGAATGAGCGTCATTCGCATCATTATTGGGTGGAGGTGCAGTTGGAGGGGGCTGAATTGGACCAGCACGGTTATTTGGTAGATATTGTGGCTATTGAGCGAAATTTAGATGCGCTGGTTGACTATTATCGGGATAAGACTTTGAATGATCTGCCGGAATTTGCGGGGTTGAATCCGAGTATTGAGCATTTTTCGCGTATTTTTTGTACGGCGCTGGCGGAGCGGATTCAGGCGCCGAATTTGAGCGCGGTGACGGTGCAGATGTGGGAGAATGAGATTGCCTGGGCGAGTTATCGGTTAATGGTAGATGGTGGCTAGCGGCTGGTGATTGGTGGCTAGCGGCTGGTGATTGGTGGCTGGCGATTGGTGCATAAATGCGGATTGGGTTGGTGATTTACGGCCGTATTACTACAATTTCTGGCGGGTATTTGTATGACCGGAAGCTGGTGGATTTTTTACGGGGACAAGGGGATGAGGTGGAGATCGTTTCGATACCCTGGCAGGGCTACGGCCGTTCTCTCCTCCACAATTTCTCCCATACACTTTACGAACGACTGCGCCGCACCAACTTTGACCTGCTGCTGCAAGATGAGCTGAACCACCCATCCCTTTTCTGGCTGAACCGGCGGCTGAAAAGGCAAGTTTTGTATCCCATTGTTAGCATTGTCCATCATTTGCGGTGCAGTGAGCAGCGCCCAGCTTGGCTGAATCGGGTTTATCGGGCGGTGGAACGGCCGTATCTCAACAGCGTTGATGGGTTTGTGTTCAACAGCCAGACGACTCGGCGCGTAGTGGAAACTTTAGCGGGGGAACGGCCGTACACAGTCGCCACACCCGCCGGGAACCAATTCAATCCACAGATAGATGATGAAACCATTTTAGCCCGCGCCCATGAACCAGGCCCGCTTCGCATTGTTTTTGTCGGCAACCTGATCCCGCGCAAAGGGCTGCACACGTTGTTGGCGGCGTTGGCCCGCCTGCCTCGTGAGATGTGGCGGCTGGATGTGGTGGGAAATACGGCCGTTTCCCCCACCTATACCCAGTCCATTCAACAGCAAATCAATACCATTGCCGGGAAAACCGCGTCAATCCACACCCCAATTACGCTTCATGGGGTCTTGCCTGATGAAGAATTGGCGCAATTATTAGCCCGCAGTCAGGTATTGGTCGTCCCCTCCAGTTACGAAGGGTTCGGCATCGTCTATTTGGAAGGGATGGGATTTGGCTTGCCCGCTATCGCCGGAAGCGGCGGGGCGGCGCATGAAATTGTCAGTAAGGGGGTGGATGGCTTTTTGGTGGATGATGGCGAAACGGCCGTTCTCTCCCAACACATCCGCACCTTACACCAAAATCGGGACCAGTTAGCCGCCATGAGCCTGGCCGCCCGCCAACGTTACCTGACGCATCCCACCTGGGAACAAAGCATGGCCAGAGTGCATAAATTTTTGCATAGAGATTGGAGGTGTGAGATTGGAGACTGACATTTCTTTTACCCGCTACTTGTCCGCCAAAAAGAGCGTGGATGACCGCGCCCTCAATCAGCAAGTATGGCAAACAATGGCCGCCGCCCTGCCCCCAGCTGCCCGCATTTTGGAAATCGGCGCCGGAATTGGCACAATGATTGAGCGATTTTGGCAGCATGGCTTGCTGACCCAAGCCAGCTACACCGCCATTGACAGCCAACCGGCCAATATCCGCGAGGCAGAAAAGCGGTTGGTGGGGATAAACGGCCGTTTCCCCCTCCATTTGGAAACCATTGACCTGTTCGACTTCATCCGGCGCGAACAAGGACAGACCTGGGACATACTCATCGCCCATGCCTTTCTCGATTTGATGGACATTCCCGCCACCCTCCCCCTGCTGTTTTCACTGCTCAAACCGGGCGGCCATTTCTACTTCACCATCAACTTCGATGGCGTGACCATTTTAGAACCAACCATTGATCCCCAACTGGACGCCCGCATCGAACAGCTTTACCATCGTACCATGGACGAACGCATCACCAACGGCAAGCCATCCGGCGACAGCCGCAGCGGTCGCCATCTGTTTCATCATTTGCGGCAGGCGGGCGCGGAAATCTTAGCAGCCGGCAGTTCCGATTGGGTCGTCTTTGCCGGGGAAGACGGCTATCCCGATGATGAAGCCGCTTTTTTACACTTCATCATCCGCACCATGCAGGAGGCGCTAACCGGTCATCCAGAACTGGATGCGACGCAGTTTGACGCCTGGACTAGTCAAAGGCAGCGACAAATTGAGGAGGGGACACTTGTTTACATCGCCCACCAGCTTGATTTTGTGGGGCGTATATTGACCTAGACGCCAAGATAATACAAAACGGCCGCTGCCAGAATCCCGCTCATGAATCCCCACAAGTGACCTTCATAGGAAACATTACCGCCCCGAAAAGTCAACTGCCTGTATGCCCACCGCCCAAACCAAAGGGCTAAAACAAGTGAGACAACGGCTCGCCAATCACGTACAACCACCAATCCGTAAACAACATCAAAACTAAAGTAGCCCAACACAATGCCGCTGGCGCCCATATGCCTGCCTTTGCGGCCAAAAACCCACATACCGGCAGAACTGCCCAGGAAAATGGCGATTGTTGCCACGATAAATGTCTGGGCATTCATGGTCAAAAGGACGGCAATGGCCGAGAACAGCATTAACTTGCCGGTGTTGCCAATTAAATGCGTATCGTCTTCATGAATCAAGGGTGATGTCCAAAAATCTTTCAGGGAAGATTGCCGGGGAACAAGGCCGCTTCCTTTTTCTAGTCTGCCCCGAAACCAGATTCGATCTAAAAATCGCACGCCCCAGGTTAAGAGGAAGAAACCGCCGGCAACGATAACGGCCGTTTCCAAATATCCGGCAAAAGGCAGCGTCACAGAAGCCCAATCCACCACAGTTTGCCAGGTTGTCGTATCAAAAAATCGCGCAATCCAATACAGCGCATAGCCGCCCAAAGCAAACTTTGCACCAAAGACGACATTGCTGACCAACCGCTGCCAAAAAGATTTCATGCTTCATTTCCCTCCATTTTCCCTCCCTCCATCCTAATCAGTTTATTCATAGTCATCACCCCAAAAAGGCAAGCAGTTGCAATGGGTTGGGTGCGCGAACAAGTTGTCAGTCAATTTCACCGGCGGGCCTGGGAGACCCGCCTACGGTGGCGTAGAGGGGCCTCCCAGGCCCCGATTTTGGTGAACCAATGACAAGTTGTTTGTAGACCCCAATAGATTCGCTTGTTTTAACCTTCCTGTTCGGACAGCATGTTTTGGGAATTGGAATTCCCGAAACACCCAAGTTATCTACGATTGAACTCAATGGATACACAAACAAGCATAAACAGTTCATTTACGCAGCGCAATAAATTTGATTAAACACACATCATTGGTTATTGAGTAAAGGGGAATAATGTTTTATACTAACCGAAGTCGTAATCGCACACAACTTACTGTTGGAGATGGAAACAGATGAGTGCAGAAATAGTTCAGGCCAAATACGGAGAACTGGACGCGATAGCCAAAATTTTCGGTCAGTATTCAGAACAAACATCAGACTTAAACCGTCAAGTACAGGCGCGGATGCAAGATTTGCAGCAAGGCGGCTGGCAAGGCAAAGGCGCTGCCGCTTTCTTTTCTGAAATGGAGCAAGAAACCCTGCCAGCCGTACAGCGTTTATCCCACGCTTTGACAACAGCAAAATCAACAGTGTTTCAGATAAAAGCGAGCTTACAAGAAGCAGAACGTAACGCTGCTGCACCGTTTCAGGGAGACGCAGCCTCATTGGGTGTAGGATCATCCACAACGGCCGGCGAAGCAAGCGTAAGCGCCGGCGGCTTCATGGGGCAAGCGCTTGCTGCCGCTTCAACAATTGGCAATATCATGAAAGGCATTGCTGCCGACACATTGATTCCCCAGCGATTCGTTTTACGCGCCCTAACCCCTAATTTGAGTCGAGGGCAAAGCACTGTCGCTGCCTTGATGGATATGTTGGCCGGAAAACCGGGACGCGGATTGCCGCTTATCCGCTTTGACGGCCCCCACAAGGGCACGCCGTTCCCCCACATCAACTTAAATCCCAAGTTGACCGGCGTCCGAGACCCGCATATTCCCATTTCCCCCAAGCTGCTCAATGTTGTTGGAAAAGGCGCGCGCATATTGGAAGGCGCACGCAAAATTGCCTTGCCGGTTGCCATTATGGTAGACGCATTCCGCATTGGTTCTGCCTTTCACAGCGATGGGAATCAGATTGGCGTTCAGACAAAACAAACTGTGGGCAGTGTGGCTGGCGGGTGGGCCGGCGCGGCCGCTGGCGCCAAGGCGGGCGCAGTGGGCGGCGCCTGGTTGGGCGGCATAATTGGGAGCGCGGTTCCTGTGGTTGGTACGGCCGTTGGCGCAGGCGTCGGCGGCTTTTTGGGCGGGCTGGGCGGCGCTATTGGCGGCAGCATGGGCGGCTCCTGGATTGGTGAAAAGATTGGAGGCCTCTTCTGATGAATGTAGCAGACACGGCCGTTTTGTCTGTGGAACGAACAGACACATCGGTTCTCAAAATCTCACTAGACTCCCCCCGCTATGAACCGGGCTGGGAAGAAGTGAAGACAGACCTTTCTCAATTAGCTTTTGCCGGGCGTGATGTTTGTTTCTTTACGTTTACTCCTCCTGTTTGGGACGTATCCCTTGACGAATTAGCGTCTGCAACGGCCGTTATTGACCGTTTTCAAGATGGGACTGCAACAGTTTGTGTGTCTGCTATTACAGCCGATGGATTGCAAACGGCCGTTTCCAGCACAGATTTTGCCTTAAACGTCTTACTCATAGCCGCCATACCGTTAACAGAAAAAGACCGCATAGCCGCCTTCGCCGCCGCTTGGAGCCGCCGTTCCCCTCTCAACGATGTTGATACACTTGAAGAATACATGGCTTGCATAGACGACAAATGGTTATATTGGCACAACTACCAGGAAGAAGCATTTACCCAATGCAAACAGATGTTAGAAGCGCTCGCAGCTAAAAATGCCTGGCGACTATCGTTAATCGACGGCAACTACTAAACCTCAGAGGTGACAGTCACTTAATATGACAATTTGTCATGACCATTGCCTCTGGAGAAAGTGACTGTCACCTTAGTAGTTACAATCGACGAGTAAAAAAGGATGACAAAATGGATGAAATTTTAGGCTTTGCACTAAGCCAAGAAGAATTGTTGGTTGCCTTATTAGTCGCCTCTTTGCCCGCACCAATTGGATTTGATGATCTTGAGACACGAATCGTGGGAGATTTGCCCGAAGAAGCTCACAACGCGCTGCTGGCCGCAGCTGAAAGAAGCATGATTGCCCGCGGATTTTTGGTTAGCGAAGCGGATGAGTTTACGTTGGAAACATACATAGAAACACTGCTGCGAACCGGCACACAGCCAGAACATACATGGATGATGCTGCATCAACCTTCGGCGCAGACAGAACGGGTTATCTACTTTCACCAAGCCGCCGATCAATTCATGGCCCATATGGAAACCGCCGGTATTCATCAATTTATACAAATGGCCGGAAAGCAAGACATTTTTGAATCAGCCGTGCAGCTCATGCCACCTGATAACAATCCAGAATCACCGTCTGGCATTGTGGCAGAAGGAACCCTGTCTGAATCTGCATTTGCGACCATTGCCAATTCACCCCATCGTCTCAGCAGAACCGAATTAGGCCAGCAGCTCCAGGCTGGCGGGCTGGACGAAAAAATATCCAAATTATTTGCCGACACATTGGAAAACCTTACGTCCATTACCGCATTTGCCCGCTTTGAGCATGTTCCTGAATCGGCTTTGCAGCGGGCATTTACAATAGTCGTTGGCAAGGGCAATCAATGGGTTTTGACGCTTGCCGCGCCGCAAACGCTCAAAGTCCGGCGCGTCAGCGAGGAAGCGATACGCCGTGTTTTGGCGGATTTCGCTCATAATTGACCTGGCGCAATTGTCGGCTCCCCCACAACAAACCAATGCCCCCTAAAGCTATATCGCGGACACGAATGAGCAAGCTGGCGCTGATGGCGGCAGCCGGGTTCAAGCCAAGCGCGGTAAAAGCGACCATCTGACTGGCTTCCAATGCGCCTAACCCGCCGGGGGCCGGCAGTAAAAAGGCAATGCGCGCCGCTGTCATGATGATGATGGTTTGCGCTAGCGTGACCGGGCCGCCCAAAAAGGTCAACATGAGCCAATACTCGCCCACCAGCGCCGCCCAGCTCACGCCGGAAATGAGCAGAGCCAGGGCCAGGGTTAACGGCCGTTCTCGACAAAATCGAGCCGCCTGGGTTTCGCTGGATTGGACGGCCGTTCCCGCGCACAGGTATCGTTCTTGCCAATGAGGCCGCCAACGCCACACAGGCAGCCGCGCCCCCAACCGCCACAATCGGGAAACAGGCCGCCAGCCACGCCAGGTGGCAATGAGGAAAACAACAGGCAGCAGCAACAGCAGCAGCGCCAATACGGCCGTTCCCCAGCCGCCCGATTCAACCAAAAGACCAGATTGCAGAATAACGGCCGTTCCCGCCAGCAAAAAGCCAAAATTCGCCAGCAGCTCCAGCGTTTTGTCCAGCCCAACAGCCGACAGCGCCGTTGCCCGCGGTACGCCATGCAGCCGCTCTACCAACATCACCTGTACCGGCTCGCCGCCAAACTGCGGCCCCGGCGTAAAATAGCTCACGCCAAACGCCGCCAGCCGGTGCGCCATTAAGGCCAGGTGGGGAATGCGGAAACCGTGACCGCGCAAGATAAGCTGCCAACGGCCGTTCAGCGTCAGCAGTGCTGCGCCATTGGCCACAACCAACAGCCCAATTTGCCAAAAGCTCAGTTGGCGCAAAACAGCCCAAATCTCACCAAAGGGCACGGTGCGAATAACCCAAACCAGCAATCCCAACGGCAGCAGCCACAAGAAAAGGCGCAGAAAGCGGCGATTATTCACCATGCGGCGTTTCTCCCGCGCGGCGGGTGACAAACCGTTCTTCAGGCTGCCACAGCGAAAATGGGCCGGTTCCCAACAACATCAAGCCGGTAACGCAGGCCAGCGCCATGCCATTTTCCCATTGCAAACCGCGCATAATCATGTCAAATCCGATGGGAAAGACGAGCAGTAAGGAGAACAATCGCCCCATTACGCCCAGGGTAACGGCCGTTCCCGCCGCCGCCATCACCACAGCCCAAAAAGCAGCCTGCACGGCTGGAATTGGCAAATGCCATCGTGTAAACAAATCTTGCCACGCTACTGGTTGAAACGGAGGTGATAAATTGGCAAAAATCAGGACAAGACCGGCCGCCAATCCCAGGCGCAGCAGCAGCGGCAGCCGGCGCGCCGCCGCCCGATAGAGCCAGCGCCGGATGCGGTTGTAGGCGGGCGCGGCGGGATCAATCCGGCCCACAGCCACGAACCAATCACGCAGGAAGGAAACGGCCGTTGCCGCCGCAAAAATCGTCCCGGCAATGGCGGCTCCGGCAGGCGGGATAATCGGCCAGAGAACGGCGCTCATAAATCCCATTTGGAACCCGGCAAAAATGCGCCGATGCACGCTGGGCGGAATGTCGTAAACGGGTGATCCCCACCGTCGGCGCAGCCACAACCCGGCGACGAACAGGTAACGGGCCAACCCCAAACTCAAATACCAGGCCGGAAGCTGCCCGTACCAGACGGCCAGCAGGCTGACGACCAACATGCCCAGCCCGTCAAATTCCATATCCAGCCGCGCACCCAGTTTGGTGGCGTGATTGGTGATGCGCGCCAGGTAGCCGTCGGCATAATCGGCCACATCGGCGGCAGTGTAGAGGGCCATTGGCAGCCAGGCCAGGCCGCCATCGGGCCAGGGCGAGAAGAGGAACCCGGCCACCAAACTGATGGCCAGCCCGCGCATCAATGTTAGACCGTTGCCCCAGCCTAATGTGGGTAAAACGGCCGTTTCCCCCTCACGATGGTTCTCCGGCAGCCCCAGCCACAATACCCACAGCCCGTAAACCATGACCAGCCCGGCAATCAGCGCCCAACGACCGGCAAAGGGCCAGACTGGTTCCAGCAGCAGGCAGCCGATTAGGAGGATGCTGTACCAGGAAACGGCCGTTGCCAGCCAGCGCCGCCGCAGTCTCCCCAACTTTTTAAGCCGCGTCACAGCTTCGTTAAAAAGATTTTTGCCAGCCCGCTGTTAGCCTTCATCCGCTTCACAAAAAAATCAATCAAAAACGGAAAGCTCATCAACCCGGTCTGGAAGCGGTAAGAACGTTTCATGCTGGACCACATGGCGTTATGGCAGCGCCGTTCATAAATTTGCATAGCCGCCCGCGAGACATCTCCTTTTTGCAGCGATTCGTGTACGGTTCGGG
The DNA here is from genome assembly GCA_024762395.1 of Anaerolineae bacterium. Classification (GTDB taxonomy): domain Bacteria; phylum Chloroflexota; class Anaerolineae; order Promineifilales; family Promineifilaceae; genus JACKCC01. The sequence goes on along the minus strand of JANTHP010000056.1, from coordinate 10,583 downwards.
CGGCGAGTTTGGCGGAAACAATTGAATTGTGAATGCCGCCGCCGGTTAATGGGTTGATGAATCCGGCAGCGTCGCCCACCAGCAGCGCGCCGTCAAAAACATGCTGCATCCCTTTTTGCGAGCCGAAGTTTAGCTGCCAGGTTGCCATATCCCGCAGTTCATAGCCGTTTTTTAGTCTCTTTTTGATGTCGGGCATGGCTAAAAATGCGTTTAACATCTCTTCCAGACTTTTCTTTTTGGCGCGGAAGTGGTCCAGGCGCATACCCAAGCCGATGTTGGCCCGATCGGGCGCGGTGGGGAATATCCAGGCATATCCCGGCAGAATTTCGTTGTATAAGTAAAATTCAACGCGACCGGGAAGTTCTTCTACGCCCTCGATGTAGGCGCGCAGGGCAACAGCGCGGTGTTTGTCAACATGTTGTTCTGCTTTGGGGCGCAAGGCGCGGGCGATGGCGGAGGTGACGCCGTCGGCTCCGATGACGACTTTGGCGCGGATGTCACGGGAACGGCCGTTTTCCTTCCCTTTCACGCCGACAACACGGCCGTTTTCCAGCAAAGGCCCCGTTACTTGCATCTGACGAAATTCAGCGCCGGCCTCTATGGCATAGCTTTGGATAATGGCGTCAAAATAAATGCGCGGAGCGACGTAAGAATCGCCGCCCGCTTTCCCCTTGTGGAAATCGGCTTCCAGTTTGTACCCTTTTGGCGAAACCAGCAGCATTCCCTGCAGCGGGTACAATTCGCCGCGCGCAACAGCTTGTTTGATTTTGTCGCCCATGCCTAACTGGGTCAGGGTTTCAATGGCGCCAGCCGGAACAGCGTCGCCGCAAATTTTGTCGCGGGGGAATTGATGCCGGTCCAGTAACAAAACATTATACCCTTGCTGCGCCAGATAAACGGCCGTTGTCGCCCCGGCCGGCCCAGCCCCCACAACAATAACATCACGTTCGCCTTCCATTCACACTCCTTTTACAGCGTTTCAGCCTTCATCCTTCAGCCTTCAGCCTTCAGCCTTTTTACAACCCCTCCCGCTCCCGAATAGTTGCGAGCAAGCCGCGACAGCCATCGTTGACCAGTCGGTACACGTATTCAAAATTATCGGTGTAATACGGATCGGGAACATCTTGCACGTTGGTCTGGCTGGCAAAATCAAGCAAGCGGTGTAAATGGGGATGATTGCCATATTGCCGCTGTAAATCGTTAAGATTACTGGCATCCATGGCGATGATGTAGCTTTTGGGATCCATATCTTGGGGACGAACTTGACGGGCACGGCCGTCGTAAGCAATACCATGCTGTGACAAAATGCGGCGCGTTCCCCGATGCGCCTTCTCCCCTACATGCCATGACCCGGTTCCGGCCGAATCTACGACAATTTGGTCGGAAAGCCCCGCGTCATCCACCATCTTCTGAAAAACCGCTTCAGCCATCGGCGAGCGGCAAATGTTACCTAAACAAACAAATAAAACACGAACCATAATTTTAAGGATGAAGGATGAAGGATGAAGGATGAAGGATGAAAATATTCAGCCTTCCGCCTTCATCCTTCCTGCTTTGATACTTCCCAAGTTGGCCTATAAGCCGCATTCTGTTGGCAGTTGGATGCCCAATTGCCCGGCGATCATCTATCTGGGAGCGTTATTGCTAACGCCCTCGTGCAGCCTACCCGGATGTCAAATGGGACGAGCAGCCCCTTCATCCTGCTTGGCCTTGCTCCTGGCGGGGTTTGCCTGTCCAGCGACATTACTGCCGCTGCCGGTGGTCTCTTACACCGCCGTTTCACCCTCGCTAAGCGACTGCGTAGCAGCCGCCAGCACTATGCCTCTCTGTTGCACTTTCCGTCGGGTCGCCCCGCCCGGCTGTTAGCCGGCGCCATGCTCTATGGAGTGCGGACTTTCCTCAACCCTGCTTACGCAAGATCGCGATCGCCCGGCCAACTTGGTAAGGAGATCGTAGTGCAAGTTGGCAAGTTTGCAAGTTTGCGTGTGGCGCGTATGGGCATTCTCCACGCGCCACGCGCATATTTGCTACGCGCACACCCGCTTCGTCAACACGGCGGCCATTTTGGCGCGGTAGTCGGCGTCGCCGCGGAAATCGCCGGGGTGGGCGCTGGCGGCTTGGGCGGCCTGGGCGGCGGCTTCGACTGGGCCCCCTTCGGCCAGGATGGATTCGGCGTTGGTCAGGCGGAACGGCCGTTTCCCCAATCCCGTCGCGGCCAATCGAACAGAGGCATTTTCCGGCTGCCAGCAGGTGATGGATACGATGGGCGTGTCGGCCGGGGTACGGGCTGTGCGCTCGCTGCGGCCCTGCCCATTTTCCCAGGGGATGACGACGGCGGTGATGAGGGTAGACGGCCGTTCCTCAATCGCCAAATAATCCGCCAACCAAACAGCGTCTTCCGGCATCCTCAACGAAGCGTTCAATACCAACAAAGCCGCCAATAGTTCACTGTCGGCCAGCCGGCTGGCAATTGTGCCGCCCACTGTCGCTGCATGGCGGTACGTATTTGGCCCTGCTTGATGAATTGCCTTTCGCAATAAATCGGCAGGGCCGCCTGCCGGCAGCGCAGCCGCCAAATCAGCCAGCGTCGTTGTGGCGCCAACGCGCAGTTCGCCGTCAGCTAAATCAATCTGATTTAGCCCTAGCTCTTGTAAATCCACTACCGCGCCGGTCACATCGCCAGCCAGCAGCTTGGTTCCGCCGCCCAACGGAACGGTATCCGGCTGCGCCAACAAGCGCAGCGCTTCCGCTAATGTTTTGGGGCGGGAATAATTTGTGGGTCTTTTAGACACCTTAAACTCCTTTGTGACTATACAGCTACCGGAGGTGACAGTCACTTACTAAAGCGACATTGGCTGATGCTTCTGGAAAAAGCGACTGTCACCTGTATAGTTACACTCCTTTTATGCTATAATCAGCGCATCTACTCAGCAAAAGGTTATTGCACACGTATTCTATCCACAACAGATGACAATACAAAGCAAATTTGCCCGCAAAGCGGCAGTAACTATGAGGCAGCGCCCACAAGTACGCCGGTGGCTGCTTCTGCTTGTGGCTTTGGGTGCGTTGTTGACAATAGGGTTTTACACTGTTACTGAAACCAGCCATCTAACCCACAGCCATGCGTTAACTGGCGCCGATTGGGCGGGGTATGCGGTTTGTCATCGTATTACAGAGCGGTCTTTTTCGATTAACGGCCGTCAATTCCCTTTGTGCGCTCGCTGTACCGGTATGTATCTGGGCGTTTCCCTCGTTTTTATAGCCCTGTTCTTGTCCGGGCGGATGCGTTGGAGCGAGCTGCCCCCTTTGCCGATTTTGTTGGTTTTATTGGGGTTCATCGGCGTGATGGGCATTGACGGCGTTAACTCATACAGTCACTTTTTCCCCAACGCCCCCCATCTTTATGAACCGCGCAACTGGCTGCGCTTGCTTACGGGCATGGGCACAGGGTTGGCAATGGGCGTGTTTACGTTCCCGGCGCTGGCGCAGACGTTGTGGCGGCAGCCGGTTTGGCGCGCGCCGGTGGGCAACTTCCGGGAATTGACGGGGTTATTAGCAGCAGCGGGTACGGCCGTTCTCCTCCTGCTCAGCAACCAACCCGCCATTTTGTACGTATTGGCCCTTGTAAGTACGGCCGGGCTGCTGCTGGTCTTAACAGCAATCAATGCGGTGTTTTTGCTGATTTTGTTAAAACGGGATGGGAAGATGGTGAAATGGTCGGAAACGGCCGTTCCCCTCCTCATCAGCTTCATCCTTACCATCATCGAACTCAGCGCCGTCAGCATCACCCGATTCAACCTGACCGGAACCATGACCGGCTTTCCCGGACTTTAACGGCCACCAGACCAGCGACTAGCGACTAACGACTAACAACTGGAGACTACAAGACTAAAATGATTCACGCTCTCGGCGGCATCAGCGCCGCGTTCGGATTAGCCAGCAGCGCCGGCTTAAACGCCTACATCCCCTTGTTGATGGTCGCTCTGGCCGCCCGCTTCCCGCTCACCGATCCCCTGCTCAAACTATCCGAGCCATACAACGTCATGGGCAGTTGGTGGGCCATTGGCATTTTAGCTGTACTGCTGCTCATCGAGATGACCGTAGACAAAATTCCGGCCGTAGACACCCTCAACGACGGCATCCAAACCTTCATCCGGCCAACTGCGGGCGCAATTTTGTTTGCCGCCAATGCCAACATCATCACCGACATTCATCCCGTACTGGCTCTGGCGGCCGGATTGATATTGGCCGGCAGCGTTCACGCCATTAAAGGCGCGGCGCGTCCCCTCGTCACCGCCGCCACCGTCGGAACCGGCAACTGGGCTGTCAGCATCGTCGAAGACATTATTTCCTTCTTCGTATCGCTGCTTTCCATTCTGCTGCCCATTCTAGCCGGACTCATTGCGCTCATATTTTTAATCTTTGTCATTCGTTTTTACCGTCGGCGCAAAGGCAATCATCGTAAATTTGTTTGAAATACATCCGAATTGACGCGGATGAATAAAAATATGTAACTATTCAGGTGTCTCTTGACTGTCATACCCGCCTTCGCGGGTATCCCAGCTTGTGGATTCCTGCCTTTGCAGGAATAACCTGTACAGTTACAAAATACTAATTCTTTTTAGGAGGCTCAAAATGAATAATTTACATATGCCCAGTGTTCTAAAGGCAGCCGGTGTTTCCGCAGGCGTGGCTGTTTTGTTAGGTATTCTATCCCTCATTCCTTTTGTGGGTGGATTTATCGCCATATGCTTTTTGTGCGGCGGCATATTCATCCCCATCGGCGCTGGTATGTTGTATGGTTACTTTGCCCCAGGCGAAGAAGATACCCAAACGGCCGCAATCGGCGGCGCTTTGGCGGGCGGCGCAGGCGGCATTTTCCTGGCTATTTTCAGCGCCATCTCCGGCGGCGTTTCCGCCGGATTGCAGGAAGGCGTTGGCAGTGGTTTAGCAGCCGGTGCAATGGGCGGCGTCATGACGGCCTTATGCTTTGGCGTTTTCGGTTTTATTTTGGGCGGTATTGGCGGCGTCATCTGGCCCATGGTTCAAAAACAATTTTCAAAGTAAGTATTTAAACCGAGCGCCCGACGTTTCACGCGAACAATTATTTTAGCAAGGTTGCAGAGTGGCAAGGTAGCAGGGTAGCTGCATCGCTTTGCCACCTTGCAACTTTGCCACCTTGCAACTTTGCCCCTTTGCTCTTTTTAAGCCAGTTTCCCAAAATCTGTTATACTCATTAAAGGATGTTCACATAATACATCCATCATTTTATTAGCAGCACGTAACCACTAAGGCGACAGTCACTTTCTCCAGAATAATAAGTGACTGTCACCTCTGAGGCTTAGTAGTTACGGCAGCGTAATCAATTCAAAGAGGTGAGTTCAATGGCCACAATCCTTGTCATTGATGACGATGAATTGGTTTCCCGGACTTTGCAGCGGACTTTAAAGTTGTATGACTACCAGGTGATGGTAGCCAACAGCGGCCCTGAAGGGTTGCAGTTAGCCCGGCGACACCGCCCCGACTTGTTCATTCTGGATGTCATGATGCCGGGAATGGACGGTTATCAGGTATGCCGTCAGATTCGGGGCGATCCCCTTCTCGCTGAGCTTCCGGTTCTCTTTCTCACAGCGAAAGGCAAAGATGAAGACAAAATAGAAGGTTTCCGCGCCGGCGCCGATGATTATTTAAGCAAGCCCTTTAATAGGGAAGAGCTGCAACTGCGCGTGAAAGCTATTTTGCGGCGGGCTTATGCTCAAGAGAGTGAACCGGAACCGCCGACGGAGATTGTTGTGGGGAATGTTTCCCTGGATTGCCGCGCGTTTAAGGTTACGACGCCTAATGGGGTCTCTTTGTTAACCAATGTGCAGTTTGACTTGCTATATCACCTGTTAAGTCATGTAGACCAGGTGTTTAACAGCCAGCAGCTGCTGCAAGATGTGTGGGATTATCCCCGCGATACGGGCAGTCCCGAATTGGTGCGGGCGCATATTAAAAATTTGCGTGAAAAGATTGAGCCAAGACCGAGCCAGCCCATTTATATTCGCACTATTCAAGGGCATGGGTATACGTTCTCTTCGGAAAAGACGAAGGATTAGAGACTGGAGACTAGAGATTGGAACCGCTCTAATCTCTAGTCTTTCTTCAATTTGCCAGACATGATTCAGGCAGCCTCCCCCCATATAAAATTAAAACCGACGGCGCATATTTTGGTGGTTGATGATGAGCCGGAAATTGCCGAGTCTTTGGCTGATTATCTTACCAAGAAGGAGAATTATAAGGTTTCGTTGGCTAGTAATGGCCGGGAGGCGATTGATTTTTTGCAAGCGACGGTTGGCACTGAGGCGGAGATTGACCTGGTGCTGCTGGATATGCGGATGCCGGTGCTGTCGGGGCAGGATGTGTTGAACTGGATTCGACGGCATCCTGATTTGCAATATATGCGGGTGGTGCTGCTAACGGCCGCTGCCGGCAGCCATGAAAAGGTAGAAGCGTTGTCGGCTGGGGCTGATGATTACATCACCAAGCCGTATTATCCGCAGGAGCTGCTGGCGCGGGTGCAGACGATTTTGCGCACGCAGCAGTTGGAAAAGCAGCTTCAACGGCAAAGCGAGCAGTTGGCGGCGCTTAACCAAGCCGGGCAGCAGGTGGCGGCAACTTTGGAAACGCATGAGGTGTTGGAAACGGCCGTTTCCGGGGTCAATGCCGTTCTAAAAGTAGACTCAGCCGCTGTGTTGATGTTAGAAAGCGGCCAACTGCGTTACCAACACATCAGCGGGCCAAACGGTCAAGTAAAAACCGACTCGTTGCCGCGCGTCCCGCCGGGCCAGGGAATCATAGGGACCGCATTTGCCAGGAGAATGGCCGTATTCCTCAACCATCCCCATGCCGACCCCCGTTTCCAGGCCGGCATAGACGCCCCCCATTACGCATCCATTCACACCATCATAGCCGCCCCCCTGGTTGTGCGCGACCGCGCCGTAGGCGTCCTAACCGCCTACAACAAACAAGATGGTCCCTTCACCGAAGTAGATTTGGACCTTGCCGCCTCCCTCGCCAGCGCCATCAGCGAAGCCCTCGAAAACGCCTGGCTCTTTAACCGCATCCGCATGCGCCAACAAGAACTGCTGGAAGGGCGCAACACACTGCAAGCCCTTATTGACGGCATTCCGCATCCCATTTACACCATCAACGACGATTGGCAGTTGGTCTCCGTCAACAAAAGCAAAGTAGATAATCTGGAACCCATTAACACGGCCTTAGCCGGGCAGACGTGTTATCAACTTTTTTACGGCCGTCAATCTCCCTGCGAACATTGTCTGGCCCAGCAAACATTGACCCACAAAAAAGCCCAGCATTGGTCAGTCAGATGGAACGGCCCCGACCATCTTCCCCGTGAATGGGACATCAACGCCTATCCCATCCCCAGCCGGCAGGCCAGCGCCGCCCGTGCCGTCATTTTATGGCAAGACCGCACTGAAGAACGCCGTCTGGAAAGCTCCCTGCTGCAAGCGGGTAAACTGGCCGCAATCGGCCAGTTAGCAGCAGGCGTTGCTCACGAAATCAACAATCCGCTGACCGTCATCAACGCCAACGCCCAGATTTTGAAGATGACCATCCCAGTTGAGGACGATAACTACGAATCGGTTGACTTGATTGCCCTGGCTGGCGAGCGAGCAACCAAAGTGGTGCGCGGCCTGCTCGATTTTGCTCGTCAGGAGCATTACAAATTCACCGCCGCCAATGTGAATGATTCCATCGCTCAGGCACTCGATCTGGTGCATTACCAATTACAAACAGCCAACATTGAGGTTTTTTTGGATTTGGCCGAAGATTTGCCGGATGTTATTGCCAGCGTAGAACATCTCAAAAGCGTCTGGCTTAATTTGTTGGTGAACGCGCGGGATGCGGTACAAATGCTGCCGGATAATCGGCTGATTGAAATCACAACAAGGCTGGCAGCGGATGGCGAACATGTGCAGATATTGATTCGAGATAACGGCAAAGGCATGTCCCAGGTAGAATTGGCCCATATTTTTGAGCCGTTTTATACCACCAAAGACCCCGGCAAGGGAACTGGGCTGGGATTGGCAACATGTCATCGCATTGTAGAGCAGCATCAAGGCGACATTAATGTTGTTAGCAATGTGAATGAAGGAACGACCTTTGTAATTCGCTTGCCGATGAAGGAGCACAACGCAACCTTATGACCACAAAACACGCGCTTCCGAATGAGGTAAATATCGGGGATGTTATGCGGCTGGCGCTGCCATTGGCTACGGCCGTCATGGCCGGCGCAAATTTAACCCGGCGCAGCGTGCAATGGGTCGTTTGGCTGACCAATTGGAATGATTTATCCGACCAAATTCACGCGGACGATCTCGTTCTCATTCCCCTCCCTGTACAAAAACAAATTGACTCGTTATCGTTCCAACTAAAACTTCAAACCATATCCGATCTATCGGCGGCCGGTTTGCTGCTGTTCCATGATGTTGCTGACGAGGTTATCGCCACCGCAGACAAATTAAACTTGCCTCTATTGGTTGTCCCGCCGAACACAAACGCGCGTCAAACGCATCGCGCCATTTCTGCTCTGCTCATTGACCGGCAGATTGCAACCAGTGAACGGGGTATGCAGCTTTACCGCAAACTCTCGGAAATGTCCCGCGAGGGTCAAAACCTGGCAGCAATGACGGATGTGATGTCCAATTTAACGGGCAAAATTGTGCTGGTGCAAGACAAACGGCTGGAAATACAGGCGATAAGCGTGCCGCGCAGCAGCCCGTTTGACTTGCAGCAGCTAACCGAGGTTTTGACCAAGCGCAGCCAACTGCCACCCCTTTTACGAAACCGGAAAGCGGCGGCGAAGGCGCGGCAGAGCTATTGGCAGCAACTGCTGCCTGTTGAAAATATGGGCCGTCTCATCAGTCCCATTGTGTCCGGCGACCGGGCGCGGGGTTATCTTTCTGTAGTGGGGCTGGCTGACGAGCTGGATTATCTGGATAACCTGACAGTCGAGCATGGTGCGGCGGCCTGCGCGCTGGAGATGGCCAAGGCGAAAGCGGTTAGTGAAGCGCGTAAGCTGCTGCGCGGTGACTTTTTGGAGGGGCTGCTGGCAAAGACGCTTTCCAAGAAAGAGATTGAGCGGCTGGCCGGACGATTAGACCATGACACGAATGTCCCTCATGCGATTTTGACGTTTAGATGGGCGGGGGCGGATACACCTTCGATGCGGCGGCTGGAAACGGCCGTCAACTGGCTGCTGACCAATCACAGTCGGGCGGCGCTGGTTCATATCTATGGCGATCAACACGTATGTGTATTCCAGGCGCTCAAAAATGAAGAGGATATGGAGTCGGCGTACGCTTTGGCCCGCCGCATTTACAAACGCACTGCCGAAGAATTTCCCGACGCCCGACTTATTGGCGGTGTCAGCGGCCCGGCAGAAACATTAGCCGATTGGCCCGGCGTTTACGAAGAAGCCTTGCAAGCCATGCAGTTGGGCGAACGGCTTAATATGAATCATGCCGTTGATTTTAACAGTTTGGGTGTTTATCAACTTTTGGGCCAGTTAGAGGATATTGCCATCGCGCGCGAATTTGCTCGACAGCTTATCGGCCCGTTGGCTGAATACGATGCCCAGCACAACAGCAGCATGGTGCAAACTCTTGATGCCTATTTTGACCATCATGGCAACATCAGTAAAACGGCCGAATCGCTCTTCATCCATCGCAATACGCTCCTTTACCGGCTGGAACGTATACAGGAACTTACCGGTCAGGATTTGAACCAGGCTAACATGCGCCTGGCGCTGCATTTGGCGCTGAAATTGTGGCTGTTACAACCAGAGGCATGATGCGTGACGAAGTGCTGATCATTGGCGGGGGAATCATTGGGGTAAGCGCAGCCTATTTTTTGGCGCGGCGCGGTGTGGTTGTCACGGTTATCGAGAAGGGTGAAATTGGTTCCGGTTGTTCCTACGGCAATGCCGGTTTAATCTGCCCTGGTCTTTCAGAGCCGATACCTGCTCCCGGCGTCCTCACCCAGGGTTTGAAATGGCTGCTGGATGCTGAAAGCCCTTTTTACATCAAGCCCCGCCTGAATCTGGATTTGTTGCGCTGGCTGTGGCGGTTTCAATCGTTTTGTAACCAAAAATGGTTCAACACGGCCGTTCCCCCCATCCGCGACATGCAGCGAGCCAGTTTAGCCTTGTTCCATGAGCTAATCGAAACCGAAAAGCTGGATTGTCATTTTGAGCAGCGCGGCGGTTTAGTGGTTTATCGGACAAAGAAGGGATGGGCGCACGGCCGTCATGAAGCGGATCAGATGCAGCGATTCGGGTTGCAGTTGGAGGTGTTGGACGGTGATGCGGCGCGGGCGCTGGAACCGGCCATCCATCCCGACATTATTGGCGCCATCCATCATCAGGAAGACGCACACATCACGCCCGACTTGTTTGTAACCGGATTGGCAAAAGCGGCGGCGAATTACGGCGCAGCTTTCCTGACGCAGGCGGAGTTGTTGGGGTTTGAGACGGAGCAGGGGCGGATTACGGCCGTTCACACCACGCGCGGCAAATTGCA